>NZ_MLBG01000001.1 GCF_001936595.1 Desulfovibrio sp. DV
CTCGGTCCCCCTGGCCGCTGCCCTGGCCGCGCGCGGGGCCACGGCCGCAACCGTCGGCGGCTTGCTCGCCATGACGGCCCAGGGGGTGCTTGGCCGGCTGCTCGCTCTGCTCGTGCGGGAATTCGGCCCGCCGCCGGGCCGGTGGTGCTGGCTGGCCCTGGGACCGGCCGGCCGGCGGGAGATGCTGCCGGGCCAGGGCTTATCCCTGGCCGTCGTGTCGGATTGCGGCGGCGACGATATCCTGGCCCGGGCCATGGACACTTATTGCCGTGGCGTGTTCCCGGTCCTGGCCGACCGGCTTAAGGCGTGCGGCCTGGGCGGCGCGGAGCTGGCCGGACCAGTCGATATGGCCGGACTCGGCGCATTTTTGCAGGCCGGGCCGTATGGCGCGCGTCTGGACGCCCGGGTGGCGGCCGGAGACGCCGGGCTTGGCGAGGACGTGCGGTGCGTTTTGGCCGGATGCCGTCCCGAACCGGCCCTCCTGGCCTCCTGGCTGGCCGACCGGCTAGCCCGGCCGGCTCCCCTGGGCATCCACCAGGGCCGGCTGGCCGAGCGCCAGGGTGGGTTTGCCGCGGTTTTCGACGTGGCCGAGCGGGGCTCCCGGCCGGTCGTGGCCATGGCCCGGCTGGCCGGACTGCTCTGGGGCGCGCCCGGGCCGGGAACGGTCTCCCGGCTGCAAGCCCTGGCCGCTGCCGGTCACCTGCCCGGTCCGGTGGTGCAACATGTTTTGGACGCCTTTGCCTTTTTTGAGGGCGAACGGCTTCTGGCCCGCCTTGCCGGCCAGGCCGGCGACCCTGACGTGGTGAGCCGGCCCGGGGCGCTCTCGGCCCGGCGGCGCCAGGAATACCGGGCCGCGTTCGGGGCGGTGGAGGCCCTGCGCCTGGCCTTGCTGGCCGGCTTTGGGGCAGGGGAGGGCCGGTGATGCCCTGGCTGTCCGGACTCCTTGCCCGCCTGACTCGCGGTCTGTCGTCGGGCGAGGCCCATGGCGTGCTGGCCGCCCACCGGGCCGCCCAGGCCGGCCGCGATCCCCGAATGCTGCTCGATGCGTTGCCGTTCGTGGCTGTGGATACCGAGCTGACCGGCTTTGATCCCCGCCGCGACGCCGTGGTGTCGGTGGCGGCGGTGCGCTTGCGCGGGCTGTCCATCATGGCCGGCGAGACCTACGCCACCCTGGTGCGCCCGGACCGGGACGTGCCGCGCGATTCCTCGCTCATTCACCGCCTGACCGCCACGGCCCTGGATTCGGCCCCGCCCATGGCCGAGGCCCTGGCCGGGCTGCTGGAATTCATCGGTCCGGCCGTCATCATCGGCCACCATGTGGATCTGGACATGGCTTTTTTCAATGCCGCCAGTCGGCGCTATTTTGGCGGCGAACTGGCTGCCCCCTGCATCGACACCCTGCGTCTGGCCATGGCCTACGAGGAAAAACGCCTGACCCTGGAAGGCGGGGGGAGCTTGAACAGACCGGTTTCACTTTGCCGGCCCTTTGCCGGCGCTACGGCCTGCCGGCCTTTGCCGCCCATGACGCCCGGCATGACGCCCTGGCTGCGGCCTATCTCTTTCTCTACCTGGCCAAGAAACTTGCCCGGGGCCGGCCCATGCCGCTGTCCGGCCTGTGGCGGGCCGGGCGGCTGTGGTGGATGTGATTTTTTCGGGGAACGGAAAATAGGGGTTGACGGGCCGGGGCTTCTTTCTTAAATAGGAATCAACAGCAAATAGGAATAATACCTATGACCATCGAAGCCCTGAAAGAACTTTTCGCCCAAAGCGGACTGAAGTTTACCAACCAACGCTATCTGGTGTACAAGGCCATGGTCGAGGCCAGGGATCACCCCTCGGCCGAGATGGTCTGGCGGCGGGTTCGGGGGGAGGCTCCGGCCATTTCCCTGGACACGGTCTACCGGACCCTGGCCGCCCTGGAAACGCGGGGGCTGGTGACGCGGGTGCCGTCGGGCGGCGAGGAAGGGCGGTTTGACGGCGATGCCAGTCCGCACCACCATCTGGTGTGCCTGACGTGCGGCCGCATCGAGGATTTTACCATGCCCGGGGCCGGGCTTGGCGATCTGCCGCCGCAGCTTGCGGCCTGGGGACGCATCCGCGACGCCCAGGTCTTGGTTCGCGGCATCTGCCACGCCTGTCTCGGCCGTACCCCCGAAAACCATTAAGACCCTCTCAAGGAGAAAAACGATGACCAAGACCATGGAAAATCTGCAGGAAGCTTTTGCCGGCGAGTCCCAGGCCAACCGCAAGTATCTGGCCTTTGCCGCCCAGGCCGAGAAGGAAGGACTCATTGGCGTTGCCAAGCTGTTCAAGGCTGCTGCTGCCGCTGAAACCGTCCATGCCCACACCCATCTGCGCAACATGAAGGGCATCGGCACCACGGCCGAGAACCTCAAGGCCGCCATCGCCGGCGAAACCCACGAATTCAAGAACATGTACCCGGGCATGATCGAGGACGCCAAGGCCGAGGGCGACAAGGCGGCCGAGCGCGGCTTCACCTTCGCCAACGCCGTCGAGGAACTCCACGCCAATCTGTATGCCAAGGCCGCCAACGATCCCGCCGGCTACCCGGCCGAGGACTGGTATGTCTGCTCGGTGTGCGGCTACACCATCGCCGGCGCGGCTCCCGACAAGTGCCCGGTATGCCAGGCCCTGGCCAAGGCGTTTTTCAAGGTCGACTAGCCGATTTTCGGTCGCATCGCGTGACGCAGCAAGGAGCGAACATGGCCGCGCCTGAAAATATGTGGCAATGTCAGACCACCAATTGCGGCTACATCTACGATCCTGACCGTGGCGACCGCAAAGGCAAGGTCCCGGCCGGAACCTCTTTCGAGGATTTGCCCGAGGGCTGGAAATGCCCGATCTGCGGTGGCGGGAAGAAGTGCTTCCGCCCCCTGGCCGGCCCCGGATCGACCAAAGAAGTGAAGTGTCCTGTCTGACGACCGGGCGGCCCGCAAGGGTCGCCCGGTTTCGTTTGGCAAGGCCCCGTTTCGGGGCCTTTTTCATGTCCGGCGTTCGGGGCAGGGCTTTGGGGCGTCTGGAGGCGTTTTCATGGGCGGCGGCACCACCCCGGCAAACCACTCCCTGGCGTCCATGGGCCCGACCGGGGAAGCTGTGCGGGAGGTTATTTTTCCGGCAATGTTTCCGTGGAGGAGCCGGGAGCCAACACCAGGTTTCGCTCCTCAAGCACATGCCGGTAGTCCTCGGCATAGAGCGTGAGCATGACCATGGCGAAACCCAGGATGAGGGGGCCGTAGAGGATGCCCAGGGCCCCGAAGAATTTGATGCCGCCGATGATGGAGAGAAACACCCAGAAGGTGGACATGTTGGACCGGTTTTGCATGAGCAGCGGCCGGATGAAGGAGTCGATGCTGGAGATGACCACCACACCCCAGGCCATCATGAACAGGCCCCACTGCCACTGGCCGGTCAGCATCAGGTAGATGGATACGGGCAGCCAGATAATGGCCGTGCCAACCACGGGTATAAGCGAGGCAAAGCCCATCATGCAGCCCCAGAAAAAGGGCGGGATGCCGACGATGAAAAGTCCGATGCCGCCAGCCAGCCCCTGGGCCAGGGCGATGACGAAGGCCCCGAGGATGACGGACTTGGAGATGTCGTCGAGCTGGCGGATGATCCGGTTTTCCTGGTCATTGGTCAGGGGCACCAGATAGCGCAGCTGGGCCAGCATGGCGTGGCCGTCACGGATGAGGAAAAACAGCACGAACATGAGAATCAGAAAATTCATGGTCAAGACGAAGAAGTTGCCAATGACCCGGGTGCCGCTGTCGAGCAGGACCTGCCCGGCATTTTTGGAAATATCGATAAGATCGGCCTGCAGGGCCAGTTTTTTTATGTCCAGGAAGGGCAGGTGCTCCTGGACCCAGTCCATGTAGGGCGCGATGGAGTCATGGCTGAAAAGCTTGTTGAAATCCGTGGACGCCAGTTGGGTTTGCAGGGCGTTGACCGATTGCACCCCCTGAGCCAACAGGGAGCCGAGGAAGAAAAAGATCGGGATGATGATGCAGGTGAAGATGAGGCCGGTGGTCAAAAGGGCGGCCAGGGTGTTTTTGTGGGGGCCGCACAGCCCGGTGACACGGCGATGGACCGGGCGGAAAAGAGCGGCCAGGACCACGCCGACAATGAGAATATTGACGAAAGGATGCAGCACGATACAGGCCAGGATCAGGGCTGTGGCCAAAATGAGCAGGAGAAAGACGGAGTAGATGGGTTTTCGGTCTTGGTTCATGCCCGGGCCTTATCAGAAGCGCCTCGGCGGCGGCAAGGGCCTTTCACAGGGATTGCGAAGCGTCGGGCATCCATCATAGAGTGAGCCACGTATGCTGCACAACAGTCGTTTTTTGCGTCCGCCCGCCCGCCAGGAGTCCCCGGCGTGACGGATTCGCCGCGTCCTGCCCTTCCCAGACGGCCGCTTCCGCCCACCCCCCGGCCATCCCTGTGGCCCCGGCCCGGCCAGCGCGACCTGACCCAGGCCGTCACCGGACACCCCGGCCCGGCCACGGCCATCCGGGCCCGGGAATGGGACCTGATCCTGACCTCCCGGAGCATCCCCCACGCCATCCGCCGCCAGGGCAGCGGCTATCGGCTGTTCGTGCCGCGCCGCCGGGCCGAGGAGGCGCTTGCCGAACTGGCCGGCTACGCAGCCGAACGCCAGGCCGTGGTCCTGCCCGACCCCGAGGCCGAGCTGGTGCGCCCCCAGGTCTGGCCGACCGTGCTGGCCGTCATGGGCCTGGTCACGGCAGCCTGGGGCTTTCTCCTGGGCGAGAGATTGTTTTTTGGCCGGCGTGTGGCCTGGAAGGCCCTGGGTGCCGGGGATTCGGCCGCCATGCTGGCCGGGCAGTGGTACCGGGCGGTGACCGCCCTTTCCCTGCACGCCGATCCGGCCCATCTGCTTGGCAATGCCGTCAGCGGAGCGCTTTTTCTGGCGCTCTTGTGTCGCGAAACCGGGGTGGGCCTGGGCTTTGCCCTGGCCCTGGCCGCCGGAGCCGGCGGCAATGTGCTCAAAGTCCTTATCCAGGGGCCGGGGATGCATTTTCTCGGGGCCTCCACCGCCGTTTTCGGGGCTCTTGGCGCTTTGGGCGGGGTGCGTCTGGCCAGCCGCTGGCCGCCGCTGACCTTTCGCCGCTCAGCCCCGGCCGGGGCGGCGCTCATGCTGCTGGCCATGCTCGGGGCCGGCGGCGAAGAGGGCGGGCCGGTGGATCTGGCCGGCCATTTGTTCGGATTTCTGGCCGGGGCCGCCCTTGGCCTGGCTGCCGGCTTCTGGCTTGCCGGCCGGGACCGGCCGGGGCCGGCGGCCCAGATGCTCTGGGGCGCGCTGGCCCTTGGCCTGGCGGTTGCGGCCTGGGCAGCGGCGATCTGACACTGCCGCCGGCGTTTGAGAGAAGAGGAAGAGAGCCTCCGGCGGCCAAAGGGCAGTGCCCTTTGGAAACCCACCTGGGGTAAGTTTGATTTGACCGGGCGTGTTGCCAAGTGGACGCGCGGAAGTTGCGCAAGAAAAGACGAAAAGGGGGCCGGGGGCGTGACCGTTGGTGTTTGAGCGTGACTGGGAACACCGTTGCTCCAGCCGGTCGGCGCGGGGGCCAGGAAGGCTTTGCTTTGGCCGTCCTTTTCGGATACGCTCATAAATCGTCGCCGGTTCGTGCGTGCAGAGGGACCGGATCGAAGCAACTGCGTGGGAGTGGGATGCCATGAGCCTTAAGGGCCTTGTATTTGAAGGTGAGACTATCCGATACCGGACGGGCAAGCATTGGATCGTGCTGGCCAAGGCTGTGGTCCTTTTCGTCCTGGCGTTGGTGGTGTGGTCAAGCGAGCCGACGCTTTTAAAGCTCGTGCAGTTCAAGGTCCCCGAAGAGCTGGAACGCTTTGTGCCGAAGATTCTTACTGTCGGCGTGTGGCTTTTCCGCTACGTGTTTTTCATTTTGCTCACCCTTGTCGCCCTGGTGCGGCTGTTTTCTTTTTTCACGCTGCGGGTGGGGCTTACAGATAAACGCTTACTGTGCGATGATGCCTTGTTGGGCAGTTTTTCCCTGGACCTCGGCAAGATCGAATCGGTCAAGTGCGAGCCGGGACTGTTCGGCGGCCTTTTCGGCTACGGCAAGGTGATCCTGACGGCTGCGAGCAGCCAACGCCTGGTCCTCACCAATCTGTCGCGTCCCCACGTGCTCGAACAGGAAATCTTCGCTGCCAAATAGCGTCCGGGGCCGGCGGCTGCGGGCCGCCAGCCCTGTTGCCAACCTCCCCGCGTCGTGGATCCGCGACCATGTATTTGTCCCGAAAGCCCATCAAGCATTACGGCATCCTTTTTAAGCTGCTGGTGGTCTTCATCGGCATCATGATTGTTGCCTATTTCACCATATCCACGCTGCTGATCTACATCAAAGACTCGGTCAACATTTCCCGGGACATCGTCAAGGTCCGTTTTGAGGTGCTCACCATTTCCCAGCGTCTGGTGGACAGCCTCCTTGTCATGGAGGAAAACCAGAAGAAGTACGAGATCCTCCATTCCGAAGAATACAAAAAGAACTTCATGGCGGCACTTTCCGAATATAAAAACGCCATCTGGAGCATTTTGTGGTTCCGCTATGAAGGGTTTTCGGCCTGGGAAGAGCTCCATGCCGAGTTTCGACAGACCTTTCCCGATCTGGCTCAGGGGAGGGATCTGTCCAAAGAACCGTGGATCGACCAGGACAGGCTCAACCAGTGGATGCGTATCGTGGTCAGCGCCCGCCAGGACAACGAACGCGTGCTGGAATCCGGGATGCGCGAGCTGTTTCGCATCAGTGAAGTGGCCGTCAACCGGGGCGTCTCCGGACTGACCATTTCCATCGGCGTCGGCCTTCTGGGCGTGCTCTTTCTCACCTATTCCCTGAGCCGTCCGCTGCGCGAACTGCGCCGGGGCATCCGGGCCTATACCCGCGACGGCCGCCTGGAACCGATCCGGGTGCTGTCCAAGGATGAACTGGGGGAACTGGGCGCGGCCTTTAACGACATGACCGTGCGCCTGAAGGAAGAGGAGCGGATGCGGGCCGATTTCATCGACATGGTCAGCCACGAGATCCGGACCCCGCTCACCTCCATCCGGGAATCCGTCAACCTCATGCGCGAACGGGTGCTTGGCGACGTCAACGAGCGGCAAAAGCGCTTTCTCGACATCGCCAGCGACGAACTCCAGCGCATCTCGGCCATGCTGACCAGCCTGCTCAAGGTGTCGAGCATGGCTTCCCAGATTGTCGATCTGGCCCCGGTGACGTTTAATCCCGAGGAACTGCTGCGGGAAACCCTGGAAAAAGCCGGGCCGGCCGCCGAGGCCAAGGGCATTGCCCTGTCGCCCCGGGTGGCCCCGGACATCGTCTCGGTGGTTGGCGACCGGGAGCTTCTTGGCCAGGCGCTCTATAATCTGGTCGGCAATGCCGTGAAGTTTTCCCCGCCCGAGTGTACGGTGCGGGTGGGGGTGGAGATGGCCGACGGCGGCGAAAAGCTCCTGGTCAGCATTTCCGATGAGGGGCCGGGGATTCCCGAAGAGGAGCAGTCCCACGTTTTCAACAAGTATTACCGGGGGGTGCGCACCAAGCGCACCACCGATGGCATAGGCCTTGGCCTCAACATCGCCAAGACCATCGTCGAGGCCCATGGCGGCAATATCTGGCTGTCCAGCCTGCCCGGCAAAGGCTGCACTTTTTACTTTACAATTCCAGTGGATGGGGCAAGAGCGTAGTATGGCCCAATGTGTTTTGCACCGTATCGGAACGACCGCTGTCCGCGTCTGTTGCGGGCTGTCCTTGGTTGTGGCGCTTGGCTGCGCCCGTCACGAACCGGCCCCGGTTCCCGTGGTCGCGCCGGTGCCGCCGCCGGCGCCGTCCAAGGAAGTGATCATCTGCAAAATCGAGCGGGAGACGGCCTACGACCGGGGGCTACGCGCCTACGAATCCGGCGAGGTCAAGCGGGCCATGACCCTTTGGCGCGAGGCTGCAGCGGTTGAAACCGACCAGGACGTGCGGCAAAGAGCCCTGTTCGCCATGGCCGCCGTCAAACTGGCCCAGGCCGGCAGCGAGGCCGAACTCTCCGCCGCCCTGGACCTGTTCGATGCCTGGGCGAAAAAATCCCCGCCCGGCGGCAGCGGCGAGGACGCCCGGTTCCTGCTTGGCGTCGTCAAATCGTTCAAGCCGGCCTTTGCCTTCAAGGAACAAAAGGCGGCCCTGGAACGGGAGTGCGGCAGGAAATTGACCGAACGCGAGGACCAGGTGCGAAAAAGCCTGCAGCAACAGGTCAAGGCTTTGGAGTCGATCCACCAGCAGATCCAGGAAAAGAAAAAGGGTCTCAGCAATTACTGATCCGGCCGGGCCACGGCCGGCCGACCAGAAGCACCCATGAGCATAGGCGCGCAGCAGACCCGCAAGACCATCCTGGTCGTTGACGACGATCCGCACATCCTCGAAGTCCTGGAGGTGCGTCTCGTCTCGGCCGGCTATGACGTGATCACGGCCACCGACGGCCTGGAAGCCCTGGACGTGCTGTCGCGAAAGACCGTGCGTCTGGTCATTTCCGACATCCGGATGCCGGCATGGACGGGATGCGGATGCTTGAGGAGATGGAGAAGCGCAACATCAAGCTTCCCATCATCTTTTTAACCGCCCACGGCAGCATCTCCGGAGCCGTTTTTGCCATCAAGCACGGGGCTGTGGATTACCTGACCAAGCCTTTTGACGGCCAGGAACTGCTCACACGGGTCACCGAGGTCTTTGCCAAGGCGGCCGGCCTTGACGCCGCCCGGGCCGCGCAACTCGGCGAAACCGGGCTGGTCGGCACAAGCCAGGCCATGCGTGATCTGGCTGCCATGATTGAGCGGGTGGCCCCGCGCGACGTCAACGTCCTGGTCCTTGGCGAATCCGGCACCGGCAAGGAGCTGGTGGCCAACCTGATCCACCGCCGCAGCACCCGCAAAAACGGTCCCCTGGTCACCGTGGACTGCGGTTCGACCCCGGCCGGCCTGCTCGAATCCGAGCTCTTTGGCCACGTCAAGGGCTCGTTCACCCACGCGGTCAAGGACAAAAAGGGCCTCATCGAACAGGCCAACCTGGGTACGCTTTTCCTCGACGAGATAGGCAATATTTCCACGGAAATGCAGATTCGTCTTCTGCGCGTCCTGGAAAACCACAAGATCCGGCGCATCGGCGACGTGCGCGAAATCCAGGTCGATTGCCGGGTCATTGCCGCCACAAACGCCGACATCTTCGAGCAGGTGGCCGAGGGCATTTTCCGCGAAGACCTGCTGTATCGCCTCAAGGTTGTGACGATAAACGTGCCGCCCCTGCGCGAGCGCCGCGAGGACATCCCCATCCTGGCCGAGCATTTCACCCGCCAGTTCTGCGCCGCCCAGGGAATGCCGCCGGTGACCGTGCCGGTCGAGACCATGGCCTACTTAACCGCCTATCCCTGGCCCGGCAACGTCCGCCAGTTGCGAAACGCCCTGGAGGCCGGGGTGGTCCTTTGCACCGACAGCGTCCTGGCCCCCCAGGACCTGCAACTCCCCCTGGCCGGCAAGGGTCCGGACCGTTCCCCGGACAACCTGTCCCTGGACCAGAGTGAAAAGGCCGCCATCGTGCGAGCCCTGGAACAGTCGGGCTGGGTCCAGAAGGAAGCCGCGCCGCTTCTGGGCGTCAGCCGCCGGGCGCTCAATTACAAGATCCAGAAATACGGCATCGAAATTCCCAAGCGCCGCCCGAAAAAATAAGCAGACCGTCACCTTCCGGTCCCGGCCCTGCCTTGGCAAGGGGGGTGGTTTCTGTCACAAGAAGAGAGTCCCTTCAGGAGGCCTGCCCAAAGGCTGCCGCGGCCGAAGAAAGGGTGTGGGCGTCTCCTGTCCGTTGGAGCGGCTGGTGCGGGACAAGGCCGGGCGAAGTCCGTTGGCAGCGTTCCTGTGTTCGGTTGTAGCGAGGCCCTGACCGGGCGAAAATGCAGACTTCGGCCCGACGCGGCCAAAATCGGGTGGACGCATGGCGCAGCCAGATGGCGCGATTGCACCGAAAGCGGGCCGGGGGCCAAAAGTGGCCAGACAGGTGGTCCTGCCCTTTCGCAAGTCCCTGGAAATCAGCCTTAAAAGTATTCAGGTCCGGTTTTTCCGGTCTATGATCACCGTGGCCAGTCTGGTGCTGGCCGTGGCCTTTTTGAGTTTCACCCTCACCGGTTCCGACGTGGCCGGCGGCCTGCTGCGCTCCGGGGACCCGCAATTGCGTCTGGCCCTGGTCGAGGCCGGCTACGATCTGCCGGCTTTGCCGTCGGCTGCCGTCTCCGCTGCTGCCGAAGCCGCCCGCCTGCAAACCAGTCCCAAGGAACGCTGGATCGTCATCCTGTCGCTGCTGGTCTGCACCGTCGGCATCGTCAACGCCCAGCTCATGGCCGTCACCGAGCGGTTTCGCGAAATCGGCACCATGAAGTGCCTGGGGGCGCTTGACCGCTTCATCCTGCGTCTGTTCCTCCTGGAAGCCGGGATGCAGGGGCTGGTCGGGTCCTTTCTGGGGGCGCTCCTGGGGGCACTGGTCGGGGTGTTGGCCGGACTTTTGCGGTTCGGTTTTGCCGCCGCAACCCATCTTTCCATGATCGATCTTGGCGCAACCCTGGGCCTGTCCATTGCCGTCGGGGCCGGGTTGAGCCTTCTTGGCGTGGTCTATCCGGCGGCGGTCGCCGCCAGAATGCGGCCGGTGGAAGCCATGCGGGCCCAGGAATGACCCGCCGGGCGGGCTAAGGAAGAAGCGGGGGACTATGGCCGAGGCGCACAATATCGTCCGGGTGGCCGGCGTGGCCAGGACGTTTACCATGGGCACGCAAGTGGTCCAGGCCCTTCGCGGCGTGGACCTGACCATCAAGGCCGGGGAATATCTCTCCATCATGGGGCCGTCGGGGTCGGGCAAGTCCACGCTTTTCAACATGATCGGCGGCCTGGACAAGCCCTCCACCGGCAAGGTCTTCATCGACGAGGTGGACATTGCCCAGCTCGACGCCTACGAGCTGGCCTGGCTGCGAAACCGCAAGATCGGCTATATTTTTCAGACATTTAATCTCATCCAGGTGATGACCGCCCTGGAAAACGTTACCTTGCCCATGACCTTTGCCGGCGCTTCCCAGGACGAGGCCACGGAAAAGGGCCTGGAACTGCTTGGCCTGGTCGGGCTACGCGAACGCCACGCCCACCGGCCCCAGGAGCTTTCCGGCGGCCAGCAGCAGCGGGTGGCCATTGCCCGGTCCCTGGCCAATACTCCGGCCATCATCCTGGCCGACGAACCCACCGGCAACCTGGACCTGACCACCGGCGAAGAGATCATCACACTTTTAAAGCGCTTAAGCTCCGATCGCGGCGTCACCGTCATCTCCGCCACCCACGATTATAAAATGCTCAACGTTTCCGACCGGGTGGTCTGGATTCGCGACGGCCGCATCGACAAGATCGAGGAACGCGACCAGCTCAATATTACGGTCGGCGGCATCGGAACCAGGGAGGCCTGAGCCCGGATGTCCTGCCAGCCCCTCCCATCTCTCCCGGGCCGGACCCTGCCCGGCCGTGCCTGTCTCGTCCTTCTGGCCATCCTGTGGCTGGTCCTGCTCACGGCCGGCCCGGCCGCGGCCAAGCGGGCCAAGAAAGCCGAGGCCGCATCCTCCCAGGGCGTGGCCCTGGCCGAGGCCTGGCTGGCCGCGGCCGACGCCGACATCGACCGGGCCGTCATCGACGCCCTGGCCAGTCTTGGCGACCGTTCCCCGGGAACCCCGGGCAGCCGGGTGGCGGCCGATGCCCTGGAAGCCTTTTTCAAAAGCCTTGGCGTTGGCGAAGTGGGGCGGCTGTCCTACCGCGCCCCGGCCATGGTCCACGGCCGGGCCACCTTGTCCGTGCCCGGCGGCAGACAGGCGGCCCTGACCCCCCTGGCGCTCAATGCTTTCACGCCGGGCTCGGTCCCCCCGGCCGGGCTTGCCGGCCCGGTGGTCTATGCCGGCCAGGGCGACTACCGTGATTTTGAGGGGAGTGCCGTCAAGGGTGCCATTGTGCTCATGGACCTCAAAAGCGGGCGCAATTGGCAGGCGGCCGCCCAGCTCGGGGCCAGGGCCCTGGTCTATGTGGACGACAGCCCGGCCGGGCAGCCGGCCGACAACGGCGTCTTTCGCGACAAGTTCGAACTGACTCCGATCCGGTTCCCTCGCTTTCGCATCACCGCCGGGGACGCGGCAGCGCTTTTGGGCGACTACCAAACCCTTCGCGGCAACGCCGACGGCCCGACCGCCACCGTGGCGGCCACGGCCGCCTGGGAACCGGTGGTGGCGCAAAACGTCCATATCCTCATCCCTGGCGCCGATCCGGCCCTGGCCGGCCAGCTTGCCGTGGTGGACGCCGCCTACGATGCCGCGGCCTATGCCCCGGGGCAGGCTCCGGGAGCCGACGAGGCCGCCTCGGTGGCCACGCTCGTGCGTCTGGCCCGGCAGTTGGCCGAAAATCCGCCGGCCCGGCCGACGCTGCTGGTGGCTACCTCCGGGCGCGGCCAGTCCCTGGCCGGACTGCGGGAATTTTTCGCCGCCCTTCGCGGCAAGGGCAAAGATCTGCGCGGCCAGTCCCGGGAAATCAAAGAAAGCGTGCGCCAGACCGATGCCGTGCTGGCTTCCCTGGAGGTTCTGGCCGCCGGCGGCGACGGGACTGTGGCCCTGCTTGGCCAGGCCTCGTTGCGCGAGACGTTGCTTGAAAGCCTCAAAGACGAAGTGGACAGCGTCACCACGCGCCTTATGCACCTGCGCCTGGCCGGCCAGGGCCGCGACGAAGCGGCCATCGCCGCCCTGGCCGCCCGCCGGGCCGATCTGCGCCGGCTCATGTGGCGCGAGGATTTCGGTGCGCTTCCCCCGGCCGAGGTCCAGGCCCTCCTCGAACTCCTCCCGGCGACCAAGGCCCGTCTGCTGCGCGCCCGGTCCGGAGCCCAGGCCGAAGCCGACTGCGTGGAAAGCGCCCGGGAGCTGCGAAAGCTCGTGGGCGACCGCGATATTGTGGCCCAGGCCTCGCTCCACCTGTCCAGCCACGGCGACGGGGTGGGGAGCTTTTGCAAAGGCTTTGCCTTTGAGGTCAAGCCCGACGTCAATCCCGGTCAGGCCTACGGCCGCATCAACCGATCCCTTGCCGCCGCAGCCGAAGCCGCAGCCAGGGAAGCGGGGCTGCCGGCCGGCTATTACCGCGACGGGATGCGCGACGACCGCCAGCACCCCTGGCAGGGGCTTTTACCCGACCGGCCGGCCCTGGGCGGCGAATTCGGCAATATCGCCGGCGTCCTCGGCTTCACCCTGGCCACGGTCAACGACGCCCGGCTGGCCTGGGGCACTCCGGGCGACACCCCCGGGCTGGTGGATTTTGACTCCCTGGCCCGCCAGAGCCGTTTCGTGACGACGGTGCTGACGGCCATGACCCGGGCGGATTTCGAGGTGGGCGAGAAGCGGCCGCGAAACGTCTTTTCAAGCCTCACCGGCCGCGTCAACTTCATCCGCCAGGGGGAGCTCTTCCCTGACCGGGCGGCTCCCGACACCGTGGTGTGCGTCTACCAGGGCAAGACCCGATTTTACGCCATAACCGACGCCCGGGGCCAGTTTCGGGTGGGTGGGCTGGCCAACAAGAAGTACGTGCTGGACAAAGCCGTCATCGAAGGTTTCCGGTTTGATCCCGACACCGGCTCGGCTGTCTGGGCCATCGACAAGAAGCAGACCGGCAAGGATGCGTATCGGATCAAGATGAACCGAAACGCCATGGAAACCGACCTGATCATGTTCGGTTGCGACCAGACCACGCTCTTTTCCGCCTTTGACCCGCGCTCGTTTCGCTATTTCACCCGCATCGAACTCCTCGATGCCCGGCGCGAGGCTCCCCCCATGCGTTCCTGGTTCAGCCGTCTGGACACGCTTGATTCCACCCTGCTCTCCATTTTTCTCGAACCGGGAACACCGTTTAAGTGCATCCTGTCCGACACGGTCCTGGCCCGGAAACTCCTGCTCTTAAACGCCGATGCCGAGCATCCGACGGGAGTGGGCTATCCTGTCGATGCCTACCCTGTGCTGCCGACCACGGAACTGCTCGGCGCACGCGACATGTGGGCCCTGGTCGGACCGCGCATTGCCAACCTCGAAGCCCACGGCATCGTCAGCGAGCGCATCCGCGACCTGACCGACCAGGGGCGCTCGTTGTATGCCCAGGCCTGGGCTGCCGGCGAGGCCAGACACTACGAGGCCATGGTGACGGCGGCCCGGGCCAGTTGGGCCTTGGCCGTTCGGGTTTACAACGACGTGGAAAAGACCCAGCGCGACGTGCTTCTCGGCGTCCTTTTTTACATCGCGCTCTTTATCCCCTTTGCCTACTGCGTGGAGCGGGTGGTCTTTAACTACGCCGACATCCACAAGCGCATCGCCGCCTTCCTGGGGACGCTCACCGCCGTCATTGCCGTTGTCTACGCCGTCCACCCGGCCTTTAAGCTCACCTACTCGCCGCTGGTGGTCATCATCGCCTTTTTCATCCTGGGCCTGTCGGTCATGGTGGCGGCCATTATCTTCATGCGCTTTGAACGCGAAATGACGGCGCTGCAGCGCCGGGCCTCCCACGTCAAATCCACTGAAATAGGCGGGATGCGCGCCTTTGCCGCGGCCTTCGTCATTGGCGTGAGCAACCTACGGCGTCGCAAGATCCGCACGGCCCTGACCTGCCTGACGCTTGTCATCCTGACCTTTACCATCATGAGCTTTACGAGCATCAAATCCACCCGGGACGAGAGTGCGATCCAGATAGCGGATACGGCACCCTACCGGGGGGTGTTGCTCAAAAATATCGGCTGGCATTCCCTGCCGCCCGAATCCCTGGCTGTGGTGGCCGACGCCTACGGCGCGGCCGACGTGGTGGCCCCCCTGGCCTGGCTTGAACTGCCGGAAAAAACCGTGGCTCCGGTCACCAGCCTCCGGGCCAGCGGGCGCAGCGAGGTCGTCCAGGGCATCATGGGCCTGTCGGCCAACGAGGCCCATCTGGGGCGCATGGCCGGGCTCCTCGCCGCCGGCAGCTGGTTTGCTCCCGGCGACGGCGCGGCCATCATTCTGCCCGTGCCCATGGCCGAGCGCCTGGGCGTTGCCCCGGGCGATCGGGTGACGCTTTTTGGCCGGACGTTCACAGTCAGCGGCCTTTTCCGCAAAAACGCCCTGGAAGAGCGGCCGGATCTTGATGGCGAGCCGCTCATGCCGGTGGTTTTCCCGTCCGAGGTGTCCAAAGAGGTCAGCGAAGTCGAGAAGGAGGCGGCCGAGTCGGGCGAGGACGTCAAGAGCCTGCAAAGCCGCTACCAGCACATCGACGACGATCTGGTCGTGATTTTGCCCTATGAGACGCTGATCGGCCTTGGCGGGCAGCTCAAATCCGTGGTGGTGGCTCCGTCGGCCGCCGGACCGGAGGGCGGCGAGGTGGCGGCCAAAACCGATGCGACCCTGGCCGGACGGCTGGCCGACCGGTTTGGCATGGCGGTTTTTTCCGGCCAGGCCGACGGCGTGTTCCTCTACCATGCCGGCGATGCCCTGGGCTATGCCGGCGTGCCCAACATCCTTATTCCCCTGGTTATTTCCATGCTGATTGTGCTCAATACCATGATCGGCGCGGTTTATGAGCGTAAGCGGGAAATCGGCGTGTACACGGCCGTGGGGCTGGCCCCGTCCCATGTCTCGTTCCTGTTTATCGCCGAGGCCCTGGCCTTTGCCGTCATCAGCGTGGTCCTTGGCTATCTGCTGGCCCAGACCGCGGCCGGCCTGCTGTCGGGCACCTCCCTGTGGGCCGGCATGACCGCCAACTATTCCTCCACGGCCGGCGTGGCCGCCATGCTGCTGGTCATTGCCGTGGTGCTGCTCTCGGTCATCTATCCGTCCAGGGTGGCCGGCCAGATCGCCATCCCCGACGTCAACCGTTCCTGGACCCTGCCCGAGGCCGTGGGCGGCGTCATCGCCACCCGGCTGCCGTTTCTGGTCAAGGTGCGCGAGCAGGAATGCGCCGGCGGGTTTCTTTTTGACTATTACCAGTCCCACCAGGACGTGTCCCATGGCCTTTTTGCCACTGCCGACGTGGACTACGCCTTTGAATGTCCCTGGGATCTGCCCGGTTCGCCGCCGCATCCCAAGGAGCTGCATCCGGAATTCTGCGATTTGCGGGCCTGTATGCGCCTGACCGGCACGGTCTGGCTGGCTCCCTTTGATTTCGGCATCAAACAGTCCATGTCCATTGTGTTTACGCCGGCCAAGGATACCCCGGGCTATATGGAAATCGACGTGGAACTGACGCGCGTGGCCGGTGAAGCCGGCATGTGGAAGCGGCTTAACAAGGGCTTTTTAAACGATCTGCGCAAACAGCTGCTCGTGTGGCGCTCCCTGGAGGAATCCACCCGGACCTCCTATGAGGACAAGGTCATCGGCGGCTACAATGCCCGGCTTCGCAGCGACGAGCCGGCCGGGGAGGGGACCGCATGACGTCCGGGACCATTCGTTTCCGGGCCGTGGCCCTGGGGTTGGTCCTTGGGCTTGGCGTGTGCGCCGTGACCCCTTTAAACAATCTCTATCTGGGCGCGACACCCCTTGGCGGCGGCCATTTTCCCCTGGCCCCGTTTTTCCTGCTGGCCTGGCTCACGGTGCTGGCTGCCGGGCTTGGCCGACTCTTTCGCGGCCGCTCCGTGCTCACCGGCACAGACCTGCTCGTGTGCTGGATGCTCATGGTCGTGGTTTCCGGCGTGGCCCACACCGGCCTTGCCCGCACGTTTTTTATCAGCCTGACCGCACCGCTGCATTTCGCGAGCGAGGGCAACCAGTGGAATGCGGTGTTCGGGCCGCTTTTGCCGTCGGGCTGGTATCCGGCCGATCCCGAGGCCGTGGAGACGCTTTATAACGGCTTGGCCGGCGGCTACACCATGCCCTGGGACCGCGTGCTGGCCGCCATCCCCTGGGGGGCCTGGGTCGGGCCGCTTGCCACCTGGGCCGTCTTTATCGGCCTGTGCTATTTCGTGCTCCTGTGCCTGACCAATCTCTTTTCCCGGCAGTGGGTGTCCAACGAGCGCATGAATTTCCCGCTGCTGCGCCTGCCGGAAATGCTCACCGGCGCAGTGGATACCGGCGGGCTGTCGGGCTTTTTCACCGACCGATTTTTGCTGTGCGGCCTTTTTTCAGCCTGCTCCTGCATACCATAAACGGCATCGCCTTTTACGATCCGTCCGTGCCCCAGATTCCGACGCTGATCCTGGCCGGGCCGTATTTTCCCAAAACCGGGCTTTTTTCGGGCTTTACCAAGCTCAAGATCTATTTCTACCCGGCCTTCATCGGCTTTGCCTACCTGACGTCCCGCCAGATCTCCTTGAGCTTCTGGCTCTTTTTTCTCCTGGGCGGCTTTGTCTACGGCGTCTTTGACATCATCGGCCAGCATATCCCGGCCTCGGCCCTTGGCGTCACCTTCGGCCCGACCCTGACCTCCCCCGAGGAAACACAGATGATCGGGGCCTATGGCGTCTTTTTCCTGTTTCTCCTGTGGCTGGCCCGCCATCATCTCTACGAGACAGCCAAGGACGCCGTGCGCTTTCGCTTTCGCGGCCCGGATGAGGCCGAGTGGGTGGGCGCGCCGGCCTCGCTGTGGGGGCTGGTCCTTGGCGGCGGGGCTCTTGTGGCCTGGAGCGTGTCCTTTGGGATGCCCCTTGGCCAGGCCGTGCTGCTCCTTGGCGCGTTTTTCATGGTCATGCTGGTGGCCAGCCGCATCATCTGCCAGGGCGGCATCGCCTATTTCACCCTGACCGCCGCGCCGACCGACGGCCTGCTGGCCTTTTTCGGCACCGGCATCTTCAGCCGCCTGGGCCTTCTCATGGCCGCCGTCATGCAGAAAATGCTCTTTGTCGATCTGCGCGAATCGCTTTTGCCGTCCCTTTTCCACGCGGCCAAGGTGGGCGAGAAAAAAAGCCCCAAGAAGCTCTATCTGGCCGCCATTGTCCTGGCCATTGCCGCAGCCGTGGCCGTGTCCTTCCTGGCCATGCTGGCCGTTTGCCACAAGTACGGGCTGCGCGATTTGCAGGTGGACTGGGAAACGCAGACCGTCAGCACGGTCTATGAAAACGTCCAGCGCCTGATCGAAGCCCCGGCCGGCTCCAACCACGCCGTCATCGGCTTCACCCTGGCCGGGGCGGTGGTGATGTTCGCCCTGGTCGTGGCCTACCAGCATTTCTACTGGTGGCCCATCCATCCCCTGGGCTTTCTCACCATGTACAGCTCATCCATGCGCATCCTGTGGTTCTCGTTCTTTCTTGGCTGGCTGTGCAACCATCTGACGCTTCGCTATGGCGGCATCGTCCTTTTGAAACGGGTGCGATTGCTGTTTATCGGCCTGATCCTGGGCGACTTTCTCATGGGCGGCGTATTTGCGCTGATCGGACTGTGGACCGGGCAGAGCTATCTCGTGCTGCCGAATTAGGACGACCCGATGTACGATGACAAAGAGTTAGCCGAATACCGGGACCTGCTCCCCACGCCGACCCATTTCGAAGAGGGCTTCGACTGGAAGACCATTGTCGGCGCGGTCTTCATCGGCTTTCTCATGATGCCGGGCAGCATGTATCTCCAGCTGGTCATCGGCACCGGCATCGGCCCGGCCGCCCGGTGGGTGACCATCATTCTTTTTGCCGAGATCGCCAAGCGGGCCTATACGGAACTCAAACAGCAGGAAATCTTCCTGCTCTATTACATGGCCGGGGCGGCCATGGCCTCGCCGTTTCATGGACTCCTGTGGAACCAGTATCTGGTCCAGTCCGATGCGGCCAAGATGCTGGGACTGACCGACCTCATTCCGCTATGGGTGGCCCCGGGGCCGGAATCCGACTCGCTTCTGGCCCGCACTTTTCTCCACCGCGACTGGCTGGTCCCCATCCTGCTCCTGGTCGGCTCCCAAATCATCCAGCGCATCGACCATTTCGGCCTGGGCTATGCCCTGTACCGCATCACCTCCGATGTGGAAAAACTGCCGTTCCCCATGGCCCCGGTCGGGGCTCTGGGCACCATGGCCCTGGCTGAATCCACCGAGGACCGCAAGACCGGCTGGAAATGGCGGGTCTTTTCCATCGGCGGCATGATCGGGCTGGCCTTTGGCGCCATCTATGTCCTTTTCCCGGTGGTCTCCGGGCTTGTTTTTACCGAGCCCGTGCGTCTGATCCCCATTCCCTGGGCCGATTTCACCCGCAATACCGAGGCCTGGCTGCCGGCCGTGGCCACCGGCATCCAGTTTGATCTGGGGCTGGTCTTTACCGGCATGGTGCTGCCGTTTTGGGCCGTCATCGGCGGGCTGGTCGGACTGGTCATCACCGTGGTGGCCAACCCCATCCTTTATTCCCACGGCATCCTGCACCGCTGGCGGCAGGGCATGGGCACGGTGGACACGGTCTTTGCCAACAACTTCGACTTCTATATGTCGTTTGGCATCGGCCTGGGCCTGGCCATCGGCGTCATCGGCGTGTGGCAGGTGGTCCGGTCGCTGCAAAAGGGCGGGGTGGGGGGGGCGGCCTACAAGGCGCTCTTTGACACCAACAAGGCCAGGGGCGACATCAATTTCTGGGTGTCCATCGCCATCTACGTCTTTTCCACCCTGGCCTATATCGGCATGTGCCTGTTTTTGGTGCCGCAATTGCCCTGGCTTTTTTTCGTGCTCTACGGCTTCGTCTACACCCCGGTCATTTCCTATATCACCGCCCGGATGGAAGGCATCGCCGGCCAGTTCGTCAGCCTGCCGCTGGTGCGCGAGGCCAGCTTTATCGCCGGGGCGCGCTTTTTCGGCTACCAGGGCATCGAAATCTGGTATGCCCCCATCCCCATCCACAACTACGGCAAGGCGACCGTGGATTTCCGGGAAATCGAGCTGACCGGCACCAGCCTTCGCGGCATCATAAAGGCCGAGATCGTGGTCTTTCCGGTGGTCATGGTGGCCAGCCTGCTTTTTTCCCAGTTCATCTGGCAGCTCGCCCCCATCCCGTCGGCCAGCTACCCGTATGCCCAGGAACTGTGGCACCTGCAGGCCCTTAATTCCCTGCTCATGCAGACCTCCACCCTGGAGGGCAACTCGCTCTTTTTCCAGGCCTTAAATGGCTGGTTTGTCAGCGCCGGCCTGGGCCTTGGCCTGATTGTCTACGTGCTGCTCATGATTTTCGGCCTACCGGTGCTTCTGGTCTACGGCATCGTGCGCGGCATGGGCCAGAGCGTGCCCCATGGGCTTATCCTTGAAGTGGTGGGGGCGCTTTTGGGGCGCTATTATTTCCTCAAGCATTACGGGAAGCGCTGGCGGCAGTATGCCCCGGTCCTGCTGGCCGGCTTTTCCTGCGGCATGGGGCTCATGGGCATGTTCGCCATGGGGGCCACGCTTATTTTGAAGTCCCTGGGCAGGCTCGCCTATTAGGTCCGGGCAGGGGCTGTTGCGGCTGGCCCGGGAGTCGGCCGTGGTGCCGCACGGGTGGGGGTGGCAGACGTTCGGGCCTGACCGGGACAGGGCTCCTGCTGCCGGGGCCGGGCAGGCCTGAACGCCTGCCCGGCGGGGAAGCGCCGGTCTCTCGCGTTTCTCAGGAAAGCGCGCGTCTGCCGGTCTTTGCGTCTTGCCTGTCGCCCTGCATCTCCATGATCAGCCGTTTGAGCACATCGACCTGGCGGGTGCAGTCTCCGACAATATGGGCGGACTCGCCCATGGCCTCGGAGGTCTGGGCGGAGATCGTGTTGATATCGTCAATCGTCCGTTTGATCTCTTCGCTGGTCGATGCCTGCTGCTCCGAGGCCGTGGCAATGGCCCGCACCTGATCGGTCGTCAGATCGACCAGGGAAACGATGGCCTCCAGGGCCTCTCCGGAGGTGTTGGCCAGATCCGTGGCGGTATTGATCATGCTGTAGGATTTTTCGACGTTGGCGATGTTGTCCTGGGCGCCGGACTGGATGCCGCTGATGGCAGCTCCCACTTCCTTGGTGGCGGTCATGGTTTTTTCCGCCAGTTTCCGCACTTCGTCGGCCACGACCGCAAACCCACGGCCGGCGTCGCCGGCCCGGGCCGCTTCGATGGCGGCATTCAAGGCCAATAGGTTGGTCTGGTCGGCGATATCGGAGATGACGCCGAGGATCGTGCCGATTCCCTCGGCCCGCTGCCCAAGGGCCGTCATGCTGGACTTGAGGCCCAGGACCTGATTTTGCACCTCAGCGATGCTCACAACGGCCTGGGTGACGATCTGAGCGCCGTTTTGGGCCTTGCGTCTGGCGGAATTCGCGGTTTCAGCCGCCTGGGAGGCGTTTTTCGTCACATCGAGCACGGTCGCGTTCATTTGGTCCATGGCCGTGGCCGTGGCATCGATGCGATGCGCCTGTTCCCGGGCACCCTGGTTGGACTGCTCGATCATGGCGGTCAGCTTTTCAAATCCCGCAGAAACGACCGCTACGACTTCCTCCAGTTGGGAGGCGGCCTGCAGCAGGGCATTGCGGACTTCCTCGGCCCGCCGGGTTTCAGCGGCAGCGGTTTCCAGAGCCTGTTGGGCCTTTTGGGCCTCCACAGTCGCTTCGGTGGTTTTAAGCGCAGCCTGGCCCATTTTTTCCTTGAGCCCGGCAACCATGTTGCGCATGGCGTCAGCCAGCCGGGCCACTTCATCCGAACCGGTCACGGCCAGCGGAGCGTCGAGTTGCCCGGAGTCCACGGCCTTGGCAAAGGTCAGGCTCTTGTTGAGCGGTCCGGTTATGGTCCGGATAATGATGCTGGACAGGGTGGTGAGGATGACAAAGGCGAGGCTGATGACCAGGATGATGCGCAGTCGGACATCGGCGTACAGGCCGCGTGACTCCTGGGTGGCCTGCTCCTGGATGGCGTCGCTGCGGGCTGAGATGTCATGCACGATAGCGTCGAGGGCCTGGGTGGGCTCACGGTCGATGCCGGCGACAAGCGCATCGACTTTTTTCCCGGCAGCCGCGTCGCTGGCATCGAATTGTTTCAAGGCCGCCAAGTATTTTTCATGCAACAGACTATGGACCCGGATAGTTTTTTCAACGCTATCCGTTGGAATTCCAATTTGTTGCATGGTTGTCGCCAGGGCTTGCAGCGTGGCCAGAACGACAGCATGTTCATCATTAAACAAGGCCGTATATTTTGTGTATTGGGCAGTATCATTGCCCCGGAGCAGCATATTCTTCCATTCCTGGACCTGCTTTTTGAATGCGACTTGCGCCGAGCGCGCCTGATTGACGGCAAGGGTTATGCGGGAGAAGTTGCCGATTTGAATGTTTTCAGACGCATTCATTCGGGAAATGCCCTGGAGACTGTATATTCCAAGAATTGCAAGGAACAGGATTGACGCGCCGAGAAGAATGAAAAGGCGGGTCTTGATTGTTAAATGGGTCAATTTCATGGGAGTTGCCCTGCAATGTGTGTTGAGGCCGGTTTCTGAGAGTGGGACTAAAAAAACACAGACAGCAGTTTTGTCAAGTTGATCCTTGTTTTTTGTGGGCCGGATTCAATTCGTCTTGTTGGATAACAGACGAAAGCGAAGGAAATTGGGACATTGTATTGTTGGCATGGCGCGGTGGCCGCGGTCTCGCGGCAGCAGGCTCCCGCTGCCGGGGCCTTTGAAGGGACGGCAGGTTGGGCTTGACTCCTAACGGACGATGGAATACCAGTCAATGTTTCGCGTTGGAATTCAATCGTCCGACCAGCTGGGCCAACCCGGCCGATCAGGGGGAAGGCCCCTTGACGCGGCGAAATAACGTCTTACCAGGGTAGCGCAACCGCGCACCGGCAACACGTCCTACCGCATCCAACGTGCAAGGAGAATCGCATGGCGCGTATCACCGTTGAAGATTGCCTGGAAAAAATCAACAACCGCTTCCTCATCGTGCAGATGGCCATCAAGCGGGTGCACCAGTATCGTGAAGGCTATGAGCCGCTGGTCGAGTGCAAGAACAAGGAAGTCGTCACCGCCCTGCGGGAGATTGCTGCCGGCGAAGTGTTGCCGGCCGAGTCCATTGTGGAAGCGGGCGTCGTGCTTCCTGAAAACAACTAGAAGAAACAATGCCCCGGGATTATTACGAAATTCTCGGCGTTGAACGCGACGCCGACGAGGAAACGATCAAGAAGGCCTATCGTCAGCAGGCCTTCAAGTTCCACCCCGACCGCAACCAGGACGATCCCGAGGCCGAGTCCAAGTTCAAGGAAGCGGCCGAGGCCTACGAGGTGTTGCGCAACCCGGAAAACCGGGCCCGCTATGACCGTTTCGGCCATGAAGGCATGGGTGGCAACGGGTTTGGCGGTTTTGGCAGCACTGACGACGTGTTCAGTGCGTTTTCCGATATTTTCGGGGAGTTTTTCGGCTTCAGCGGCCGCACCTCGCGTGGTCCCCGGCCCCAGGCCGGAAACGATCTGCGCTACGACCTGACCGTGCCCTTCCGCGATGCGGCCAAGGGGACCGAGGTCACGCTAAAAATTCCCAAAAACGTCCAGTGCCACGTCTGCAACGGTTCCGGGGCCGAGCCCGGCACCTCGGCCGAGACCTGCCAGCAGTGCGGCGGGGCCGGTCAGGTGATCCAGAGCCAGGGCTTTTTCCGCATCGCCGTCGCCTGCCCGGTCTGCCGGGGCGAGGGCCGCGTGATCGCCACGCCCTGCAAGGAGTGCCGCGGCCGGGGCATCACCCGCCAGACCCGGGAACTCAAGGTCCGCGTGCCGGCCGGCGTGGACGACGGCAGCCGCCTGCGCCTTCGCGGCGAGGGCGACCCGGGACTGCACGGCGGTCCTCCCGGCGACCTTTATGTCATCCTCCATGTGGAGCAGGACAAGGTCTTTGAACGCCAGGGCCAGGATCTCCTCTACCGTCAGGACATCACCTTTGTTCAGGCCGCCCTTGGCCACAAGATCGAGGTGCCGACCCTGGACGGCGAGGAGTCCATGGAAATCCCCAAGGGCACCCAGAGCGGGGAGGTCTTTTCCCTGCGCGGCCTGGGACTGCCCATACCGGGGTCCAGCCGTCGGGGCGATCTGCTCGTCCATGTGACGGTGGTGACGCCGCGCGGGCTGACCAAGAAGCAGGAAGAGCTTTTGCGCGAGTTCGAGTCCCTCGACGAGCAAAAGCCCATGAAAAAAGTGAAGAGTTTCTTTCGCAAAGCCAAAGAGGCCATGGGGAACTGAAATGGGTAATCGCATCCGTACGGCGCTGCTGCTTCTGGGGCTCGTCCTGGCTTTTCCGGCCATGGCCCAGGCTGATCCGACCCAGGATTACGGCGAAGGCATGGCCGCTGCCACCAAGGGCGATATGAACACGGCCATTGCGGCCTTTAGCCGCATCATTGCCAATCCGGCGGTGGATGCCAAGAACCTAGCCAGCGCCTACAACCTGCGCGGCATGTGCCATGAGGCCAAACAGGACCTGCAGCTCGCCCTGGCCGACTACACCAAGGCGGTGGAGACCGACGCCAAATTGGCCGAGGCCTATGGCAACCGAGCCCTGCTGTATGTGAAGCTTGGCGACGAGGCCAAGGCCCGGGAAGACGCCACCGCCGCCAAGCGCATCGACCGCAAGGTCAAAGTCCCGGACTTCAAGTAGGCAGTCATGAGCGAAGGCTTTACCCACATCGACGCCGAAGGCCGCACCCGCATGGTGGATGTCGGCGGCAAGTCCAAGACGCGCCGTCTGGCCATTGCCGGCTGCGAGGTGCGCCTCTCCGCTGCAACCATGGCCCTTCTCGCCACTGCCGCCCTGCCCAAGGGCGATGCCCTGGCCACGGCCAAGATCGCCGGCATCATGGCGGCCAAGCGCACCTCCGATCTGATTCCCCTGTGCCATCCCCTGCCCCTGGCCTTTGCCGACGTGCGTTTCGACGTGGACCGAGCGGCGGCCATCGTCCGGGTGGAAGCCGAGGCCTCCACCACCGCCGAGACGGGCGTTGAGATGGAAGCCCTGGCTGCGGCCTCGGTTGCGGCGCTCACCATCTATGACATGTGCAAGGCCGTGCAAAAGGACATCGTCATCGGCGAAATCCGGCTGCTCTACAAGGCCGGCGGCAAATCCGGCGTCTTTGTGTCGCCGCACTGGCCGGCCGGTCGTCCCTTCCCGGACGCCTGATTCGAGCTTTTTGGTCCGCATTGTGAGAAACGCCCGGGAGACGCAAGTCCCCGGGCGTTTCCCGTTGGTGGTCAGATCTCCGTCACCCCGGATGACGGCCCCTTGTGTCTGCGATTTCAGGCCACCCAGACAAGCCTATGGCCCTTGCGTCCGGTCGAAGGCGCGACAGTGGCCGGCGTGTCGTTATCTGGTGGCTGAAAACTCTCTTTCGCTGATGACAGCGGACAATTTTTCCACATCAGACAGGATTTTCGCCTGGAGCAACCGTTTGCGGCCCATGGAGAGGGCCGCCGCCTCGACATTGGTATTCTCCCGGGAAAGGGCGACAACGACCTGATTGAGCTCCCAGAAGGCGGCATACGCGGCTTGGCCCTGGCGGGCGGCTTCCCGAAGGCTGGCATCTCCATCCGGCAACCGGCCAAGCTCCGCCAACGCAGTGCGTGCGATCTGGTTGGCATCGCCAATGGACGCCTCCAGGGCATCCATGCCGGCGGCCGTGCTTTCATCGATATGCCGGGGGTGCAGGGCCAGGATGGACAGGGCGGCGGTGATCACCCGCGAGGCGTCCTTGGACGCGGCACAGTTCTGGCTGTCGATGATGGGGCCAAGGGCCTGTTGCAGACGCAGGACGGCCTGGGACGCCTCGCTGCGCGACAATTGGGCGGCGCGCACATTGGTATTGCGGCCAAGCAGTCCAAGCAGGGCGTCATAGGTGGCAGAGAGTTCCTTGAAATCGCTGGAGACGATGTTCAGTGCTTCGATTTCCTTCGTATTTTTGCCTTGTTGCACCAGTCCATCCAGGGTGCCCAGCTGTTCTGTGCCGGCGGCAAGGGCCTCGCGTGTGGTTGCGGCATAGGCCTTGGCATCGGCCTCGACGGGTGAGAGCAGGACATTATTTTCGGCATCCGAGGCCAGGAGCAGGCTCTGTTGCAGCTTGCCGACAAGGCGCTGTTTTTCAACAAGCGCATGGAGGTTGGCGCGGACATTGTCGCCGGAACAGCCCGCAAGACAGCCAATTGCCAGGACGCCCAGGGTAACGACGGCTGCGAAGGATCGAAGCCGAGGGAAGCTCGGTCTGGGGTAGTGCATACGTCCTCCTTGGGACTTGAACTGTTTCGTCCAGTACGCCGGGCTGCCCGTCGATACAAGGGCTTCGGCTTACCCACCATAAAAAAGGCCGCGACACGGGGCGCGGCCTTGGACAGGGCGAAACGGAAGGCTGCCCCTATTTGCGCTTGAGGCGCTCGGCCAGATACTCGGCCACGTGGCGTACCTCAAAGGGGGTCTTGTCGTGTTCGAAGCCGCCGCGGATCTGCATGATGCAACCCGGGCAGTCGGTGGCCATGGCAGTTGCGCCGGTGGCCTTGAGGTTGTTGATCTTTTTGGTCAGCAGTTCCTTGGACAGTTCCGGAAACTTTACCGAGAAGGTGCCGCCAAAGCCGCAGCACACGTCCTCCTCTTCGGCCGGCACGTATTCCAGCCCGGCAACGCCAAGGAGCGCCCGGGGAGCTTCGGTCACGCCAAGGCCCCGGCACAGGTGGCAGGGGGCGTGGTAGGTGACCTTTTTCTCCGGCCCGGCAAAGGCCTCATCGGTGATGCCGAGCACGTCGCGCACAAACGAGCTGAAGTCGATGACCCGGTGGGCGAACTGGGCGGCCTTGTAGGCCATGGCCGGATCATCGGCGAAAAGCCGCTTGTAGCCGTGTTTGAGGTACGAGGCGCAGGAGGCGCACATGGTCACGATGTAGTCGAAATCCTGGGCGTCGATGGCGTTCATGTTGTGGGCGGCCAGTTCCCGGCCGGCCTTTTTCTCGCCCATCATCATCAGCGGCAGGCCGCAGCAGGACTGGCCCATGGGATATTCCAAGGCCACGCCCTTCTTGGTGGCAATGACCGACACCGCCGCTTCCATCTGCTCGGGATAGACAAAGTCCTGCACGCAGCCGGAGAACAGCGCCACCCGGAGGTTGGCCCCGGTCACATGCGGCTTGATCTTTTCCCAGCGATCCCGGAAGGCTTCGTCGGCCACGGCCGGGAGAGCCCGGAAATCCTGGTCCTTGAACAGGAACATGGGCAGGTGGCGCAGATAGGGCGTGCCGCCGGTGACCGGCTTTTGCAGCAACCTGGCGGACTTGAGCATGGTGTGGAAGAGCTTGCGGTTTTTAAGCACCTGCCCGGCCACCGAGGAATAGAGCGGATGGCCTTCTTCGTCCTGGATGCGGGCGTGGACTTCCTTGATCAGGGTCGGCAGATCGATGCCGGCGGCACACACGGCCTTGCAGGCCCCGCAGTTGAGGCAGTTCTGCACAAGGTTCTTGGCCGCCTCCCGACCGTGGAAGAAGTAGGTGGCCACCAGCCCGATGGCTCCGATGTAGATGTGGCCGTACTTGTGTCCGCCGACCAGCCGGTAGATGGGGCAGACGTTGGCGCAGGCCCCGCAGCGGATGCAGCGCAGCACCTGCTTGAATTCCGGGTCCTTGGCCATGGCCATACGGCCGTTGTCCAAAAAGACCACGTGCTTGACCTTCTTGCCTTCCGGGCCGACTTCGCAGGGCACGGCTCCGGTGATCCAGGTGACATAGGAGGTGATGGCCTGGCCGGTGGCGTTTTTGGGCAGGCAGCGGATGATGCGCAGGGCGTCGTGCAGGGTCGGCATGAGCTTGTCGATGCCGGCCAGGGCCACATGGACCCGCGGCAGGGTGGTGGTCAGCCGGCCGTTGCCTTCGTTGGTGATGAGTCCAATGGTGCCGGTGGCGGCGATGGCGAAGTTGGCGCCGGAGATGCCCATGTCGGCCTGGCAGAATTTGGGGCGCAGTTCGCGCCGGGCCACCTTGACCAGCTTTTGGATGTCCACATCCTGCTGTTTCTGGGTGACTTCGGAGAAGAGGTCGGCCACCTGGTAGCGGGACAGGTGGATGGCCGGCATGACCATGTGGGTCGGGCCTTCATGGCGCAGTTGGATGATCCATTCGCCAAGGTCGGTTTCCGTGACTTCCAGGCCCTCGGCCTCGAGGTGGTCGTTTAAGTGCGTCTCCTCGGCCGTCATGGACTTGGACTTGACGATGGTCTTGACGTTATTTTCCTTGGCGATGCGGGCGATGATCTCATTGGCCTCGTGGGCGGTGGCGGCCAGATGGACCGTGGTGCCGGCGGCTTCGGCGTGGCGCTTGAACTCCTGGAAAAGCTCTTCCAGCTGGTCGATGGCCACGTCCTTGGCGGCGGCGATCTCGGCGATCAACTCCGGGGCGTCGATGCCGGCAAAGGCGTTGGCCCGGGAGGTGCGGTAGGCCACGGCGAACTTGTCGAGGGCCTGGCGCTGAAATTCATTGTCCAGAGCTTCGCGCAGCTGCTGGCGATACTCTTTGAGGGTGGTGGCGTCTTGCATCTACTTGTCCTCCAGGATGAGGATGTGCAGTTCCAGCGGGCCGTGCACGCCAAGAGCCAGCACCCGTTCGATGTCGGCGGTACGGCTGGGGCCGGTGACAAAGGCCGTGTAGTCGGGCTGGGCCATCCATTCGACGAGTTTCGGTTCCAGGGCGTAGGAATCGGCCACGATGGACGAGGCCGGCAGCACGGCGATGTGGATTTCGGCCACCATGCTGGCCAGACGCACTTCCTCGCTCATCGAGCGCACAACGACCGTGCCGGTTTCGGCAATGCCGGCAACGGCCATGGTCAGGCCGATGTCGATGCCGCCCAGGCGCGAGCGCATCCCCGAGGTGATCAGGCTGATGCCCTTTTCGGCGCACAGGCCGGAGAGCGTCTCCATGGCCTCGGCCGGCATTTGCGGCGCGCAGATGATTTTTTCCTGTTTGGTTTCACACAGGGCTTCGGCCGTGCCGGACAGGGGGGCGTCACAGCCCGAAGCCAGGATCTGGCAGGCCTCTTTGCCCACGCACACGTCGGTCACATAGGCCATGGCTTCGTCCATGGAAGCGACGGGCCGCACCACGGCCGAGACCAGGGAGGCCTTTTGCGTCAGCAGTTCGACCAGATTGGGGGTCGTCATGGGAACCTCTCTTTCGTCGGATGGCGTAAAAGGCACGGCCGGCGACGCAGGACGCGCAGCCGGCCGTACCTGGGTCTATGCGCGGTTTAAGGTTACGGCAGCATCCACTTCAGGGCGTAGGCCTGCAGCAAGGTCAGCACGGCGACAAAGCCGAGCATGGCCAGGGAGTGGGGCAGGGTGAAGCGGAAGATGTCGCCTTCCTTGCCCACCATGTTCGAGGCCGCGGTGGCCACGGAGATGGACTGGGGCGAGATCATCTTGCCGGTAACACCACCGGAGGAGTTGGCGGCCACGGTCAGGTGCGGGTCGACGCCGATCTGCTGGGCGGTCGTCTTTTGCAGCGAACCGAACAGGGCGTTGGACGAGGTGTCCGAACCGGTCAGGAACACGCCCAGCCAGCCGAGGATCGGCGAGAAGAACGGGAACAGCGCGCCGGAGGCGGCAAAGGCCAGACCCATGGACGAGCTCATGCCCGAGTAGTTCATGATGTAGGCCAGGCCCAGGATCATGGCGATGGTGGCGATGGGCCAGCGCAGCTGCTTGATGGTGCGAAGCAGGCAGGCAAAGCCCTTGCCGAAGCCATAGCCGGGCATGAAGAGGATGGAGATCAGGCCGGCAAACAGGATGGCCGTGCCCGGGGTGGACAGCAGGTTGAGGTTGAAAACGGCCGGATACGGGGTATCCTTGGCCACGATGGGGACGGTTTTCATGACCAGGTTATGCAGGCCCGGCCACTCGAACTTCATGAGGAAGATCTTGTCCAAAATGGCCTTGAAGGAATCGATGCCCCAGAAAAAGACCATGACGGCCAGGATGATGTAGGGAAGCCAGGCGCGGAAGATCTCGCCGCCCGAGAATTCCGAGGCCACGACGCGGCTGGCCGCCGGCGGCTCGTCCGGGAAGTGCCAGGTCTGCTTGGGCTTCCAGACCTTGAGGAACAGGCCAAGGCCGATGATGGTGACGATGGCCGAGATGATGTCGGGCAGGTAGGGGCCGACGTAGTTGGAGACCAGGAACTGGGAACCGGCAAAGCACACACCGGCGATGATGACGGCCGGCAGGATTTCCATGGTGCGCTTGAAGCCGCACATGGTCACCGAGATCCACATCGGGACGATGATGGACAGGAAGGGCAACTGGCGACCGCAGATGGCGCTGATCTTCATCATGTCGAGGTCGGTGACCTTGGCCGCGACCACGATGGGGATGCCGATGGCGCCGAAGGCGACCGGCGCGGTGTTGGCGATCAGGCAGATGCCGGCGGCGTAGAGCGGGTTGAAGCCAAGGCCCACCAGCATGGCGGCGGTGATGGCCACGGGCGTGCCGAAGCCGGCCGTGCCTTCAATGAAGGAGCCGAAGGCGAAAGCGATGAAAATGGCCTGGAGCCGACGGTCGTCGGTGATCTGGGCCAGGGAGTTTTTGATGATGTTGAATTCGCCGGACTCGACCGTCATGTTGTAGACCCAGATGGCGGTGATGACGATCCAGACGATGGGGAAAAGGCCGAAGGCCGCACCGTAGAGGGTGGCGCCGATGGCCAGATCAGCCGGCATGTTCCAGGCGAAAATGGACAGCAGCACGGCCACGGCCGTGGCGGCAAAGGCAGCTTTGTGGCCGGCCATGCGTTTGACCGCCAGCATGAAGAAGAGAATGTACAAGGGAATGCCCGCGACCAACGCGGACATGGCCACGCTCCCCAGCGGTTGGTACTGTTGGACCCACGACATTGTCTCACGCTCCTTTTGGTTGGAAATTAGACCAGCCGCTCCCGGTCCCATCGCCGCGAGGGATCGGGGTGCGAGCCAAACCGCTTTATCGGACAGGGCCTCCCGGAACGGGACCGTGAGCGCGCTCCGGGAGGGCCGTGCCTGCTACAGGCCGAGGTTCTTTTTAAGCAACGCCATGTTGACCGCCTGCTGGACGATCTTGGTGCCGTGCTCGATGCGCGACCGGTCACGCAGCTTTTCCCGGGTAAGCATGAGCTCCATCTTCTTGGCCACGGAGAAGGTGTCGTCGCGCACCACGATGACGGGCACGCCCTTGTCTTCGGCTTTGGCCAGGATCATGTCGTTGGGATAGAGATTGCCGGTTAAGATCAGGGCCGAGCAGTTGCCTTCCAGGGCCACGAGCTGCAAATCGGACCGGTCACCGCCGCACAGGATGGCCACGTCTTTCTGGCGCTTGAAAAAGGTCACGAAGTTTTCGATCTGCATGGTGCCGATCAGGAAATTGACCACCAGTTTGTCGGTCTTGGGGGCGGCGGTGACGAGGCGGCCGCCAAGGCCCACGGCCAGATCCGAGGCGCGCACGGCGAACATGATGGGATCGTGGGGCACGATGCCAAGGACGTCCACGCCCCGGCGCTTGAGGAACGGGGTGATGAGCGTTTCGGCTTCCTCGCGGAAGTGTTCGGGCACGTCGTTTAAGATGACGCCGACCAGATCGTCGCCCAGGGCCTCCTTGGCGGCGGCCAGATAGTCGTAGTTGTATTCCTGGAGATAGCGGTCGACCAGGATGACCTTGGCGCCCATGGCCTGGCTCACGGTCACGCCGTCCACGCCGCAGTATTTGCCGGAGTAGAGGAAGCTGCCCGAGCCGCCGACCAGCATGAGGTCCTTGTCTGCGGAAAGTTTTTTATAGCTGTCGACGATGCCCGGCAACAGATTGGCGCAGTCTTCGAGGAAGGCCCGCATCCGGAAATCGCGGGTGATGACCACCGGGGTGACCAGGGACGGGTCTTCGGACAGGCCCAGGGCCTGCTGCATGAAGTAGGCGTCCTCGTCGCCGATCTGGTTGCCGATCTTGTGGGGCACGGCGCCGATGGGCTTCATGTAGCCGATACGCTGCCCTTCGCGCTGGAAATGCTGTCCCAGGGCCAGGGTGACGAGGTTTTTTCCCGAATATCCCTGGGTGGACCCAATGTAGAGACCGATCATAGGATTGTTCCTCCTGGGTTCGTTTTAGGCGGAAAGCGTGATGCGCACGTCGGCCACGACGGCCTTCTCGGAATTGACCAACACCGGGTTGAACTCGGCTTCGAGGATTTCCGGGAAATCCAGGGCCAGTTCGGACATGGTGAGCAGGATGTCCTCAATGGCCTGGAAGTTGACCGGCTGTTCGCCGCGCACACCCTTGAGCAACATGTAGGATTTGATCTCGCGGATGATGCCCTTGGCGTCGTCACGGCCAAGAGGAGCCAGCCGGAAAGCGATATCCTTGAGTATTTCCACGTAGATGCCGCCCAGGCCGAACATCAGGAGCGGCCCGAACTGATCGTCGCGCTTAAAGCCGATGATGATTTCCTTGCAGCCTTTGGGAGCCATTTCCTGGACCAGACAGCCGGCGATATACGCCTCGGGACGCATCCGCTGGGCCCGGGCCGTGATGTCGAAGAAGGCGTTTTTGACGGCTTCGGCATCGATCAGGTTCACTTTGACGCCGCCGACATCGGACTTGTGCGAGATTTGCGGCGAGGCGATTTTGAGGACCACCGGGTAGCCGATCTTCTCGGCTGCGGCCACGGCTTCGTCGGAGGACCGGGCCAGGGCGGTGTTGGGAGTGGGCAGATTGTAGGCCCGAAGGACTTCCTGAGCCTGGAATTCCACCACTTCGGTTGCGCCCTTGGACCGGGCCTCATTGATGACGAGGCGGGCCTTTTGGCGGTTGCGCTTGATGGCCGGGTATTCCTGGGCCGGGGTCTGCCGCCACAGGTAGTAGTTGTACATGGTCTCGATGCTGGCAATGAGCGGCTCCGGGTAGATGGAGCAGGGGATGCCGGCTTCGGTCAGCCGCTTCTGGCCCGGGCGCGTGCGCATACCACCCATGTAGTTGACGAAGATGGGCTTTTTGGTGGTCTTGGCCACGTCGATGATGGCCTCGGCCGTTTCCATGATCTCAGCTGAGGCCGTGGGGGTCAAAAGCACCAGGATGGAGTGGACCTGGGGATCCTCGACCACCACTTCCAGGGTCTTGCGATAGCGTTCGGCCGGGGCGTCGCCGATGAGGTCGACGGGGTTGTACAACGAGGCGTAGGGCGGCAGGAACTCCTTTAAGCGGTCGATGGTGGAGTTGGAAAGCCGCGCCATGTTGAGGCTGGATTTTTCCGTGGCGTCGGCGGCCAGGATGCCGGGACCGCCGGAGTTGGTGACGATGCAAAGGCCCGGGCCTTCAGGCAGGGGCTGGGTGGAAAAGGCCTGGGCCAGATCGAACAGGGTGGCCATGTCGGCCGCCCGGATGACGCCGGTCTTGCGGAAGGCGGCGGAGTAGGCCTGGTCCGAGCCGGCAATGGCGCCGGTGTGGGAGGAGGCGGCCTTGGCGCCGGCGGCGGTGGTGCCGGACTTGATCATGATGACCGGCTTTTCCCGGGTCACCTTGGCGGCCTGTTCGATGAAGTCTGCGCCATGCTCGACGTTTTCAATGTAGCCGAGGATGACCGACGTGTTGGGGTCGGTGCGCAGATACTCAAGCATGTTGGCTTCGTTGATGACAGCCTTGTTGCCGAGCGAAACGAACTTGGAGAAACCGATATTTTCGCCCAGGGCCCAGTCGAGGATGGCGGTGCAAAGCGCTCCGGACTGGGAGAAAAAGGCGATGGAGCCTTCGGCGGGATAGCCGGCGGCAAAAGAGGCGTTGTTGTGGTCCTGGGTGCTGATGAGTCCCAGGCAGTTGGGACCGACCATGGCGATTTCATGCTCGGTGCAAAGCTCGATCAGGCGCTGCTCCAGGGCATAGCCTTCCTTGCCCACTTCCTTGAAACCCGCGGTGATGATGATGACGGCCCGGACCTTGCGTTCGATCAGGGCGTCCATGGCCGGCAGCACGGCAGCCACGGGCACGACGATGACGGCCAGATCGAGGCCTTCCGGCAGATCCTTGATGTTCTTCGTCACCGGCAGGCCGAGAATCTCGTCTGCCTTGGGGTTTACAGGAATGAGCGTACCCGAGTACCCGGCCTCCAGCATGTTGGCCACGACCGTATAGCCGACCTTGCCCGGGGCTGTTGAGGCCCCGATGACGGCTACGGTTTTGGGCGCAAACAGCGCGTGAATGTTCTCTTTCAAACTCATTCGGCTACCTCGCTCGCCAGTTGATTGTGGGCCGGATCAGCGACCGGCCAGGGTCTCCGCGTAAATCTCCACTGGATGCTTGATTGCCAACGTATCGCCGGCCTGTGACAGCATGTCGCCTATCTGGAGCATACAGGCCGGGCAACTGGTGGCCGCGACCGTTGCGCCGGTGGCCACGATATTGTCCCGCTTGTGTTTGCCGATGCGCTTGGACAGGTCGTAATGCTGCAGGGTGAAGCTTCCGCCGGAGCCACAGCAGGAATCCGCGCCATCCATTTCAACCAGTTTGTAACGCGGGTTGGCAGCAATGAGCGCCCTGGGTTCGGCGGAAATGCCCAGGGATTTTTTCAGGTGGCAGGGGTCGTGGTAGGTGACTGCGACAGGCTCGCCGGCAACCGGGAGATCGGCCGGGACCACGCCCACGTCCTGGATCAGGAAGGCGCTTATGTCTTTGACCTTGGCGGCCATTTCCCGAATCTTGAACTTGGTGGTTTCGGGCAGGCTTTCGGCCATAAGGGGCCACAGCTTTTTGATGGTGGAGGTGCAGGTGGCGCAGGGCGTCACCAGCACGTCGAAATCGGCATCGCCAAAGAGCTTCATGTTGTGGGCCACCAGGGCCTCGAAGGTCTCCCGGTCGCCCGAAGACAGGGCCGGAATGCCGCAGCAGGCCTGGTCATGGGGCATATACACGCCCACGCCGTGGTGGTCGCAGACCTTTAAGACCGCTTCACCGATGCGCGGGAACATCTTGTCCACCACGCAGCCGTAGAAAAACGCCACCTTGAGGCCGGAAAAGCCACGGGGGGCATTGCGTTCGGCCGCGGCTTCGTGCAGGGCCGTCCCGGCCAGGGGGGCGAAATGTCGCCCGCCGATCAGGTCGGAAAAGACCCGGGCGCACGAGGAACCGATCATGTCGTTGACCGGCTTGGTGAAAAGCCCCTGGAACTTCGAGGCAATCGCCAGCACCGAGTCAAAGAGCCGGGGGTTTTTGAGAAGGCCCCGGAAGATGGCCCGCTTGACCGGCGGCAGACCGTAGTAGCCGGTGAGAAAGGCCCGGGCCTTGAGGAAGATGTCCAGCGCCTTGACGCCGCTTGGACAGTTGGCCTGACACGAGCCGCAAAGGAGGCAGGCGTCCAGGCGATCCTTGACCCCGGCCGGGTCCTTGATGACTTCATCGGCCAGACATTCGAGCAGGGCGATCTTGCCCCGGGCCACATGGCCCTCAAGCCCGGTCTCGGCGTAGATGGGACACACGGCCTGGCACATGCCGCAACGCATGCAGGCCACGAGCTGGTCGTCGATCTGCTTCAAGAGGCCGACGAGCTGACGCATCTCGCTCATGTCATTCCCCCGTGATCTTGCCGGGATTGAGGATACCCTTGGGATCGAGGGCGGCCTTCAGGCGCTTGGCGTACTGGATCGAACCCAGGCCCACTTCCTTGACCATGTACTTGGACTTGGCCGTACCGATGCCGTGCTCGCCAGACAGCGTGCCGCCAAGGGACAGGGCCACGTCGAAGATCTCGTCGATGGCCGCTTCCACCCGGGCGTACTCGACATGGTCGCGCTTGTCGGTGAGGATGGTGGGATGCAGGTTGCCGTCGCCGGCATGGCCGAAGGTGCCAATGGTCAGCTTGTACTTGGCGGCAATGGCTTCAAGGGCCCCGATCATGGCCGGGATCTTGGAGCGCGGCACGGTGGCGTCCTCGAGCACCGTGGTCGGGCGGACCCGGGCCAGGGCCGAAAGGGCGGCCCGGCGGGCTTCCCAGACCTTGTTGCGCTCGGCCGCGTCCTTGGCCACCTGGATGCGGGTTGCGCCGATGCGTTTGCAGATGGCCTCGACCTCGGCCGCTTCGTCCTCGACCTGGGCCGGATGGCCGTCCACTTCGATCAAAAGCAGGGCCTTGGCGTCGGTGGGCAGCCCTGCGTGGGCAAAGTCCTCGACGGTGCGGATGGTGAAGTCGTCCATGTATTCAAGTGTTGCCGGCACGATCTTGGCCGCGATGATGGCCGCCACCGTCTCGGAGGCTTTGCCGAGATCGTCGAAGATGGCCATCATGGCCTTGCTGGCCTTGGGCGGCGGCACGAGTTTCAAGATGATCTCGTTAAAAACGCCCAAGGTGCCTTCGGAGCCGACCATGAGTCCGTGCAGGTTCATGCCGGTGACGCACTTGACGGTGCGTGAGCCGGTTTTGACCAGTTCTCCGTCCACGTCATAAAAGCTCATGCCCATGACGTAGTCTTTGGTCACGCCGTACTTGAGGCCGCGAAGGCCGCCGGCGTTTTCCGCCACGTTGCCGCCAAGGGTGGACACGGCCTGGCTGCCGGGATCGGGCGGATAGAACAGGCCGCGCTTGGCCACTTCCGTGGCAAACTTGGCGGTGATCACGCCGGTCTGGACCACGGCGTACATGTCGGCTTCGTTGATCTCGATGATCTTATTGAGCGCGCCGGTGAGCACCACCACGCCTCCCACGGAGGGGATGGTGCCGCCGCTTAAATTCGTGCCCGAGCCGCGCACAGTCAGCGGCAACCCGAGCTCATTGCATGTTTTCACCACCCGTCCCAGAGCCTCGGGCGTCTCCGGACGCACGGCCAGGGCCGGGAGTTTGGGGGGAAGGACCGCCGCATCGTAGGAATAGCTGTGGCGGTCCACCTCGCTGGCCAGGACGTTGCCTTTGCCGACGATTTCCTCGAACTTCTGGGACAGGTGGTTACTCATCGGTTTATACTCGCTTGGCTTTGTTATTTGCCCGAGCGGCCTTCGTCACAGGGTTCGCCGGTATCGGGACGGGCATGTTCGGCTGTGGCAGGGGTGGCGCAAAAGGCCGGGTCTTCGCCGCCCTTGGCCTCTGGGGCCGGGGCCGGGTCGCTAAAGACCGGCATGGCGGCCAGATACTGCAACTGCTGGTAGCGTTCCTTGTAAGCCTCTTCCATGGTGGCGCGGTATTTCTTGGAATGCTCGGGGGCGAGCTTTTCCAGGGCGGCGTAGCGGACCTCGCCGGACAGGAAGGCCTGGAAGTCGCCGGCCGGGGCCTTGGAGTCGATGGTCAGCGGGTTTTTCCCTTCGGCCTTGGCGTCGGGGTTGAAGCGGAACAGCGGCCAGTAGCCGGTTTCAACTGCCAGCTTGGCCTCTTCCATGGACTTGCCCATGCCTTTGCGGATGCCCTGGTTGATGCAGGGGGCGTAGGCGATGACAATCGACGGGCCCTTGTGGGCTTCGGCTTCCAGGAAGGCCTTGAGGGTCTGGTTCTTGTCCGCGCCCATGGCCACCGAAGCCACGTAGACGTAGCCGTAGGTCATGGCCATGCGGGCCAGATCCTTTTTGCCCGTGACCTTGCCGGCCGAAGCAAACTTGGCGATGGCCCCAAGCGGCGTGGCCTTGGAGGCCTGTCCGCCGGTGTTGGAGTACACTTCGGTGTCCATGACCAGGATGTTGATGTCTTCGCCCGAGGCGATGACATGGTCGAGGCCGCCGTAGCCGATGTCGTAGGCCCAGCCGTCGCCGCCAAACACCCACACGGATTTCTTGGTGTAGAGGTCGGCGTCGGCCAGGATGCCGGCCTGGGCCGGATCGGCAGCGGACAGCAGGGCTTTTAACTGGTCGCCGTAGAGGCGCGAACCAGCGGCGTCGTCCTTGTTCTGCAACCAGCCGGCCAGGGCGGCGCGCAGGTCGTCGGCGACATCGCCGGCCAGGGCGGCGGTCACCTTGTCGGCCAGCTTGGCCCGGCGCTGGGTCAGCGCCATGGAGTAGCCGAAGCCGAACTCGGCGGCGTCCTCGAACAGGGAGTTGTTCCAGGCCGGGCCGTGGCCGTCGGCGTTGACGGCGTAGGGGGCCGTGGGAGCCGAGCCGCCCCAAATGGAGGAGCAACCCGTGGCGTTGGCCACCATCATGCGTTCGCCAAAGAGCTGGGTGATGAGCTTGACATAGGGCGTTTCGCCGCAACCGGCGCAGGCACCCGAGAACTCGAGCAGCGGCTGGAAGAACTGGCTGCCCTTGAGGTTTTCGCGTTTGACGAGCTTGCCCTTGTTGGCGACCGTCATGGCAAAGGCGTGGTTGGCAACCTGCTCGGCGGCCTCGGTCTCCAGCGGCTTCATGACCAGGGCCTTCTGCTTGGCCGGACAGACGTCGGCGCAGGAGCCGCAGCCCATGCAGTCCATGGGGAAGACCTGCATGCGGTAGGCCAGACCCTTGAGTTCCTTGCCGGTGGCCGGCAGGGTGTCAAACGAGGCCGGAGCCTTGGCCATCTCGGCTTCGTCGGCCAGGAAGGGCCGGATGGTGGCGTGGGGGCAGACAAACGAGCACTGGTTGCACTGGATGCAGTTCTCTTTGAGCCAGTGGGGGATGTTTATGGCCACGCCGCGCTTCTCGTACTGAGCCGTGGCCGTGGGGAAGGAACCGTTCTCGGCAAAGGCCGAGACCGGGACTTCGTCGCCCTTCTGGGCCAGGATGGGGCGGATGACCTTGTTGAAGTACTCCGGCTCATTGGCGGCAGCGGCCGGGGCATCGGCGGCGCTGGCCCAGGCGGCCGGCACAGTGATTTCAACCAGGCCTTCCATGGCCATGTCCACGGCGTCGATGTTCATCTTGACGATTTTCTCGCCCTTGTTGCCGTAGGTCTTCTTGATGGAGTCTTTGAGCAGGCTGATGGCTTCCTCGATGGGCAGCACGCCGGCCAGCTTGAAAAACGCCGTCTGCATGATCATGTTGATGCGCGCGCCAAGGCCGACCTTGGCCCCGATGGCCACGGCGTCGATGTTGTAGACCTTGATCTTCTTGTCGGCGATGGTGCGAAGCATATGGCCGGGCAGGTTTTTCTCCAGCTCTTCGGCCGTGTTCCAGGAAGAGTTGAGGACGAAGGTGCCGCCGTCCTTCACGCCTTCCAGAATCTCGTAGGTATTGACGTAGCTTGGCTTGTGGCAGGCAATGTAGTCGGCCGCATCGACCAGATAGGTGGACTGGATGGGCTTTTTCCCGAAACGCAGATGGGAGACGGTGATGCCGCCGGACTTCTTGGAGTCGTAGGCAAAGTATCCCTGGGCGTAGAGGTCGGTGTTGTCGCCGATGATCTTGATGGCGGACTTGTTGGCGCCAACAGTTCCGTCGGAGCCAAAACCCCAGAACTTGCACTGCACGGTGCCTTCGGGAACCGTGGGCAGCACGCCGGCCGAGGGCAGGGACTGGCCGGAGACATCGTCGAGGATGCCGACCACGAAGTGGCGCTTGGGCGCGGCAGCGGCCATGTTGTCGAAGATGGCCTGAACCATGCCGGGGCGGAATTCCTTGGAACCCAGACCGTAACGGCCGGTCATGAGCTTGGGAATCGGGCCGCCGCGTTCGACGTAGGCCGAGCAGATGTCTTCATACAGCGGGTCGCCGAGGCTTCCCGGTTCCTTGCAGCGGTCAAGGACGGTGACCACCTTGGCCGAGGCCGGCAGGACCTTGAAGAGATAGTCCGGGGCAAAGGGCCGAAACAGGCGGACCTTGACCAGACCGACTTTCTCGCCCTTGGCCACGAGGTAGTTGACCACTTCCTCGATGGTTTCGCACGAGGAACCCATGGAGATGATGACGCGTTCGGCGTCGGGCGCGCCCACGTAGTCAAAGAGCTTGTACGGGCGGCCGGTGACGGCGGCCACCTTGTCCATCATGGCCGACACGATGCCGGGCAGCACCTGATAGTAGGGGTTGGAGCGCTCGCGGCCCTGGAAAAAGATGTCCGGGTTCTGGGCGGTGCCGCGCAGATCGGGGTGCTCGGGGTTCATGGCCCGGGCGCGGAAGGCGGCGATCTTGTCGTGGTCGACCAGGGCCTTGATGTCTTCGTAATCGATGACTTCAATCTTCTGGATTTCGTGCGAGGTGCGGAAGCCGTCGAAGAAATGCAAAAACGGCACGCTCGACTCGATGGCGGCCAGATGGGTGACCAGGGCCAGGTCCATGCATTCCTGGACCGAGGCCGAGGCCAGGAAGGCAAAGCCGGTGGAGCGGGCGCTCATGACGTCGGAGTGGTCGCCGAAGATCGACAGGGCATGGGTGGCAATGGCCCGGGCCGTCACATGAAAGACGCCGGGGAGCAGTTCGCCGGCGATCTTGAACATGTTGGGGATCATGAGGAGCAGGCCCTGGGAGGCGGTGAACGTGGTGGTCAGGGCACCGGCGGCCAGGGAACCGTGGACCGCTCCGGCTGCTCCGGCCTCGGACTGCATTTCGCGGATGGTTACAGTCTGGCCGAAGATGTTTTTAAGGCCCTTGGCTGCCCACTCGTCAGCAATTTCGCCCATGGTGGACGAGGGGGTGATGGGATAAATGGCCGCCGTATCGCTTAATGCGTAGGCGATATGCGTGGTGGCGGTGTTGCCGTCCATGCTTTTCATCTTCTTGGCCATGCTGCAATCTCCTTAAAGGTTGTCGTTCGACCGAAGGGAAAAGGCCGGGTCGACGCTCTCTCTTTGGCAAGCCTTGTGCCAGCAAAGGTTAATGCAAATAAATCCGGTGAGTTAGCAAGGCAAGGAAACCGCTCCGGGTTCAGGCAGGAATCCGGCATCCGGTTTTTCGGATACCGTTTCAGAGCTAATAGCCTGAAATATATGGCTTCGTAAAGCGCTTCCCGGAAGGAGGGGCAGTCTGAAATTTCAGACAGAGTTGGGTTGTCCGAAATTTCAGACTTGGGTGCGTCTCTCGCCGGATTCGGGACCGAACAGGGATTACCTGCCGTTTATTGCCACAAGTACCCACGCTTGGCACGTGAAAAGGCAGGGAAAACGGTCTTGTTCCAAAAGTCCCAATCTCGGGCTTGCGGTGTTGCAGTATTGCCGCATAGCCGCTTCCCCTGTGTCGCGAGATCGGGAAAGTGTTCGGGCCGAGCGGTCTGGGGGATGGTTTTTTTGAAAATATGCTTGAATCGGTATCGTGATAGCATTCACAAAGAGGGGGCCGGATACCGCGGCCGAGCAAGCGCAGCCCGGCCGGAGCCCGGCCGCCGAGAGGGCAGGGGCCGCCTAATCGGGAATGGCCAGACCGCTTTTTTTGAGCAGGGCGTAGAAATGGGAACGGGACAGGCCGGAAATATCCAGCATGGCCACCACGTCCCGGCCGTGCTCGCGCAGGAGTCCTTCCAGGTAGCGGCGTTCCATGGCTTCCTTGTATTCCTTGAGGGTGCGCTGCCCAACCGGGCTTATTTCGCTGGGGAAAAGACCGGCCGGGGCCATTGTCGGCCGGTCGCCGCCCTGGTTGCCCCGCTCCAGGGTGGATTTGGTCACCTTGATGCGGACATCCTGGGGCAGGTGCATGCTGTAGAGGGTTTTTTCCCGGCCGGAAGCCAGAAAGGCGCGCTCCACCACGTTTCGCAGTTCGCGCACATTGCCCGGCCAGTCGTAGGCCTCGAGCATGGCCAGAAATTCCGCGTCAAAGCCTTTTTGCGGCAGGGCGTACTCAGCCGCCAGGGCGTCGGCAAAGGCCAGGGTGAGCGGCTTTATGTCTTCCACCCGGGCACGAAGGGGCGGCAGGGCCACTTCGATGGTTTTCAGACGAAAATACAGGTCGCGGCGAAACTCCCCGGCCTCGACCATGGCTTCGAGGTCGCGGTTGGTGGCGGCGATCAGCCGGAAGTCGCTGCGGATCTCGGTGATCCCGCCCACCGGCCGGAAGGTCTTTTCGTGGAGCACGCGCAAAAAGGTTTTTTGCAACGAGGTCGGCATCTCGCCCACTTCGTCCAAGAAAAGCGTGCCCCCGTCGGCCAACTGGGCCAGCCCCACCCGGTCGGCGTCAGCCCCGGTGAAGGCTCCTTTCTTATGGCCAAAAAGCGTGCTCTCCACCAGGGATTCGGTCAGCGAGGCGCAGTCCACGGTGACAAAGGCCTTGTGGACCCGGGCGCTGTTGGTGTGGATGAGCCGGGCGAAAAGCTCCTTGCCGGCCCCGGTTTCGCCGGTGACCAGCACGGCGGCGTTTGATCCGGCGGCATGGGCCACCTGATCGAGGCACGGCTGCATCCGGGGGCTGGCCGTCACGCAGCCGGTCAGGGCCAGGGAGACCGGGGTATGGTCGCAGCGGCGTTCCTCGCGGTATTTGAGCGCCCGCTTGAGGGTGAGCATGATCTGTTTGATGGGCGAGGGTTTGACCAGATAATCCCACACCCCCTCCTGGATGGCCAGTTCCGCGCCGTCCGGGTCGCCGATGCCGGTGAGGATGATGACCTCCGGGGCGCCCGGCAGGCGCTTGATGGCCGGCAGGGCGGCCAAACCGTTGCCGTCGGGCAGGCGCACGTCCAGAAAAACCACGTCAAAGCGCTCCCGGGCCAGCAACTCCATGCCGGCCTCCAGGGTGCCGGCGGCGTCGCTGGTCAGGCGCATCTTGCGCGTGAGGCTCACAATGGTGTCGCGGACTTCGGGGTCGTCGTCGATGATGCACACGGATTTCATGCGGCTATCGTTTGGGGCTTGGCGTCGAGCACCTCGCGGATGGCTGCCGAGATGATCGCCTGATTGTAGGGTTTGAGCACGACTTTCTTGATGTTGCCGGCCAGTTTCTTGTCCTCGATGTCGCCCATGCGCCCGGAAACCAGGATGACCGGCAGGTTCGGGGCCATCTCGGCGGCCCGCCGGGCCAGTTCCAGGCCGTTGACGTCCGGCATGTCGAAGTCGGTGATGCACACGTCAAAGGCGTCCGGAGCGGCGTGCAGGGCGGCCAGGGCCTCCAGGGCGTTGCCGTGGGCCGTTACTTCGTGGCCGAGCTGGGCCAGCACCCGGGGGATGGTCAGGAGCTGGTCTTCGTCGTCTTCGACAAAAAGGATGCGGTCCCGGCCCCGGTTGGGAGCGGGCCTTGGCTGGACGGGCGGGGCGTCGGCCGTGGCCAGAAGCGGCAGATAGATGTCAAAGCCGGTCCGTTCGCCGGGAAGGCTGGCCACCCGGATGCCGCCGCGGTGGCTCTTGACGATGCCGCGCACCACGGCCAGACCCAGGCCCGTGCCTTCGCCTTTTTGCTTGGTGGAAAAAAACGGGTCAAAGATCTTGTCCAGAATGTCGCCGGCAATACCCGGACCGGTATCCACCACCGAGAGCCGGGCATAGCGGCCGGCCCTGGTCCCGACCTGCCCGGCCTGGGTTTCGTCGAGTTCGTCCTCGGTGAGCGACAAGGTGAGTTCGCCGCCGGATTCGCGCATGGCCTGGAAGGCATTGGTGCACAGATTCATGACGATCTGGTGGAGCTGGGTGGGGTCGGCCCGGCAGGTCACCGGGGTGGCCGGCATGTCCACGATGACCTTGATGTGGCGCGGGATGGAGGCCTTGAGCAGGCCGGCCACCTCGCTGATCACGTCGGCCACGTTTATCGGCGCAAATCCGGCCTGGGACGGGCGGGTGAAGGACAGGATCTGCTTGACCAGCCGGCTGCCGCGCTCGCCGGCCTTGAGCACCCGGCGCAGGTCGTCCTCCATGGCGTCGCCGGGGGGCAGGTCCATGAGGGCCAGTTCGGCGGAATTGATGATCGAGGTCAGGATATTGTTGAAATCGTGGGCAATGCCGCCAGCCAGGGTGCCTATGGCTTCCATCTTCTGGGATTGGAGCAACTGGCGCTCCAGGCTGACCTTCTGAGTCACGTCATCGGCCGTGGACAGGATTCCGACCACCGCCCCCCGGTCGTCGTGCAGGGGGACCTTCTTGATTTCGAGCAGCACGTCGGCTCCCCGGACATTGCGGGCGGCCAGCTCCCCGGCCACCGGGCGGTTGTTGCGCATGACGTCGATGTCGGTGGCCCGCACGGCGTCCACGTCTTCGGGGCGCAGGGGCAAGGCCGTGTCATCGCGGCCCATCAGCGCATCGAGGTCGGTGAAGCCGAAAAATTCGGTAAAGGCCCGGTTGGCTCCCAGGTAGCGCAAGGCCTTGTCCTTCCAGGACACGAGCTGCGGGATGTTGTCGAGAACAAGGCGCAGCATTTCCTGGGATTCGCGCAGGGCGCGTTCGGCCTCGTGGCGCATGGTCACGTCCTCGACCACGCCCTCGACGTAGGCCAGATAGCCGTCGCGGTTGGCAATGAGGCGCATGTTGATGTTGGCCGTGACCTGCCGGGTGTCGGGGCGCACGAACCGGGTTTCGAATTTGATGGTGGCCTGATCGTCCACAGCCGATTCGAGGAGCAGGGCAAAGCGGTCGCGGCCGGAAAAGAGCACGTCCATCATGTCGCCGCGCCGGCGCAGCAGGATGTCGAGGTCATCGACGCCAAGCATGGCCAGCATGGCCGGATTGACGTCGACGGCCTGCCCGTCCGGGGTCATGCGGAAGATGCCCAGGGCGGAATTTTCAAAGATGCCGCGGTATTTTTCCTCGGCCTGGCGCAGCTTTTCCGCCGCGCCCTTGAGTTCGGAGACGTCGTAGAGCACACCGACCAGACCGGCGATTTCCCCCTTGGCGTTTTCGTAGACGGCCCGGTGCAGGATGACGGAATGGGGCATCCCGTCGGCAGCCAGGATGTCGGTTTCGCCCACCCGGACCCCGGGCTGGCGCAGCAGGCCGGCATCCTCGTGGTCCAGGGAGCGGGACAGCGGCGAATCCGCCACAACCTCGCAGTCCCGGATGGAGACAGCCTCCTCGCCGGAACCGCACCAGGCGCGGAAGGCCGGGTTGCAGCCCCGGTACCGTCCGGACTCGTCCTTGTAGTAGATCGGAATCGGGATGGTGTTGACCAGGGTTTCCAGGAACGACACCTGATCCTTGATCTTTTCCTCCACCGAGCGACGCCGCAGGATGTTGGTGACGAGTAGGACCATGACGTAGCACAGGATAAGGAGACTGATGATGATGGTCCAGAAGACCGCAATATTGATGTGATAGAAGGGATATGGCTCGTTTATGAGGGAAAAGCCCGTGGGCAGCTTGTCCGTGGTGATGCCAAGGCGCAGCATCTCCCGGAAGTCGAAGATATATGTGTCGTCGGTGTTGGTGACAATGGGCAGTTCGGACAGGGGGACGCCGTGCAGGAGCTTGTCGGCCATGGCTGCGGCGATGCGCCCTTCCTCGATGCCGCTGTGCAGCCGGCCGCCGGCAATGCCGTGGCCGAGCATGAACTGCCAGGCGCTGTAGATGGGCACGTCGGAATTGGCCCGGATGGCGGCCAGGACCTCGTTGACGGAGTACACGTCCTTCTCGGTGTCCTTGTAAAAAGGAATGAGGAAGATCATGACGTCGTCGGGAAGATCGCGGACCCGGTCCAGGATGCCGGAAAGCGTCAGGTTGTCTTCGTATTCAAAGTGCAGCCGGCCGGCAAAATCCGATTCCACGGCCCGCAACTGGTTGCCGATGGCCACGCCCGTGACCGAGGAATCACCGAAGATGAGCAGCCGGTTGCGGTCGGGGTGAAAGCGCAGGGCCAGTTCCAGGGTGGCGCGGATGTCGGGATTTTCCAGGACGCCGGTAAAATTCGGGTGGCCGTCGAGCCAGGATGCCTTGAAATCGTTGACCCCGCAGAAGACCACGGGCGTTCCGGGAAACAGCTCGTCATGATACTCGCGCAGAAAGTTGAAGGCATAGTTGTCCGAGGCCAGGATGACCTCGAAGCGGGTATTGCGGTACTTGAGCTTGTAATAATCGTGGAGCATGCCGCGCAGGATCGGGTCGGCGTATTTCTTCGAGTCCATGTACTCGATTTGCAGATCCACGTTGTAATCGGAGGTGGCAAAGGCCTCGCGCACGCCGGCCAGGATCTCGTCGGACCACTGGTAGCCGTTCTGATAGGAATTGAAAAACAGGACGTTTTTGCGAATTTTCTCCGCCCCGGCCGCCAACGGGTGGGCCAGGAGGATAAGGACAAGGCATAACAAAAGCCTTCGGACCATGATGACTCGCGGGAAAAAAGGTGCGGGGCTTGCCAGCCCGGGGCGCTGTGTCCATTCAGTTTGTCATGGCCGGCCCGGAAGTCAAGCCCCTGGCCGGAATTGGCCGGTTGGCCGGCCGGGGCGGCTGGTGGATTGAAAAAAGGGGGGAAACAGGCTACTGTCATTTTTTTGCGCGGGGAAGCGTTTCGTCACCGGTGTGGCGCCCGGACTTCAAATCCGGTGTGTGGTCGAGAGGTCACAGGTAGGTTCGACTCCTATACGCTTCCGCCATGATTGGATATTTTCTCAGCCAGTCGTTTTGTCCCAGTTGCCTGGCCAAGCCGCAAACGGTCAGGCCCACTCTGATCCCGCGTGTTTTTTTTCACCCGTCGCGGTCCGCATCGGCGGGTTTCTGGAGTGCCATGGCGTCAATCCCGCCCGATCTGGCCCAGCGGGCCAAAGTCTTCAAAGCCCTGGGGCATCCCAGCCGCCTGCTCATGGTCGAAGCCCTGGGCCGGGGGGAGCTTTGCGTGTGCGAACTGCGTGAACTGGTCGGCTCGGATATGTCCACCATCTCCAAGCACTTGAGCATCCTCCGGGAGGCCGGCATCGTTGCCGACGAGCGACGGGGCACCAATATTTACTATTCACTGCGCATGGGCTGTGTCACGGCCTTCCTCGGCTGCGTGGGCCGTTTCCTGGACCAGCAACTGGAAGAACAAATCCTGTATCTTGAGGATTTGCGCAAACAATCCGGCCGGCCGGCTTCCTGATGGGGGGCCGTTTTTTTTCTTGCCTTAGTGACACGAATTTTCTAAAATCCGTGTCATAGGTTTTGGCGTATTGTTTCGCCGCCCAGGCATGACCGGCGGCTTATAACCGTGCAACAAGGCAGCGGACCCCATGCAAGACGGCAACAACGCATCCCAGGCCCTGTCGACGGCATCGGATCGCCTCCCCGGCGAGAAAACCCGCAACCGCTACGACCACATGGAATGGGCCGGAGCATTCGGCGACATCGGCACGCTCATTCCCTTTGTTGTGGCCTATATCACGATCCTCGGCATTGATCCGCTGGGGCTTTTGTTCATGTTCGGCATCAGCAAGATCGCGGCCGGGCTGATCTACAAGACACCCATTCCCATCCAGCCCATGAAGGCCATCGGCGCGGCCGCCGTGGCCGGCGGCATAACGCCTGCCGCGCTTTTCGGCTCGGGCCTGACCACCGGGCTTTTCTGGCTCATCATCGGCCTGACCGGCACCATCGACCATGTGGCCAAGCTGGCCACCAAGCCGGTCGTTCGCGGCATCATGCTCGGCCTTGGCATGTCCTTTGTGGTGGAGGGAATCCACCGCATGGTGGCCTCGCCGGTGTTGGCCGGCATCGCCTTGACCGTCACCTTTGTGCTGCTGTCCAACCCCAAAATCCCGGCCATGTTCGTGCTGCTTTTAATTGGTGTCGTGGCCGCGGTTATCGGCAATCCGGCCCTCATCAATGAACTGGCCCAGGTCAGCATCGGCTTTCGCCTGCCGGAGTTCGGCCTGCATCAGGTGCACTGGGACGACATCGTGACCGGCACGCTCCTTTTTACCCTGCCACAGATTCCCTTGACCCTGGGCAATGCGGTCGTGGCCATTGCCGCCGAGAACAACGAACTGTTCCCGGATCGGCTCGTCACCGAGCGCACCATGTGCGTGAGCCAGGGCATCATGAACCTGATTTCGCCGCTCTTTGGCGGCGTGCCCATGTGCCACGGAGCCGGCGGCATGGCCGGGCATGTGCGCTTCGGGGCGCGCACCGGCGGCTCCCTGGTCATCCTCGGAACCATCGTCATCGTCATAGCGCTGTTTTTCAGCCAGTCGGTGGCGGTCATCTTCAAAATGTTCCCGCCGGCCATTCTCGGCGTGATCCTGTTTCTGGCCGGGGCCGAACTGGCCATCACGGTGCGCGACATCGGCAACAAGCGCGATGAATTCTACACCATGATCGTGGTGGCCGGCTTTGCCATGTGGCATATGGGCGTGGCTTTCGTGGTCGGGGTTATTTTGGACAACGCGCTGCGGCGCAAGTGGATTCGCCTCTAGGGTCGGACCGATCCCGGGACGCCTGGCCCGGGTCGCAAGCCGCCGTTCTTTTCGGGCCCGGGCGCGGGAGCAATGCTCCCGCGCCCGGCCTTTTTTTGAGCCAGCGCCGGCGGCAAGGCATTGCCAGGGCTTGGCCTGTTGCCAACAGTCAGGTCCAGGCCAGCGCCCGTTGTGGTTTCCCAGCGGCCAGGGCTGCCGACTGTTTCCGGGCTGTCCGAGGCCGGCAGCAGGAACGCCTGCCCGACGCTCCCGGACGGCGGCCTCTACTGGCGTCCACACGCCTGCGGATTTCCCGCGGCCGCCCAACCGATAAAACCCTGCCTCTTCCTCTTGCCAAAGAAATCGATCCCGCATAGTTTCCTTTTTGACCAAATAGGAAATATCTCCGGCCAGACGACTGGGAGAAAAATCCATGCAAAATGATTGTCCATCAGGCCGATGCGCCTGCAGCTGCGGGCAGGAGCCTGTCGTGGGCACTGCCTTGCAGGCCGGGGAAGCGACCGCTCCCGGAACTGGGCGGAAAACGCTTGAGGCCGGCAGCTCCTGGCCGTCCCCTGGCCGTTTGGCCCTGGGCCTTGGCGGTCTGGCCGTCTGGTTTTTCGTTTATGGCTGGTTGCTTTCCGTCTCCCGGTTTCTCACCTATTCGGTTTTAGGGCTGGAACACGGCTCGCATCTGGGGAATTCGGTCGAGTTTTTCCTGTACGACACGCCCAAGGTGCTCATGCTCCTGACGCTGGTGGTCTTTGGCGTGGGCATCATCCGTTCCTTTTTTACGCCCGAGCGCACCCGGCGCATCCTGGCCGGCCGGCGCGAATCAGCCGGCAACCTCATGGCCGCGCTTTTAGGTATTGTCACGCCCTTTTGCTCCTGCTCGGCCGTGCCGCTTTTCATCGGCTTTGTCTCGGCCGGCGTGCCCCTTGGCGTCACTTTTTCGTTTCTCATTTCCGCGCCCATGGTCAATGAGATTGCCGTGGTGCTGCTCTATGGCCTGCTGGGGTGGAAGGTGGCGGCCCTTTATATGGGCATGGGGCTTCTCGTGGCCATTGTGGCCGGCTGGGTTCTGGGCCGGCTCAATCTCGAAGGCCATGTCGAGGACTGGGTGCTGGCCATCCGGGCCGGCGGCGGGGATGCCCCGGTTGCGGACATGACGGCCAATGACCGCATCAACTATGGCATTGGGGCGGTCAAAGAGATTTTGGGCCGCACCTGGAAATGGGTGATCCTGGGCATTGCCGTCGGGGCCGGCATCCACGGCTATGTGCCCGAGGGGTTCATGGCCGGCATCATGGGAGAGGCCAACTGGTGGTCCGTGCCCCTGGCCGTGGTCATCGGCATTCCCATGTATTCCAATGCAGCCGGCATCGTGCCGGTGGTGGAGGCGCTGTTGTCCAAGGGCGCGGCCCTGGGCACGGTGCTGGCCTTCATTATGGCGGTTATCGCCCTGTCGCTGCCGGAGATGATCATTCTGCGCAAGGTTCTCAAGGTGCCCTTGTTGCTGGCGTTTGCCGGCATCGTCGGTCTTGGCATCCTGCTTGTGGGGTATCTCTTCAACACAATCCTGTAAGGAGGCTCGTATGCGATTTTTAGCCCAGTTGTTCCCGGAATTTGCGACAAAGCTCGACGAAATGGATGCGCTGTACGCCGAAAAGCGCCTCATCGACGAAAAGACTTACCAGTTCATCTGTTTTGCCGTGTCCGTAAAGGCCCGGTCCAAGCCCTGCGTCCTCAAGCACTTCAAGGGGGCGCTCGACGCCGGGGCAAGCCTGCAGGAATTGGCCTACATCCTGGCGCTGGTCATGCGCGAGGCGGCCGGGGCCGACGACTGCTGGACCCATGACGTTCTTGGGGATGTCGCCGACATTATTGCCGGAAAAATCGACTGCGGCTGCAAGAAATAGCGGCCGGGAAGGAGCAGGGGATGCTTATTCAGGTGCTCGGCACGGGCTGCGCCAAGTGCAACGAGTTGGAAAAGCTGGTCAAGGAAGTTGTGGCCGAAAAGGGCGTCAGCGCAACGGTCGAGAAGGTGGCGGATTTGCAGCAGATCGCCATGCTGGGCGTTTTCACCACGCCGGCCCTGGTCATTGACGGGGTCATCAAGGCCGTGGGCGGCATTCCGTCCCGAAAGGATCTGGCGGCCTGGATCGGTTGACAGCCTTTGGGCCGGACGTTTGGCTACCACGCCAAGACACAAGCCGCAGCAGCGGTCGGACAGGTTCTCCCGACCGTTTGCTGCGGCTTTCTCAGGCGCAAGCGCCCGGCTTGCTCAGTCTTCCACCCCTAACAGCGCCTTGGCGAAATCCTGGCCGTCAAAGGGGCGTAGGTCTTCCATCTTTTCGCCAAGTCCGATGTAGGTGATGGGCACGCCAAACGACAGGGCGATGCCGACCACCACGCCGCCCTTGGCCGTGCCGTCGAGCTTGGTCAGGATGATCTCGTCCACGCCGGCCGCTTCCTTGAAAAGCTTCACCTGGGACAGGGCGTTCTGGCCGGTGGTGGCGTCGAGCACCAGCACCGAGCGGTGCGGCGCGCCAGGATGTTTTTTGCCCACCACCCGGTGGATCTTGTGCAGCTCTTCCATGAGGTTGGTCTTGGTGTGCAGCCGGCCGGCCGTGTCCAGATAGAGCACGTCAAAACCTTCGGCCAGGGCCTTGTCCATGGCCTCGTAGGCCACAGCCGCCGGATCGGAATTGGCCCCCTTGCTGTAAAATTCCGCGCCAACCCGCTTGGCCCAGATCTGCAACTGCTCAATGGCCGCGGCCCGGAAGGTGTCGCCGGCAGCGATGAGCACCTTTTTGCCGCGCATCATGTCCCGATGGGCCAGCTTGGCAATGGTGGTGGTCTTGCCCACGCCGTTGACGCCGATCATCATGACCACTTCGGGTGGATTGATGGCCCGGATGGTTTTATTGGGCCGGAACAGTTCGGAAAGCTCTTCGCGCAAAATGTCCTTGAACACGGCCGGATCGGTCGTGCCGCGCTTGCGCACCTTTTCCCGCAGATTGCCAAGCAACTTGGCGGCCGGCTCAAAGCCGACGTCGGCCATGATGAGAATTTCTTCCAGTTCCTCCCAGAAGGCCTCGTCAATGACGGTGTGGCGGCCAAGCATCCCGTCGATGCGCTTGACGATCTGCTCCTTGGTCTTGGCCAGGCCTTCGGAGAGCTTGAGGAACAGCCGGTTGCGCTCGTCTTCCTCATCTTCGAGGTCAAGGGCCAGGGCGAGGCGGTACTGGAGCTCGGAGCGGAACAGCCCGACCTCGTCGTATTCCATGAGCGCCACCCAGGCGGCGAACTTGGCCACAAAGGCGTCGGCCTCGCCGGCCGGGGCTTCCAGGCTTTCAAAGAGAAAGTGCAGCCGTTCCCACAAGACCGGGCCGGCCGTGTCCACGTCGGCCAGCAGGACATCGAGCCACACGGACAGTTTCGGCTCGGCCTGGCGCAGGGCCAGGATCAGGGAATTGCGCCAGACGGCCTGTTCGGACTCGGCGGTCGGCTGCTGTCTGGCCGCCGGCTTGGCGGCCGGCTGCATGTCCGGTGCCGGTGCCGGGGGCGCTGCGGCTGTCGGCGCAGCCACCGGCTGCGCCTCGGGAGCCGGGACCGGTTGTTGGGCCGGAGTTGGTTCGGCTTGCAGCTTGGGTTCGGCGAATTGTTGCGACGCAGGCTGCGGCTCAGGTGTTAATACCGGTTCCGGCTCGGCAATGGGTTCGGGTGCCGCTGCCGGCCGGGGCGAAACGATGGGCTGGTCTGTCGCGGCGCTGTCAGGCTGCGGCTCGGTTGCGGCGGGAAAGGGGGCGGCCGGGGCCGGGGCAGCCGTATCGGGCGCGGCAACCGGTTCAGGCGTAGCCGGGGACGGGTGGAGGGTGTGGGGCTCCAGACTCTGCCCGACAGCGGCAGCAGCGTCTTCCCCAACCGCTTCGGGCTGGGGGACGGCGGCGGCTTCTTCGGCGACCGGCTCCGGTGTGGCGGCCGGGGCAGGGCGGGCCGCCTCCTGATCCGGGGCGACTATTGGGGCGGCGTCATCCGGCGTGGTATCGGCCTGCCAGAATTTTTTCAGCTTGGAAAAAAAACCCATGGGGTGACATCCTTTTGTGCGGACAGGAGTTGGGCGTGATCGGGCGCGCCGGCCGGCGCGGCCAAAAACTATAGCCGCTGGGCGCATGGGAAGCAACCGCCGCGACAGCGCCGGCATACGCTTTCCCCGGCCGCCGTCGGCCACCCTGGCGGTTGTGGTCGGGGCGTGCGTTGTGGCAAAAGGAAATGACGCCCGGAACAGACTGTGCGGGCGCGGGAGAACTCCATTATGGGCAATGCCCCCGGGACAGGCGTCACGTTGCTGGAAAAACGCGGCATCGAGGCCGCCATGCTGGCCGACGTCTATGCCGTCCTGACCGAGCGCCTGGGCCGCGACGCCGCCCTGGCCATTATCGAGGAGACCGTGGCCCGGTCCGCCTTTGCTGCCGGCCAGGCCTTTGCCGCCACCGCCCCGGACGGGCCGACCCTGGCCCATTTCGCCACGGTGGCCAACCTGTGGCAGCGGGGCGAGGCGCTTTGTATCGAAAACGTGCGCCAGACTTCCGAGCGCCTGTCCTTTGACGTGACCCGCTGCCGCTACGCCGAGAGCTACCGGGCCATGGGCCTGCCCGAGGAACTCGTCATGCGCATATCCTGCCTGCGCGACGGGGCCTTTGCCGCCGGCTACAGTCCCGCCCTGGCGTTTTCCCGCCCGGCCACCATTGCCTCGGGCGCATCCTCCTGTCCTTTCACCTTCACCTGGAACGACGCATGAGCATACGACGCACCACCGTCAAGGCGGCCCTGACCAGCCCCTCCCCCTGTCCCGAAATTCGCGTCATGGGCTGGGTGCGTACCCGCCGTGACGCCAAGGGCTTTTCTTTTCTGGAAATAAACGACGGTTCCTGCCTGTCCAACCTGCAGATCGTCATCGACGACGCGGTTGAGGGTGCGGCCCTGGTCAAAGAACTCGGCACCGGGGCGTCCGTGGCCGTCACCGGCGAACTGATCGCCTCGCCGGGCAAGGGACAACGCTACGAGGTCCGGGCCATCGCCCTGGAATTGCTCGGCCCGGCCGACCCGGAAACCTATCCGCTCCAGAAAAAACGCCATTCCGACGAGTTTTTGCGCACCATCGCCCACCTGCGGCCGCGCACCAACAAGTACGGGGCCATGCTGCGCATCCGTTCGGCCCTGGCCCACGGCATCCACGCCTATTTTGCCGAACACGGCTTTGCCCTGGTCCACACCCCGGTCATCACAGGCTCGGACTGCGAAGGGGCCGGCGAGATGTTCCGGGTGACCTCCCTTGGACCCGAAGCGGCCACGCTGTCGGCGGCCGAGCGGGTGAGCCAGGACTTTTTCGGCAAGGAGGCCATGCTCACCGTCTCGGGCCAGCTCTCGGCCGAACCGCTGGCCTGCGCCCTGGGCCGGGTCTACACCTTCGGGCCGACCTTCCGGGCCGAGCACTCCGACACCTCGCGCCATGCCGCCGAGTTCTGGATGCTCGAACCGGAAATGGCCTTTGCCGACCTGGCCGACAACATGGATCTGGCCGAATCCCTGGTCACCCATCTGGTGCGCCTGATCATGGACGAGTGCGCCGAGGACTTTGGCCTGTTTGCCAAGTATGTGGACCCGACCCTGCCGGCCACGCTGGAAAACCTGCTCGCCAACCCCTTCGTGCGCCTGCCCTACGGCGAGGCCGTGGACATCCTGGCCGCCAGTTCCAGGAAATTCCAGTATCCCGTGTCCTTTGGGCTCGATCTGCAAAGCGAGCACGAACGCTACCTGGCTGAGGAGCATTTCAAGCGTCCGGTCATCGTGTATGATTATCCCAAGGATATCAAAGCGTTTTACATGCGGCAAAATGACGACGGCCGCACGGTGGCGGCCATGGATGTCTTGGTGCCGGGCATTGGCGAACTGGTTGGCGGCAGCGCCCGCGAGGAGCGCCTCGACCGGCTGGAGGGCCGCATCCGGGAACTGGGCCTGCCCCTGGAGGCCTACTGGTGGTATCTCGACACCCGCCGGTTCGGCACGGTGCCCCATGCCGGCTTTGGCCTGGGCTTTGAGCGGCTTATGATGCTCGTCACCGGCATCGGCAATATCCGCGACGTCATGGCCTTCCCGCGCACCTGGCGGCATCTGGAATTCTAGCGGCATCCGGGCGGGCCGGTCCGGAGAGACGGGGCGGGCGCTACGAGCAGGCCTCGCAAGACGTTTCCCGGCAGGCCTCGGCCACCGGCAGGCGCACATAAAACGTGCTGCCCGCCCCGGGTTCCGACTCCGCCCAGATGCGTCCGCCATAGTGGCGGACGATCTGGCGGCAAATCGCCAGCCCCAGACCCGTGCCCTTGATGGTCGGGCTGGCGATGGTGTCGCCGCGGCCCACCTGATGAAACCGGTCGAAGATCGATTCCAGCTGATCCGACGGAATCCCGACCCCCTGGTCGCGCACGGCGATGAGCACATCGTCGCCGTCGCCTCGGATGTCCACGGCCACCTCGCCCTGTTCCGTGAACTTGATGGCGTTTTGCAACAGATTCGAGACCACCTGCACCAGTTGGTCCGGGTCCATGAGCAGCGGTTGGGTCGACGTGTCGGCGGTGAAGCGGAAATGGATTTCCGGACGCTGGGCCAGCTGTCCCTCTATGGTGTGGACGGCCTGGCGCAGCACGCCAACAGGATCAATGCACTGGTCGCGCCACTGCATGTTGCCGGATTCGATGCGATTGAGGTCGAGGACGTCGTTGATGAGCCGGGTGAGACGCTCGGCTTCGCTGTAAACCACCCCGAGGTTGTGGGCAATGCGCCGGCCACGGGCGGCCAGGGCTTCATCGCAGCCGCAAGCTGGCTGGAAATGTTCGGAAAATTCGCGACCGATCAGTTTGGCAAACCCCAGGATCGAGGTGAGCGGGGTGCGCAGTTCATGGGAGACCGTGGACAGGAAGGCTGATTTGAGGCGGTCAAGCTCGCTCATGCGGATATTGGCTTCAGCCAGTTCCATGGCTTGGAGCCGCAGTTCCCGAGTGCGTTCCTCCACCTCGGCTTCCAGGTGGGACTGCTGGCGGCGCAGTTCCTCCTCAACGGCTTTGCGGGCGGTCAGATCGGAAAACATGCCAAGTGCTCCGAGAAAGGTCCCGGCATCGTCATAGAGCGGACTGGCCGAAATGAGCGCCCACAGGATGCTTCCGTCCTTGCGCTGCATCCGCTGTTCGAACACGTCGCTTAGGCCCTGGCGTCGCCGGTTTTGTTGGTGCAGCGCCTCGGGCACACTCTCCTGCGGAAGAAAGTCGTTAAGCCGCCGGCCGGCCATCTCCTCGGGTTCGTAGCCAAGCATCTCGGCCATGCGCCGGTTGACGAAGACAGTCGCATAGTCGCCATCGAAAACCCATACGCCCTCGTGGGCGGTCTCCACGATGCGGCGGAATTTCTCCTCGCTGGCGCGCAGCGCCATTTCAGAGCGGTGGCGCTCGGTCACATCCCGGATGGCTTCGATGGCCCCGGTCACGGCACCGGCCTCGTCATAAAGAGCAACCGCTTTGGCCCAGACCTGCCGGACGCCGCCGGGCAAGGTGGACAGGACCACCTCGGCAATGATTTCTCCCGGAGCGATGTCGGCCACCTGATAGCGGGCATCGGGATGGGGGACCACACCCCGGGCGTAATCAATCAAAAGCGGGGTCGGGTGGCCGTAAAAGGCTTGGCCATAAGCAAAATCGCCTTTGCCGAGCATGTCGGCCGCGGCCACGCCGGTCAGCCTTTCCAGGGCCTTGTTCCAGAACGTAACCTTGCCGTCCCTGTCCACCACCAGGGTGGGATCGGGAAGAAATTCGATGATTTCGGCAAGGTTGCGGTCGCTTGCCTTGACGCGGCCCTGGGCTTGGCGCAGATCGCCGATCAGGCGCGACTGCTCGAAGTTGGTGACGGCCAGGGCCGAGAGGTGGTTGGCGAAATGATGGAGCGCCTGGCAGATTTTTTCGAAACGCTCATAAGAGATGCGCGGAACGGTTGCCAGGGCCGCCCGAAAGGCCGACTCGTCGGCACCGATTTCCCGGGCATAGGCCATCATGGACTCGATGTCGGCCGACTCGTCGAGCACCTGCCCCACCAGCCAGTTGGCGATGTGGCGGTTGCCGACGCGAATGGCCGTGCCGCCGTCAAGGAGTCCGCCGCTGAGGCAGTGGCGCAGGGTCGGGCCATCGCCGGAGCCGTGGCCGAGGCAGGCGTCGGAGCGGATGCAGTTGGCCAGTCCCTGTTCGGTCCCCCGGATGATGGTCGCGCAAAGCAGGGTGAAGTTGCTCGGCCGGGTCAGGGGAAGGCCTTGGGGATCGGTTATAAGCGAGGCCACACCGGACGCTTCGGCAAAGGCGTCCTGGATGCGCTGGATCTCTTCAAGGCAAAAGATGTCTTCAAAACGGACGTTTCCAGAATCCTGCAGCCAGGACATCCCAACCGGGACAGACCCGACCTGATTGCAGCCGGACGGCGGGGGAGGGGTGGTCGGCTCGGCTGGGTCCTTGGGCATGGCGTCTCAATGGGTTCATGTTGCTTTCGCATCCCTTTAATACGCCATTATCAGGGTTTATTACAACGGTTAATTTATCCGCGCGGCAATCGGGACCGCGCGCGGGGAGTCCCGCCGCGCGCGCCTGTTGTGCAAGCGTCGGATCAGGCCGCATGAACCATGCGCGGCGTCGGCTTTTGGACAGCTTCCTTCACCACGACCGTCTTGTTTGCTTCTCCCGGAGTCTCTTCGTACATGGCCCAGTAGTCTTCAAAGGCTTGTTCGATGGTGCGTTTTTCGGCGTAACTCCGGCCGGCCCGGCCCATGGCCCGCATGAGTTCCGGATCGGCCAGCAAGCCCTCCATGGCTGTAAAAAGCGCCTCGGCATCGCCGGCCGGCACCACCACGCCGGTTTCGCCCGGCAGGATGTTTTCCATGGGGCCGCCCTGGTTGGTGACGATAATGGGCAGGCCGGAAGCCTGGGCTTCCAGGACAACATTGCCGAAGGTGTCGGTGGCGCTGGGGAAGACGAACAGGTCGCTGGCCGCAAAAAGGGCCGCCAGTTCCTCACCCTCCCGGTAGCCGGTAAAGACCGTGGGCGTGCCTTCAAGGAGGCTTCGCAAATCGTCGAGATACGGTCCGTCACCGACAATGGCCAGCACCGCGTCGGGATGGATCGCGGTCAGACGGCGAAAGGCCACGGCCAGCAGATGCAGGTCTTTTTCCCGGGACACCCGGCCGGCGTAGAGGATGCGCGGCCCGCTGCCCAGGCCGAAACGCTCGGCCACGGCCTCGCTGCGTTTTTCCGGCGAAAACCGGCCCACGTCCACGCCTCGGGGAAAGAGTCGCAATTTGGCCGGATCAAGCCCCTTTTCCTCCAGTTCCCGGCCGGTTTCCTTGGAGGGCACATAGACGAGATCCATCTGGTTGTAATACCAGATGATAAATTTCCAGGTCAGGTCTTCCATGGCCTCATCGCCGGTGAGAATCTGGGCGTACTGGGGCAGGGCCGTGTGGTAGGTGCCGTAGATGGGCAGGCGAAGGGTCTTGGCGATGCAAAGGGCGGCCAGCCCGATGGGACCGGGGGTGGCGGAGTGGATACGGGTGAAATTGCCGGCGTAGACGAAGTGGAGCATTTCAAGGAGCGGCGGATAGAAAAGCGTCTGTTCCGGATATTCGTCGAGATGATAGACGCCAATGGGTTTGAAGTTCTGCACCCCTGGCTCGAAGACGCGGGGGCCGTGGTCGCAGGTGACGATGCTGAGCGTCTTGCCGGTCTTGATGGCCAGTTCGGCCTGCTGGCGCAGCGTCCCGGAGACGCCGTTTATTTCGTGGAAGGTGTCGGTGAAATGGGCCACCCGCACGCCGTCGTCCTTGCCGTTTTTGCCGGTGAGCGCCTTTCTCGCCTCGCTGCTGAACTGGCGGTCCTTGGTGAAGATGGAATAGGCCAGGAAGTAGGGGGCGAGCATGGTGTAAAGCGCCCCGGCCGAACCGAGCGTGCCGAAGATGTCAAAGACGTTGGCCCCGCTGACATGGTCGAGCAGCGTGCCGGCGAAGTGCGAGGCCACCCGGTTGGTGGCCCGGTTGACGAAGGAGAACCAGCCGTTTTCCAGGTTTTCGCCGTTTAACACCCCGGCCTGGGCGAATTCCATCAGGGTGGAGTCGGCCCGGATGAGCGACTCCGTTTCCATGCGGATGAGGTCGCGAAGCGGTGTGCTGGCGCTCGGCCGCCGCCGGGACAGCCCCCGGGCGATGCGGGTGCGCAGGCGGAAGGCCAGCCCGACATTGGCCTGGACGCCGGGTTCGAGGAACCGGTCCACGACCTTGAGCGTCACGTCCTTGTCCAGGAACCGGTCGATGCCGAAGCGGTGTTTGTAGTACTGGTAGGCGATGCTGTAGAGGTTTCGGGCCATGGTGCGCGGGGTGCTTGAGGCTCCCCGGGCGCTGGCCGCGCCGTTTTCCAGGCCGTCGAGGAACTGGGGCAGATCGGCTGCGCCGTCCACCTCGGTGTAGGTGGAGGCGATGGTAAGCGCGCTGTGGTCGTCGGAGCCGCCGATGAGATTCTTGCGCCAGGGCTGGGTGTAGCCCGGATCGATGCCGTATTTTTCCGCCAGCCGCCAGATGGTTTCGGCGTCGAGGTTGGGGATGATGTCGCGCAGACAGTCGTTTTGCCAGGCGTCGCGGGCGCCGTTGATCTCGAAGTTGCGAAACAGCAGCAGCAGTTTCTCGAAATTGGGCACGGTAATCCGGTCGTTGACCCCGAACAGCGGGTGGGCCACGGCGTGGTGGATACCTTCCTGGCGCAGATAATCGACCAGATCGTAGATGTTTTCGCGCAGCCGCTGAAATTCGCGGTGTTTTCCCTCGTCAATGTCAAAGACCAGCACATGCACCTTGCAGCGGTCTTCCGGAAAATACGACGTGATTTCTTCACTGATAAACGTACCCGGCAGATGGGCGATGGACAGCGCGCCCTCGATGCGGTTGTGGTCGGAGATGGTCACCAGTCCCATGCCTTTGCGCCGGGCCTCCTCATAAATGCGCAGGGGTTCGGTGAAGCTCTCGGGACAGTTGAGCTTTTGCAAAACCCACTGGGAAGGGCGGGTGGAAAACTTGGAGTGCACGTGCAGGTCGATTTTCATGGCTGCTCCTTGGGCGGGCGGTGCCTGGCCGGGCAACGTCCTCGTTTGCGGCTTGTAGCGCCGCCAGCGTTTCGTTCGGATTGCGTTTGGCCGCAGTTTTGTTGACGCGGTTTCGTCATTTGTCACGGAAATGTCGCTTGCCCGGGGCCGCGCCATGCTCCATGTGGGGATCATGGAAAGCAGAAGGGAGAGGCCGGAGCTGTCCGAGGCCGAGCGGCGCGACCTGTTGCGGGAAGGCCGCGCGGTCTTGATGTCGCTGGGGGAGGGCCGTCTGGCCAAAGAGTATTGCCGTCTGGCCGAGACGAAATCCTCCCGGGAAGAGGTGGCCGAGCTTTTGCTGACGTGCATTGTCTCCCGCCATTCCCGCTGATCTGCTCCCGATGTTCCGGGATGGATGTGAACGTCCCGTCCCAGAGAGACGCCTGCATGGAATGGACAAGTGAGACGACGCACTACGTCAAAGGGGCGCTTGAGACGCGTCCGGAGCCCCGAAGCGGCCCGGCGGACGGGGAAGCGCAGTGCCTGGCCGGTCCGGCCGGCTTGTGCCGTGAGCTTGGCCCTCGGGCCGGGGCCGATATCGGGGTCGTCACGGTCGAGATTGCCGCATTTTCCCGGATACTGCCCGAGATCGACCTGCAGGCCGGCTACGAGATCCTGCGCCAGCTGGCCGAAGCCGTGCGAGAGGGCTTTGCCCGCTATTTTCCGGACTGTGCGTTGCTGCGGCTCCAGGAGACCGGGGTGGCGGCCCATGCCTGTTTTTTTTCGCCCCGGTCCTGTCCCGGCGATGGCGGCGGGGTGCTGGCCTCCTTTTCCGCCTTCCGAGCAGGCCTGTCAGACACCCTGTCCCGCCGTTTCACCCATATGGCCGGTCGCCATCTGGCAGTGGACATCGGCTACGCCCGCCTGGACGCCGGCTCTGGCGAGCCGGGGCCGCATCATATTCTAAAGGCCCTGTGCCAGGCCCAGTGCATGGGCAAAAACGAATTCGACGCCGAGCGCTGCCAGCTCCACCAGACCTTCGAACGCCTCCTGGCCGCCCGCGAACTTGATGTGCGCTACCAGCCCGTGGCCGATTTGTCGGCTGCAGGGGTCCTTGGCTGGGAGGTCTCGATCCGCGGGGATGCCGGTGGTCCCTTTGCCGATCCCCTGCTCCTGTGGGACTTTGCCGTCCAGTGCGGCGAGGAGGCGTCGCTTGACCGGGTCTTTCGGGAACTGGCTCTGGCCCACCTGGGGACGGTTGCCGAACGCCAGAAGCTCTTCCTGCCCATCCGCCACGCCAGCCTTGACGATCCGGCCTTTGCTCCGGCCCGGTTGGTTGCGGCGTTGGAACGCCTGGGCCTTGGCCCGGCCAATGTGGTGCTGTCCCTGTCCGAAACAAGCGGGCCAGGAGAGCTGTCCTGCCTGTTTGAGCGCCTGGAGGCCCACCGGGCCGCCGGATTTGAGCTGGCTGCCGACGACGTGGGCGGCGGGGCTTCCAATTTGCTGCTCCTGTCCCGGGCCAGGCCCGACTGGATCAAGACCTGCCCGGGATTGGCCGAGGCGGTTGAGGCCAATCCCTTCAAACGGGTGATGCTCGAAACCCTCGCCCTTTTGGCGGACAAGATCGGGGCGCGGATGGCCGTTGGCGGCGTGGCATCCGACTTGGCCCTGTCCACGGTGGCTTCCATGGGCGTTGCTGCGGCCCTTGGCCCGCATTTCGGCGATCCGGCCTGCCCCAAATCCGAGACCGTCGGGGAGCTGCCGCCCAAAGCCAGTTTCGACATCCTCGGCGGCGTGGCCCGGCAGTGTTCGGCTCCCATCGGCAAGCTGGCGGATGAATGCCTCACCGTGGACACCCAGACCACGGTGGACGAGGTCAAGGAGCTTCTCGGCGAGCGGCCGCCCATGACCAATGTGGTGGTGGCGTCCAACCGCCGGCCGGTCGGTATTGTCATGAACTACCACCTTGATCGGCGGCTGAGCACCCGTTACGGCAACTCGCTTTTCGCCCACAAGTCCGTCACGCGGATCATGAATCCGCGTCCGCTCCTGGCCGAGGCCACCCAGGCCGTGGAAGCCGTGGCCCGGCAGGCCATGAACCGCGAGGCTTCCATGGTCTATGACGACATTGTGGTGGTGGATGCCGAGGGGCTCCTGGTCGGGACGGTGTCAGTGCAAAAAATGCTCGATTCCCTGGCCCAGGTGCAGGTGGAGTTGGCCAAGGGCTCCAATCCCCTGACCGGTCTTCCCGGCAACATGGCCATTGAGCAGGAAGTGAACCGGCGGGCCAAAATCGCCCTGCCGGTCAGTTGCGTGTATGTCGATCTGGACCATTTCAAGGTCTACAACGACGCCTACGGCTTCACCAACGGCGACAAGGTCATCCTGCTGACCGCCAGGGTCCTGGCCGAGGCCCTGCACGGCCGGCCGGACTGTTTCCTGGGCCATGTCGGCGGCGATGATTTTGTCTGCATCACCCCCCGGCAGGAGGCTGAGCCGTTGTGCCGGCAGACCATCGAAGCCTTTGCCCGGGCCATTCTCGGCCATTATTCCCCGGAGGATCAGATCAGGGGAGCCATTTCCGGCAAGGCCCGGGACGGCACGCCGGGCATGTTCCCGCTGGTCTCGCTGTCCATGGGCATTGTGGACTGTGCTTTTGAGATTCCCTTCAGCACCGAGGAGTTCAGCCAGCGGGTGGCTGAAGTGAAAAAATTCGCCAAGACCAAACCCGGCAACTCCTATGTGCGCGACCGGCGGGCCCCTCTTGGCGCGAAGGTCTGATTTCCCGGGCTGTTGCCGATTGTCACCGGTTTGCCACAAAGCCATGGCGCGATCGTCATGGGCAGGCTGCATACGGAGTACGGCCGGGCCGGTCTTCGGACCGTACGGGCACATCGCGCAAGGACGGCTTGCCCCATGCAGCAGAGCGTCAAAATGGCCGCCGAGACCCTGGATTTCTATTACGGCCGGTTCCGGGCTTTGGAAGGCATCAATCTCGAGATCCCCGAACATCAGGTCACGGCCCTGATCGGTCCTTCGGGCTGCGGCAAATCCACATTCCTGCGGTGCCTAAACCGCATGAACGATCTCATCCCCGGCACGCGCACCGAAGGGGCCGTGCTGCTCGACGGCGTCAAGGTCAACGTGCCAAGCCTCGATGTGGTCGAACTGCGGCGCAAGGTGGGCATGGTCTTTCAAAAACCCAACCCCTTCCCCAAGACCATCTTTGAAAACGTGGCCTACGGGCTGCGGGTGGGCGGGGTGACCGATCGCAATTTCATTTCCGCCCAGGTGGAAAAGAGCCTGATTTCGGCCGGCCTTTTCACCGAGGTCAAGGACCGGCTGTACGACTCGGCCCTGGGCCTGTCCGGCGGCCAGCAGCAGCGCCTGTGCATCGCCCGGGCCGTGGCCCTGGAGCCGGAAGTGCTCCTCATGGACGAACCGGCCTCGGCCCTTGACCCCATCGCCACCCAGAAGATCGAAGAGCTGATCGCCGAACTCAAGCGCAACTACACCATCGTCATCGTCACCCACAGTATGCAGCAGGCAGCGCGGGTCTCGGACCTCACCGCCTTTTTCTACATGGGCAAACTCGTCGAAGTCGGCCCCACTGAAGCCATTTTTACCCGTCCGGCCAACCAGCAGACCGAAGACTACGTGACCGGCCGTTTCGGCTAGGCCGCGTCCGATTCTCTTTGGTCCTGTCCGTGACGCCAAACGAGAGACGCCCAGACGTCGGGAGTGCAGCAATGGAAACCAGAGCCCATTTTCATGCCGAGTTGGAGGCCCTCAAGGGGCGTGTCGTTGCCCTGTGCGGCCAAGCCGAGGCCTCCCGCCAGGGCGCTGTGGCCGCCTATCTCGGCCGAGATCTGGCCCTGGCCAGACAGGTCATCGAGGCCGACCGGGCCATCAACCAGAATACCTGCGACATCGATGAGGCCTGCCTCAAGCTTCTGGCCCTGGAACAACCCGTAGCCCTGGATCTGCGCCGCATTGTCGGCTATGCCCGGGTGGTGATCAATCTGGAACGGCTGGCTGACGAGGCCGTCAATATTGCCGAGGGGGCGCTGGCCGGGGCCGGGCTGCCGGGCGATTGCGACGGGATGCTGGTGGCGCTTTCCGACCATGTGGCCGCCATGTTCGCCCTGGCGACCAGGGCCTTTGTCGATGACGACGTGGACGCGGCCATGGAAGTGTGCCGTTTCGATGAGCGGGCTCGTGAATTGGCGGTTTCCGCCATGCGTTGCATCACCGAGGCCCTGTCCCAGTGCCAGGCCACCCCCGAGACCGGCGTGCGGGCCATCCTGGCCTGCCGCAGTTTTGAACGCATGGCCGCCCATGCCGCCAACCTCGGCGAAATCCTGGTCTTTATCGTCAAGGGCGTCATCCTCAGCCAGAAATGCCAGCCTCGTTAACCGTGAACGCCGATCACACCACGGGCCATGCCCCGGCAACCTGCGCCGCTGTGATTGCGGCCAGCCGGATGGCTCTGCCCTATACCCTGGATCTGCTTCTGGCCGGGGTCCGATTGGCCGTTGGCACCAACAGCCCGGCCCTGGCCGAGGCCCTGGCCCGCCATTATGCGGAATTCGCCGGCGACGGGGGCGCGCCCGATGTGGTGGTGTCTGCCATTGACGGGAACTCCCCCGGGTTTGAGTTGCCCTTTGTGCGGCACGGCGAGGCCGGAGCCAAGGAAGAATACGTTGACCTGCCCGACGGCCGGATCGTGCGCAAGCGTCGGACCGGCCTGTGGCTCGTGTTCGGCCAGGCCGGCAACTGCGTCCTCGGACCATGCGCCGGGCAGCCGCAGCAGGTGGTCAACGCGATAAACGCCCGTCTGGCCGACTTTGAACTGTGCCGGGGAGCGCGTCTGCTCCACGCCGCCGGGGTGGCCACCGCCTCGGCCGGCCTGGCCATTTCCGGCTTTGCCGGAGCCGGCAAATCCACCCTGGCCCTGGAGATCATGCGCCACGGCGCGGATTTTCTCACCAACGACCGGGCTCTCGTCAACGCCGATGCCTCGGGCCTCTACCTCACCGGCATCGCCCGGCCTCCCCGGGTCAACCCCGGCACGATCCTGGCCAACGACAGGCTGCACAGCCTTCTTTCCGACGACGAGCGCGTTGCCTATGCCGGGCTGCCCAGCCGGGAGTTGTGGGAGCTTGAACGCAAATACGATGCGCCCATCGCCGCTTGCTTCGGTCCGGGACGGGTGCGGCTGCGGGCCAGACTGGCCGCCCTGGTGGTCCTGGCCTGGAAACCCGACGGCGGAGAGATGCAGGCGAAGTGGACCACGCTTTCCAGCCGCAGCGATCTGTTGCCGGCTTTGGCCAAGGACCTGGGCGTGCTCTTCGGGCACGGTCCCCGTCCGGCCGCTCATGCCGACTATCTGGCCCTGCTTGGCCAGTGCCCGGTCCTGGCCGTGACCGGCGGCGTGGATTTTTCCCGGGCTGCCGCCCTGTGCCTGGACGCCCTGGCCCAGGGCGCATAACTCGTTTGCCGTCCGCAACAGCGGACCCGCATTGCCAGAAAGGAACCGTCGTGCCAGAGAGCAAAGCCACCCCCGGGTGACCATCACCCGGACCGTCCGTTTACCCGATCCGTCGCGGGCCGCGCTTTACCGTCGCGCCCGGAGCTCGGGCCAAGGCTCCTTTTTTTCAGCGGCGGCACGGCCCTTCGCCATCTCAGTGAAACCCTGATCGAATACACCGCCAAATCCATCCATCTGATCACGCCCTTTGATTCCGGCGGCTCCTCGGCCGTGCTGCGCCGGGCCTTTGCCATGCCGGCCGTGGGCGATCTGCGCAATCGCATCATGGCCCTGGCCGACCGCTCCATCACCGGCAACCCGGCCGTGTTCGACCTCTTTGCCTTTCGCCTGCCCAAAGACGCCTCCCCGGACGAACTGGCCGCCCGCCTCGGCCGCCTGATCAATGGCGAGGACCCCCTTATCCGGCGGGTGCCCGATCCGCTGCGCAAGATCATCCGCACCCATCTGCGCTTTTTCGAGGCGCGCCGCCCCAAGGACTTTGATCTGCGCGGGGCCAGTATCGGCAACTGCATCCTGACCGGCGGCTACTTCAATTACAACCGGATGCTCGACCCGGTCATCTACCTCTTCATGCAACTGGTGGAAGCCCGGGGCGTGGTGCGGCCCATTGTCAATGCCGACCTGCATCTGGCTTGCGAACTGGCCGACGGCCAGGTCCTTCTCGGCCAGCATTGCATGACCGGCAAGGAAGCCGCCCCCATCGCCTCGCCCATCACCCGGCTGTGGCTGACGGCCACCCTTGACGACCCGACCCCGGTCACCGTGCGCATCCGGGAAAAGACCGACAAACTCATCCGGCAGGCCGACGTCATCTGCTATCCCTACGGCAGCTTCTATTCGAGCCTGCTGGCCAACCTGCTGCCCCAGGGCGTCGGCGACGCGGTCGTGGCCACCAACTGTCCCAAGGTCTACATCCCAAACCTCGGCCATGACCCCGAGCAGCAAGGAATGACCGTGGCCGGACAGACAGCCCGGCTTCTTGAGGCCTTGCAAACCGGCTGCACCCGGTCCTGCCGGCGCGAGGACCTCCTGCACTTCGTTGTGGTGGACAGCAAGGGCGCACACTACGACGCTCCCCTGGATATTGCCGCCATCCGGCGTCTTGGCGTGGAAGTCGTGGATGTGCCCCTGGCCCGGGAGGACAATCCCGGCCAGGCCGACAGCCGCAAGGTGGCCGAGTTGCTGTTGTCGCTGGCCTGAGCTGACGGGCTTTGCCCTTGTCCGGGAGATGCCCAGGGCTCGTGGCCCCGGCTGCTTGTCGCCGGCCCTTTCCTGGCGACGTCGCAAGGTTCCCTTTCCTACGCTGGCGGTGCCCGGCACAGCCCCGGGCAGAAGCCGGGCGAAGGCCGGGCCTGGACACGAACGTATCCGGCCCGCCGCCTGGGGGGCGACGGGCCGGATGCGCTGTCAGATATGGCGGGAAAAATGGGGGTTAGCCGGAAAGAGCCTGGGTCCGGACGAACCGTCCCAGCGCCTTGTCTTCACGCTGGATGTGGCTGAGGAACCAATCCTTGAGAAAAGCCAGGATGTCAGCCAGCATCTGCTCGCTTACCACTCCAAATTCTTTCTCGATTTCAAAAAAAATGATGTGATTGACGAAAAGCTCGTGCTGTTGGCGATGGGCTTCAAGGTCCGGGTAGCCCATATCCAGCATGAGTTCCGTCTCAAGCTCGAAATGGTCGTGTAGATAATTGCGTAGAAAATGCAGGGCCTGGGTGGTTGTGGCCTCGTCCGCCTGGTTTTTGCGGGTGGCTAAATCGTTTATAAGGGCAATGATGGATTGGTGCTGGGCATCGATTTCATCGACACCGACAGCCAGAGATTCGTCCCATGCGATCATGCAATGCTCCATACCTCTTGGCGGATGCGTCACTGCCTCAGGCCGGCAGCAGGCTCGTTATTCTTTGACCATGCCATAGCGCACTCTGAAGTCAAGAGTGGTCGGGCAGTGGCCTCGCCACACGTTGATTCCAAACACGGCAGCCCCGGAAAAGAAGGGCTTTTTGAAACCCCAGGCTTCCCAACAGCGGCTGGCTTGGCGTAGGGTCGGGTCTCGTTGGTTGTCCTGACAGATCATATCCCGGAGATCCATTATGCTTGATACCCGTATGCTTGCCGCGCTCATTGCCGTTGCCACCCTGCTTTTGCCTGCCTGCCGGACCGGACAGACTACGGCTGCCCCGGCTGCCCGGCCCACGGCGCAACAGCCGTTGGCTGTCGGCCCCTCCCCACTGGCCGGTTCGAGCCAGCTCGTCCTGGTGGTGGCTGAGAGCTTCAACGACAATCAGGCCCGCCTGCGCCGTTTCGAGCGCCAGGGGGGCGGGAGTTGGCGGCCGGTCGGCGACGACGTGGCCGTGACCCTGGGCAAGAACGGTCTGGCCTGGGGCCGGGGACTGCACCGTGCGGTCCCGGGGGATGGTCCGACCAAGGTGGAGGGCGATGGCCGGTCGCCGGCCGGGGTATTCACCTTCAGCACGGCCTTTGCCTACCGTCCCGAGGATACCTGGCAGCCGACGAAGATGCCCATGCACCGGGTCACGGGCCAGACGGTGTGCGTGGAAACCATCAATTCCAAATGGTACAACCGCATTGTGGACGAAAATACGGTTGCGGAGGTGGACTGGACTGCACCCGACCGGATGCTGCGGCCGGACGGGCTGTACCGCTACGGCCTTATGGTCGACCACAACGCCCCGGATACCCAGCCCGGTGCGGGATCGTGCATCTTTTTTCATTTGTGGCGTCGTCCGGGCGCGCCCACGGTCGGCTGCACGGCCATGAACGAGCCGGCCATGCAGGCGGTACTGGCCTGGATGGACGCGTCGAAAAACCGCTTTTGGTGCAGTTGCCGCGGGCTGAGTTGGAGCGGCTGGCTCCGGCCTGGGGAGTGCCGGAGCTTGTGACCTATAAGACGGTCAAGGGCGACTAGGGGGAATTGAACATTGGCTTCCCGCCGCCTCCCGCACGGGGGGCGGCGGGAACCGTGTGCTGCGATAGGGCGGGCGAGGGGTCAGGCCGTTTCGGGCTCTTTGCCTTGTTTTTTGAGGGAGTAGTTGAGAAGTTTGCGGGCTTCGACAAATTCCGGGGACAGGCGAAGGGCCAGTCGTGAGGCTTTCTCGGCCTTGTCCCAGCGTTCCCAGTCCACGTAGAGCCGGCCCAGATTGAAATAGAGATTGGGGTCGGACTTGGCGAACTCCGCCGCCCGCATGAAATACTTCTCGGCGATGTCGAATTTGCGCAGCTTGCGCAAAACAATGGCGATGCGATTGTAATGGTGGATCTGGTCCGGCGAGAGTTCGATGGCCTCGTCAAGATAGGTGAAGGCCTCCTCGAAGAGTCCCCCGCCGATGAAAAGCTCGGCGATACGGGCGCGCAGGTCGGCGTCGCGGGGATGTTCCCGGGCCAGCTTTTCCAGCAGGATCTTGGCTTCGTCGACACGCTTTTCCTCGATAAGAAGCTTGCCTTCGGCCAGCCCCTTCTCGATGCGATTCTCCATGTCGGCCATGATGTCTTTGGCTTCTTCGACAGCCGTGGCCTGAAGCTCGGTCAGCACATTGAGGAGCTGTTCGATCAACTCTTTCTCGCTGCCCGGCTTGTAGTCAAGGATGAGCGGATAGACCTTGCGCAGGTTGCGGTCGCCGTTTAAGTGCAGCACCGCATCCGTGATGATCTTGGAAAATTCTTCTTTCTCGGAGCGAATAAGCGGTGTGCGCATGACCGCAGCAACGGCTTCATACAAGGCCGAGACGGCTGGCAGGGGTTTGGCCTGCTTGAGGTACGTCCCGACCTTGTTGATCTGCGACCGGGCTTTGGTCAGTTCAGCGGACATTGATCCCCGGCGTGACGGCGCTCGTGGTTATTTGCCCGTCTCCCGGCGCACGAGGTTGCGGAAACGGGTGAAGAAGTAGCGGCTGTCATGTGGCCCCGGCGCTGCCTCCGGATGGTACTGGATGGCGATGACAGGCTTTGTCTTGTGGGCAAAGCCCTCAAGTGTATTGTCGTTTAGGTTGACGTGGGTCAACTCTACGTCGGACAGGCTTTCGATGTCCACGCAAAAACCGTGGTTTTGCGAGGAAATTTCAATGCGTCCGGTCTCCAGATCCTTGACCGGATGATTGAGGCCATGGTGTCCGAACTTGAGCTTGAAGGTCCGTCCGCCAAGGGCCAGCCCCAGGAGCTGATGGCCCAGGCAGATGCCGGCCAGGGGGTAGTCGTTGACCAAAAGCGAGGTGGTGTGGACCAGATCGGTCAGGGCGGCCGGGTCGCCGGGTCCGGGGGACAGGAAGATGGCGTCCGGGCCGAGCTTGCGCACCGCTTCGGCCGAGGTGGTGTAGGGCACGACCAGCATGTCGAACCCCTGGGCCGTGAGCAACCGCAGGATGTTCCACTTGATGCCCATGTCAAAGACCACGAGTCTCGGTCCGGTTCCGGGCCAGGCATAGGTCCCGTCGACGATTGTGGCCGGGACCATGGCCGAACCCGTCCAGGTGAAGGGCGCGTCGCAGCATACCCGGTCGGCCAGCCCCAGGCCTTCCATGGACGGCAGGCCCTTGGCCGCGTCCACGATGCGCTGGGGATCGGACACGTCGGTCGAGATGTAGCCGCGCATGGCCCCGTGCAGGCGCAGATGGCGGGTGAGCGCCCGGGTGTCGATGCCTTCGATGCCGGTAATGCCCTGGCTGGTCAGATAGTCGGGCAGGGTCATGGTGGAGCGCCAGTTGGACGGCTCCTTGCAGCATTCCTTGACGATGAATCCGGCCACGCGGATGTGGGCCGATTCCACGTCGTCGGGGTTGATGCCGTAGTTGCCGACATGGGGATAAGTCATGCACACCATCTGCCCGGTATAGGACGGGTCGGTGAGCACTTCCTGGTAACCGGTCATGCCGGTGTTGAAGATGACTTCGCCCCCGGCGGTGCCCTCGCCGGTAAAAGTGTGGCCGTGAAACAAGGTGCCGTCTTCGAGGGCCAGGATGGCTTTCATGCGTGTCTCCGAGCGTATGCGCTATGGGCCGCTGCTTGCGGCCGGCGGCAGGGTATATCGGAATGGGGCCGGGGTAAAGACCGGGTGTCCCCGGGTGCAGCGCTCACTTAAGGCCTCTTGGCCCGGTGCGCAAGGCCAAGTTCAATCAGTCGGGCAATGAGGTCGGAAAAAGACAGCCCGGCGGTCCTGGCCGAACGGGGCAGGAGGCTGGTCGGCGTCATGCCCGGAAGCGTGTTGACTTCCAGGAGTTTCAGGCCGTTTTCGGTCAAAATGAAGTCTGACCGGCTGTAGCCGGAAAGCCCCAGGGCTGCATGGGCGGCCAGACTGATGCGGCCAAGGGCCTCGGTGACGGCCGGGGCCACCGGGGCCGGGCAGATTTCCTCGGCCGCGTCCGGTTCGTATTTGCTGACATAGTCGAAAAATTCCCCGGCCTTGGGACGAATGAGGATGGGCGGCAGGGCCACGTCGCCAAGCACCGCACAGGTCAGTTCCGGCCCGGCCAGACCCTCTTCAATAAGCGCGTCATCGCCGGCCTCGAAAATCCGGGCCAGGGCGGCCGGCAGTTCGTGTGCCTCCCGCACCAGGGTCATGAGGATGCTCGAGCCGCCAAGATTGGGTTTGACAAACCAGGGCAGTGGAAAGTCGGGCTGCGTATCCGTGGCGCTGCCGCGCGGCAAAAAGGTCCAGCGCGGCGTGTCCAGGCCGGCCTCGGTGAAAAGCTGCTTGGAAGCGGCCTTGGAAAGGGCCAGAAACGACCCGGCCGGACCGCTGCCCTGATAGGGAACCCCGGCGGCGTCGAGCAGGGCCTGGGGCAGTCCGTCCTCGCCCGGCGCGCCGTGCAGGCTTAGAAACGCGAAATCGCAGGTCTTGGCTGTACGGACAAAGTCCGGGAAATCCCGGGACAGATCATGGAGGACGACCTCGTGGCCAAGGCTTGCCAGGGCTTTTTCGATCTGCGCGGCGCCGGACAGCGACACCACCCGTTCACTCGACCAGCCGCCCGCAACCAAAAGTACTTTCATGGATGTCCATGCCCACTGTTTCGGCCAGGGCCCGTTCGATGGCCTCGGCCTGGGTGAAGGACTCGCGGATGCGGGTCCGGATGTATTCCGTCGTGCCGTAGCGTATGAGCAGATCGTCGAACCGGGACTCCAGGGGAACGATCTGGTTGTGCTTGACCCGCTTGTCGCTGTAAATAAGCGTGAGCGGCAGGAAATCGGCCCGCAAATCGATGGGGTGGGGCCAGGAGACATGGCACAGCACCCCCTGGGCCAGGGCCGGATTGCCGGTCGTTTCCTGCACCCAGGCCGCACCAAGCTGGCAGTGGTTGCCGCCGTGGCTGATGGTGTAGGTCTTGGCCAGATCGTGGAGCAGGGCCGCGGCGCGGACTTCGGCCACATTGACCGCAAGGCCGGCCTGCAACGCCATTTTGGCCAGGGCCGTGGCCACGCAGGCCACCAGTTCGCTGTGGACCCGGATATTGGGCAACATGCCGTAAGCGTCCCACAACATCCGGCACTCGGCATCGGTCGGAACGGCCGAAACCCGGGGCATGTCGGCCGGCAGCCGGGCCGGCGGCTCGGGTGGTTGCGCCGAATCCGACGCGGCAAGGGGTGTCTGGGTGCGTTTGGGCATGAGGATGCCGGGCGTGTCTGAAAAAAACGGTTCGCTCCCGGCCTCGGTCCTGATACCAACCCCTGGGAAAAAAGCAAAGGCCGGCGTGGCCCATGGCCGGGCCGGCAGGGAAATCGCATGAAAAAGTTTCGCGTCCGCTACGAGACCAAGCTCCTGGAAGCCCGGGAAGGCGTTGAGGTGGTCACAGCCTCGGGCAAGGGGCAGGCCATGTTCGCTGTCCAGGCCAAACTCCATCCCACAGCCCGCACCGACGAACCCTATTTTCACTACGAGCCGCTCTCCATCCGGCCGCTCGACACTCCGGAAACCTACGAGGTCAGCTACCGCACCAAGATCGAAAGGCCGGTTTCCGGCGATGTCGAAGTGGCGGCCGAGGATGCCGACAAGGCCGTCAACAAGGCCCGGTTTGCCGTGCATCAGGAGTTGATTCCGCCCAAGTGTTTCAAGGCCCTGGACGTTGTTGAAATCGGCGAGGGCGCGTAACACTCCACGGTTTTTGACAAGTTCTGTTTCCGTGCGCATATGTCCCGCACACGGCCTGCCTTGCCGCCTGCCGCCAACCGCCAGCCCCGGAGGTCCCCATGTGTCTTGCCGTTCCCATGGAAGTTACTGCCATCCATGATAAAATAGCCGATGTCGAGATCGGCGGCGTGACCCGCCAGGTGCGCCTGGACCTCATCGACGCGGCCCCGGCCGTAGGCGACTTCGTCATTGTCCACGCCGGCTTCGCCATCCGCCGTCTGGACCGGGACGATGCCCTGGAGACCATCAAGCTTTTTCAGGAAGGGTTGGGCCTTGAACTCATTTGACGCCTTCAAGGACCCGGCCCTGTGCCGGGCGCTCCTGGATCGGCTGCGGGCCGAGGCCACCGAGCCGTTTCGGTTCATGGAAGTCTGCGGCACCCATACCGTGTCCATCTTCCAGTCCGGGCTGCGCAGCCTGCTGCCGGCCACCATCACCCACGTGACCGGGCCGGGCTGCCCGGTCTGCGTCACCCACGAATCGGAAGTGGCCTGTTTCCTGGAACTGGCCGGCCGCGACGATGTCATCATCGCCACCTTCGGCGATCTCATGCGCGTGCCCGGTCCCAAGGGCAAAAGCCTCAAGACCGCCCAGGCCGACGGGGCGCGCATCGAGGTGGTCTATTCGCCCGTGGACGCCCTGGCCGTGGCCGCGGCCAACCCCGGGCGCACGGTCGTCTTTCTGGGCGTCGGCTTTGAGACCACCGCCCCGGCCGTGGCCGCCACCATCCGGCTGGCCCGCGAACAACAGCTTACAAACTTCCGGGTGCTGTGTTTCCACAAGTTGGTTCCGCCCGCCTTGCACGCTTTGCTGGCCGATCCCGACATCAATATCGACGCCTTCATTTTGCCCGGCCACGTCTCGGCCATCATCGGCGCGGCCCCGTACGCCTTTCTGGCCGAGCGTTGCGGCCTGCCGGCGGTCATCACCGGGTTTGAGCCGCTGGACATCCTTTCGGCCCTCCTGGAAATTGTGGCCATGCGCAAAAGCGGCCAGCCGGCCGTGGTCAATGCCTACACCCGGGTGGTAGCCGATGACGGCAATCCCGTGGCCCGGGCGGTCATGGACGAGGTATTCATGCCGGTCGACGCCCTGTGGCGCGGCCTTGGGCTGCTGCCCGGCAGCGGGCTGGCCATTCGTCCGGAGTTCGCCGCCTTCGACGCCCTGGGCCTGCCTGGCGTGGCCCTTAAGGAGACCCCGCCCCTGGCCGGCTGTCGCTGCGGCGAAGTGCTCAAAGGCAAGATGGCCCCCAACGAGTGCCCGCTTTTTGACAAGGCCTGCACCCCGGCCACGCCCGTGGGGCCGTGCATGGTCTCCACCGAAGGCGGCTGCGCCGCTTTTTATAAGTATAAGCTTGATTTATAAGTGTTTAAGAGAAAAGAGAAGAGTGCCTCCGGCGGCCGGGGGCCTGAGGCCCCCGGACCCCCCAAATGGGGTAAGGGGAGTGGCGTTACCACGATGGTGAGCGGGAACGGGAAAGACGTTGCTCTTGACGTGAATCCCCGTTGCCCCGGTGGCCAACGGGCAGTGTCCATTGGAATTCCACTGGGGTGACTTTTATTTGATTGGGCGCGCAACCAAGTCGACGAGTAAAAGACCGCCGAGACGCGCACAACGCTACGAAATTTGAGTGGGTTTCCAAAGGGGTCACCCCTTTGGCCGCCGGAGGCATGTCTCCTTCACGCATCACTTGCAAAGGTGTATACATACATGGACAAGGTTTTGCTCGATTACGGCAGCGGCGGCCGGGCTTCCCACCGGTTTGTGGCCGACCTTTTCTTCAAGTATCTCGGCAACGACATCCTGGCCCGTATGGACGATGCGGCCGTGTTGTCCCTGACCGGGCCGGTGGCCATGAGCACGGACAGTTTCGTGGTCGATCCCATCTTTTTCCCGGGCGGCGACATCGGCTCCCTGGCTGTGCACGGCACGGTCAACGATGTGGCCATGATGGGGGCGCGCCCCTTGTATCTGACCTGCGGTTTCATCCTGGAAGAAGGACTGCCCATGGATGATCTGGCCCGCATCGTGGCCTCCATGGGCGAGGCGGCCAGGCAGGCCGGGGTGCGCATCGTGGCCGGCGACACCAAGGTGGTGCCTCGGGGGGCGGCGGACAAGATTTTCATCAATACCACCGGCATCGGCGAGATCATGGTCGATCCGGCCCCCAGCGGCCACCGGGCGGCCCTGGGTGATGTGGTCATCGTGTCCGGCAGCATGGGTGATCACGGGCTGGCCATTCTGTCCACCCGCGAGGGCCTGTCCTTTGATTCCCCGGTGGTCAGCGACAGCGCCGCCCTGGGCGGCATTGTGGGCCGACTGCTGGCTGCCGTGCCCGGCGTGCATGTGCTGCGCGACCCGACCCGCGGGGGCCTGGCCACGACGCTCAATGAAATCGCCGGCCAGTCGAATGTCGGCATTGAATTGATGCAGGCCGATATCCCGGTCGATCCGGCCGTGGCCGGCGGTTGCGCCGTGCTTGGGCTGGACCCGCTGTATCTGGCCAACGAGGGCAAGTTTCTGTGCATCCTGCCCGAAGCCGAGGCCGAGGCGGCCTTGGCCGTCTTGCAGGCCGATCCGCTGGGGACCGGGGCCGTGGTCATTGGCCGGGTGACGGACGAACACGCCGGCAAGGTGGCCATGGTCACGCCTCTTGGCGGCAAACGGCTGCTCGGGATGCTTGAGGGCGAACAGTTGCCGCGCATCTGCTAGGCAGGCCGGCGATGCAATTTCAAACAGCAGGAGCGCAAACATGAGTGTGTGCGATGTGGTGATCATGGGGGCGTTGGGCCGCATGGGCGCGACCCTGGTGCGGCTGGTCCAGGCCGATCCGGCCAGCTTCCGGCTGGCCGGGGCCTTGGAGCGCAAGGGCTGCACGGCCGATCTGGCCAATCTGAACTGCGAAGTGGGCGATGATCTGGCCACGGTGCTGGCCAAATGCCCGGGAGCGGTGGTCATCGATTTCACCGCCCCGGAAAATTCGGTCAATGTGGCCAAGGTCGCCGCGGCCTCGGGCAATCCGGTGGTCATCGGCACCACCGGGCTCACCCCTGAACAGCTTGCGTCCCTGGCCGAATCGGCCACCAAAACGCCCATCTTTTTCGCCCCCAACATGAGCGTGGGCTTGAATGTGCTGCTCTCCGTCCTGCCCGACCTCGTGCGAAAGCTCGGACCGGCCTACAACCTCGAAGTGATGGAAATTCATCACAACAAGAAGGTCGACGCCCCCAGCGGCACGGCCATCAAGCTTGGCCAGTGTCTGGCCGAGGCCCGCGGCGCGGCGTATGACACGGTCAAGCGCCACACCCGCGACGGCATCATCGGGGCGCGCACCAGCGAGGAGATTGGTGTGGCCTCACTGCGCGGTGGCGACGTGGTGGGCGACCACACCGTCTATTTCTTTGGGCCGGGCGAGCGCATCGAGGTGAAGCATCAGGTGCACACCCGCGACACCCTGGCCCAGGGGGCCTTGCGCGCCGTCCCCTGGATCGCCGCCCAGAAGCCAGGCCGGCTTTACGCCATGGCCGACATGCTGGCCTGATTTTTTTAGGCGGTTCCACTGAGGGCACGGCTGTTCCTGCGGGAGCGGCCGTGCTTTTTTCATCGCCCGGGAGTGGGGGGAGCGCCGGGCATGCTGCCCGGCCAGGGTGATTCCTGTGTTTGCCGGTGAGTGTTGTTTGCCGGAAATTGCGGCGTTGGCCAGCCAGGGACGCATGCCCTTGTTGGCCCGGTGCGGCTGAGATCCTGGCTGGCGTAGCGGTCCTGTTTATATTGCATGGAAAGGGGAGGGGGCATGACGGAAACCGATGCGGGCTGGTGGGTGCTGGCGGTTGGCGGACCCTATGCTGCCGATGATTTCGAGCAGCGTGAACGCTCGCGCACCCGGTTGCGCCAGGAACTGCTGCTCCTGGCCATTGTGCCTGACGAATATGTCTGGGTCTGGGACGAGACCGACACGGCCCAGCTCGTGCTGCGAAGCTTTGGCGACCGGGAGGCGGCCGAGTCCTACGCCGCGTACTTAAGCGGCCGGGGTGTCGTAGCCCGGGTGACGCCGATCATGGACGAGCCCGGCGAGGATGTCGGCTGAGCCGGGGAGCAACCAGCCCGGTGCTGGGCGTCCGGATGGTGTGGACCAGCGGGAGTGTGCAGAACGTGTTCCCAGCCTGTCACCGGCCTGTCACTAACGCACCCAGCGCTGTCGCCAATTTGTTCGTAACGCCCCCTGTCCAGTCGCTAACACACCCAGAGCTGTTGCCAACCTGTTCGTAACGCATCCCGGCCTGTCACCTGAGTGTGCAGAACTCCTGCCCGGGCTGTTCTTCACCTGTTCCTTGTCTGTTCGTATCCCGCCGTTGCCTGTGCAAAACATGTTGCCAACCCACCTGGAAATGTTCTTTTTTTGTTCCTTGTTTGTGCGTAATTATCATAACATACTTTAATAAAACATGAAAATAACAATATCGTTGTTTGGCCACAGGCGGACGACTTGTGCCTATCGTGTTCCCAGACTGTTCCAAACATGTTCAAAACTATATTAACTATATAAAATAATTGAATTAAGTCTAGCATCCCGGCAACTCTTGGAAAAAGCCATCAGGCCGGTCATACTCCGGCCATGGCACTGCCCTTTCATCCGTTGACGGCCGACTGGTTCACCCGCCATGTCGGCCAACCCACCGACATCCAGACTCGGGCCTGGCCGCACATCGCGGCCGGCGAACACGTCCTGGCCGTGGCCCCGACCGGGTCCGGCAAGACGCTGACCGCCTTCCTGGCCGCCCTGGACGCCCTGGCCACCGGCCGCTGGCCCACCGGCCAGACCAGCGTGGTCTATGTCTCGCCGCTCAAGGCTCTCGGCAGCGACGTGCGGGCCAACCTCGTGCGACCTTTGGCCGGCCTGCGCCAGACCTTTGCCGCTGCCGGCGTTGCCTTCCCCCACATACGGGCTGAAATCCGCTCCGGCGACACCCCGGCCGATGCCCGGCGGCGGATGCTGCGCCAGCCCCCGGAAATTCTCATCACCACCCCGGAGTCCTTGAATCTGCTCCTCAGTTCCAAGGGCGGCCGGGGGATGCTTGGGGCGGTGCGGCTGGTCATTCTCGATGAAATCCATGCCGTGGCCGGGTCCAAGCGCGGCGTGTTTCTCCTGGCCGGAGTGGAACGGCTGGCCTTGCTGGCCGGTGAATTCCAGCGTGTGGCCCTTTCGGCCACGGTGTCGCCGCTCCCCACCGTTGCCGCCATGGTCGGCGGTCTGCAGCCGCTAAACGGGACGGAAGACGGGGCGCTTGTCCCGCGCCCGGTGGCGGTGGTGGCCAGTCCGGCCGAGAAGCGGCTGGAGTTGCGGGTGGAGTACGCCTCCTGGGACGAGCGGGAGACGCCGGAGGCCTCGTTTCTGACCCTGGTTGCGGCCAGGGTGCGCCGGCGCATCGCCGCCAACCGCACCACGCTTGTGTTCGTCAACAGCCGCAAGCTTTGCGAAAAGCTCACCCGGCTGGTCAACGCCGATCTGGACGAACCCCTTGCCCATGCCCACCACGGGTCGCTGGCCAAGGAACTGCGCCAAGCCGTGGAAGCGCGGCTCAAGGCCGGGGAGCTTAAGGCGGTGGTGGCCACCAATTCCCTGGAGCTTGGCATCGACATCGGCTCGGTGGATGAGGTGCTGCTCATTGAATGTCCGCCAACGGTGAGCGCGGCAGTCCAGCGCATCGGCCGGTCAGGCCATGGCGTGGGCGAGGTCAGCCGGGCGATTTTTCTTCCCACCTCGGAAAAAGACCTGCTCGAAGCGGCGGTCATGGCCAAGGCGGCGGCCGAACGGGACATCGAGCCGCTTCGGCCGGTGGAAGCCCCGCTCGATGTGCTGGCCCAGGTGTTGGTGGCCATGCTCGGGGTCGAGACCTGGGACGTGGATGCGCTCTTTCAGGCTGTGCGCCGTGCTTGGCCCTACCGGGACCTGGGCCGCACGGCCTTTGACCTGACCCTTGGCATGTTGGCCGGGCGCTATGCCGCCACCCGCCTGCGCGAACTCTCGCCGCTGGTGGCCATCGACGCCCTTGACGGCACGGCCTCGGCCCGGGCCGGGGCGCTCCTTAGGCTCTATGCCTCGGGCGGGGTCATTGCCGACCGGGGCTACTACGCCCTGCGCCGCCAGGATCTCGGCACGCGCCTGGGCGAACTCGACGAGGTGTTTGTCTGGGAAGCGCGCCTGGGGCAGGTGTTTGCCTTTGGGGCGCAAAACTGGCGCATCGAGCGCATTACCGACGCCGACGTCTTTGTCGCGCCGGCCCCGGCCGGGGCGGTGCCGGCTCCCTTCTGGCTTGGCGATCCCCGCTCCCGTGACCGCCATTTTTCCAGCCGTATCGGTGAATTTCTGGAAGAAGCCGACACCCGGCTGGACGATCCCGCCTTTGTCCGGGAACTGGAGACGCACTGTTTCCTGGAGCCGGCTGCAGCCCGGGCCCTTGTCGACTATCTGCACCGCCAGAAGGAAGCCACCGGCGCGGCCCTGCCCCATAGCCGCCATCTGCTCATTGAAGTGACCGACACCGGCCCGGGTGGTGCGCCCGGCAATCAGGTCATCCTCCATGCCCCCCTGGGACTGGCCGTCACCGCGCCGCTCGGGCTGGCCCTGGAAACCGCCCTGGAGGCGCTGACCGGCCATCCGGTCCCGGTTTTTGCCGGCAACGACTGCGTGGCCGTGACCCTGCCCGGCGACATCGATCCCCTGGCCGTGTTGTCGGCTGTGCCGTCCCGGGACGTGGGCAAACTTTTACGCGCGCGCCTGGAAGGCTCGGGTGCTTTTGGCGCGGCCTTTCGCGAGGCGGCCGGACGGGCCCTGCTCTTGCCCCGCGACAGTTTTGGCAAACGCCAGCCGCTGTGGATCACCCGGCTGCGGGCGCGAAAGCTTCTGGCCGCCGTGGCCGGGTACGGCGATTTCCCCATCGTGTTGGAGGCGTGGCGCACGTGCCTGGTCGATCTTTTTGATCCGGCCGGACTGGCCGAATTTCTGGGGGCCGCCCAGTCCGGGGGGCTGGCCATCACGGTGGCGAGAACCCGCGTGCAAAGCCCCTTTGCCGCCGATCTCGTCTGGCGGCACATTACCGAATACATGTACCTGACCGATGCCGGCACGGCGGCCGGCCCGACCGGGGCGCGGCCCGATCTGGTGGCCGAAGTGGCGCGCAGCCCGGATCGGCCGGCCGTGCCCGAAGCGGTTGCCGCCGCCTTTGAGGAAAGACGCCAGCGCCTCTATCCCGGCTATGCCCCGGGCAGCCCGGCCGAACTCCTGGAGCACGTCAAGGAACGCATCTGCCTGCCCCTGGCCGAGTGGCAGGCCATCCTGGCGGCCGTGGCCCGCGACCATGGCTTGGAGGCCAACTCCCTGGAAGCGGCCCTGGCCGCCAAACTGGCCCGCATCGAACCGCTCCCCGGCGGGGACGGGCTGGTGGTCGCCCTGGAGCGGGCCGTGGCCGTGGCTCGGGCCTTTTTCGGCGAGGCCGCCCTGGTCCGGCCCCTGGCGGCCAAGGCCGGCCTGTCGCGCCGGCGCACGGGCCAGGATGCGGACAGCGAGGCTGCCAGGGAAGCGCTTTTTGGCCAGTGGCTGTCCTTTTATGGTCCCCGTAGCCTGGATTCCCTGGCCGGACTGCTGGGACTTTCACCGGCAATCGTTCACGAGCTGCTTGAGGATTTGCAGGCGGCCGGCGGGGTGGTGGCCGGGCGGCTTCTTACCGGCCGAGAGGATGAGTGCTGGTGCGATGCAGCCAATTTCGAGACCTTGCTGCGTCTGGCCCGGGCGGCCCGGCGTCCGGCCCTGACGGCACTGCCGGCCGGGCATGTGCCGTATTTTCTGGCGGTCTGGCAGGGCCTTGTCCGGCCGGCTGTCGACCCGTCGGGTCTGGCCGAGCGGCTGGAACGCCTGAGCTGCCTGCCGCTGCCGGCCGGGCTGTGGGAGACCGAGGTGCTGCCGGCCCGCTGCCCGGCCTACGCTCCGGCCCTGCTTGACGTAGCCCTTGAGGCGTCTGGATTTCATTGGTTCGGGGCCGGGAAAGAGAAGGTGCTCTTTGCCCGGCCAGACGACCTCGATCTGGCCGGATTTGCCCCCCGCAGCGCCGAAAGCGGCCTTTTCCCGGATATACGGGCCGGCTATGATTTCTCAACGCTCCTTGAGATCACGGGACTTTCGCCAAAGGCGCTCACCGAGCGGCTGTGGCAGGCCGTCTGGAAGGGTGAGGCTGCCTGCGACGGCCTGGCCGTGCTGCGCCGGGGCGTGGCCAATGCGTTTACGGCCGAGGATGCTTACACCCGGTCCGGACGGGGAGGACGGCAGACGTTTCGGCGCACGGCTCCCGGACGGTTTGCCGGGTCCCTGCCCCTGGTCGGGGTGTGGCGGGCGCTTCGTGTGCCGCCTGTGCCGGATGATCCCGTGGCCCTGGAAGCCCTGGCCATGGACCGGGCCCGGCTGCTCCTTGCCCGCTACGGCGTGGTCTGCCGCGACCTGCTGGCCCGCGAGGTTCCGGCTCTGGGTTGGAGTGGGGTTTTCCGGGCCTTGCGGCGCATGGAACTGTCTGGGGAAGTCGTGTCGGGGGAGTTTTTCGCCGGTCTGTCCGGGCCGCAGTTTGCCGATGCCCGGGCTGTCCGCCTGCTTGCAAGCGGGCTTTCGGGCGAGGAGTCGTGGTGGATTGCCGGGCGCGACCCGGCCGCCTTTTGGGGCGCGGCTGACCAGACTGGTCCTGTTGGCCACACAGGCCTTGTTCTGCCGCGCCGCACCGCCGGGACCTGGGTCTCCTTTGCCGGTGCCCGTCCGGTGGCCGTTTTCGAGGCCGGAGGCGGGCGCATGGCCCTGGGCTTGGCCCCGGATGCAACCGGGCTGCCGGCAGCCCTGGCTCCGCTGGTCCACGTGCTCACCCGGCCGGCGGCGCCGGTGTCGCGGCTGACCGTCGCCACCATAAACGACGTCCCGGCCGGGGAGAGCCCGTACCGGGACGTCTTGCGGATGCTCTTTGAAGTGGTGGGGGAGCGGCGCGGTCTGACGCTGTATCGCGGCCGTACCAACCCAGGCCCGCCGGAGCCGCGGTGACTCCCGTCAATCTGACACTACGGCGGTCCAACCGGACCGACGAAAGTGTTTTTTCACGCTCCCGTCCACGGTTACGCTAACGCCACCCTTTACCCCTTTGGGGGGTCCTCCTCAGGCCCCGGCCGCCGGAGGCTCTCTTTCTCTTTTTATCTCCCTAACGGGCCGCCCGGCCTGTGCCGTGGTACATTTTGGCTTCGGTCTTGGCCGGCTTTTTCGTCAGGTAGGTGTACCGTTTGCCGGCCACTTCGGCAAAACGGGCCAGGATGGCCGGCAGATCGGACTCCCGAAGTTCTGCAGCCAGGGGCTCGTGGCTGGCCAGGCGTGGGGAGAGCGTAAAGCCCGGGGCCTGCCCCGGGGTCAGAACAATATCTTCGTAGAGTACCTCAAAGGCCTCGCTGTGTCCGGCCAGGATGCCGTTGACAAGTTCCAGCATGGTGTAGACGAAAAATTTCTGCACATCGGCCGTTGATTCGGCCAACCCCATGCTTTCGCGGAATTTTGGGGTCAATTCGTTCTCGAGTTTGGTAAACGAAGCCATTCTGGTCATAGAGCCTCCCTGTTTGGGGTTGGCACACTCATAGCGCACAATGGCGGGGAAGGGGAAGGGCGCTTGCCATTTCCTGCGCCTTTGGCCATGAAATGGTTTCCTGGGGATGTCCAGATGCTTGTCGCGCCGCCAGTCACCTTTTGCCAAGGAGCCGCCTGTGACCCTGCCCGAACGCCCCAATGCCGCCTCCTTCGCCCGGGTCGTCAACCGGGAACTGCGCAGCGAATCGGACGCGCTTATCCCCTGGTTTCTGGCCAATATGCCGGCTTATTATTTTCGCACCCACGCCCCGGCCGAACAGGCCCGCCACATCCGGGCCGTGATTTCCGGCGAGGTGCTTTCCGGCGGCCAGTCGGCCACCCTGTGGAATCCCGAACGGACCCGCGTCACCCGCATAGCCCCGGCCGGCACGCCAGCCTTGCTGGAACATCTGGTTGAACGCTCCGACGACAACATCCGTACCTCCCGCCTCTATTCCTCCCTGGATGGCCGGTTGCGGCTGGACACCTTTCTGCTGGAGCCACAGGAGCCGGTCGGGAGCGGCAGCCGGGCCATGCGTCAGGCTGTTGGCCTGATGGAGTCCGGCGGCCATCTTGATCCAAGGCAGCGCAAGGCCTTCATCGCCTTCCTGTGTGGCGCGCCGGCGGATTACGTGGAAAAATTCGATCCCCTCCGGGCTGCCCGCCATTTTTCCCTGGTCCGGGAATTGGACGGCCAGGACGGCGTGCGGGTGGAGCTGCATCTGCTGGCCGAGGATTCCGAGAGCCGGCTGGTGGTGGCCATGCGCGAACCGCCGCGAAGCGGACTGCTGTTGCAGGTGGCCCGGACGGTCCTGGCCGAGGAGCTTGACATCCTGCGCGGCTATTCCGACCGCTTTGTCCTCCCGGGTGGCGACGTCTCGGTCATAAGCCTGTATGTGGCCAAAGACGGCCAGGCCCTTGATGCCGGGCACCCGGCCTGGAAACGGCTGCGCCTGCGCCTTCGCCGGGTGAAATGGACGGTGCCGACGGCCCTGGACGCCCTGTCCCGGGAACACGGCCTGAGCCCGGAAGAGGCCGAGCTGGCCGCAGCCGGGTGCGAATGCGTGCGACAGTTCCTGATTGGCCACAATCCGCATGCCTTTAGTTCCTACAACGTCAAACAGGCCGTGCTGCGCCATGTGCCCCAGGTCCGGGCCTGTCTGGCTGCCTTCGACGCCCGGTTCAACCCGGCTCTGGCCGACCGCCACCGCCAGGACGGCTCCGTCGAGGAGGCTGCCCGGGCCGGTCTGGCCGCGGTTGAGGACGAGGTGGCCCGGCGCATCCTCTCGGGACTGCTTACCCTGTGGCGGCACACCCTGCGCACCAATGCCTACCTGCCTGAACGCTTCGGGCTGGCCTTTCGTCTCGATCCGGCCGTCATTGCCGCCATTTCCGGCCAGCCGCCGGCAGGTGACGAGCAAGTGCCCCATGCCCTGTTTTATTTCAGCGGCCCGCACATGCGCGGCTTTCATGTGCGTTATCGGGAGATGGCCCGCGGCGGGGTGCGTCTGGTGCGGGCCAAAACCTCGGCCCAGCTTGAGGCCGAGGCTGGGCGTCTCTATGCCGAAGCCAAGAATCTGGCCCTGTCCCAGCAGTTTAAAAACAAGGACATCCCCGAAGGCGGGGCCAAGGCCGTGCTGCTGCTCGGTCCCGGAGCCGACGCCACACTGTCGCTGAAATGCGCTGTGGACGGCCTGCTCGATCTGCTGGTCCTTGGCGAGGGCGGGGAGAGTCTCCCCGGAGTGGTGGATTATCTGGGCCACCCCGAACTCGTCTATCTCGGCCCCGACGAGGGCATCACCCCGGACCACATCCGCTGGATCGTGCGCCGGGCCGGGGAACGCGGCTACGGCTGGCCGCGCACGTTTATGAGTTCCAAGCCCGAAGGTGGCATCAACCACAAGCAGTATGGCGTAACCAGCCTTGGCGTGCTGGAGTTTGCCGACGCCTTTTTGCGCGAGGCCGGCATCAATCCCGACACCACATCCTTCACCGTCAAGCTGACCGGCGGTCCGGCCGGGGATGTGGCCGGCAATGCCTTGCTCCAGCTCTTTGCCCGCTACGGCGACCGGGCCAGGGTGGTGGCGGTCAGCGACGGACACGGCGCAGCCTACGATCCGCGCGGGCTCGATCACGCCGAACTGGCCCGGCTGGTTGCGGCCGAACACCACATCGCCGGCTTTTCCCCGGACAGGCTGTCCGGCGACGACGCCTTTGTGGTGCGCTCCGACACGCCCGGCGGGGCCAAAATCCGCAGTCACCTGCACAATACCGCGGCAGCCGACCTCTTCATTCCGGCCGGCGGCCGGCCCGACACCATAAACGACGGCAATTGGCAGGAGTTTTGCGACGCCGCCGGCCGGCCCTCGGCCCGGATCATCATTGAGGGAGCCAACCTCTTTCTCACCGGTCCGGCCCGGCAGCATCTGGAAGCAGCCGGCGTGCTTATCGCCCCGGGCCCCTCGGCCAACAAGGCCGGGGTCACCTGCTCGTCGTATGAAATCCTGGCCGGCATGGCCATGAGCGAGGCTGAGTTTGCCGCCTGCCGGCGTCGGTATGTGCCGGAAGTGCTCGCTCTTTTGCGCCAGAAATGCCGGGATGAGGCCGGCCTGCTTTTGCGTGAGCGGCGGCTCTCCGGCGGCCGGATCGGGCTTGTGGCCCTGAGCCGCGACGTCTCTTCCGAAATTACCGCCTTGAAGGACGCCATTGGTCAGGCCCTGGCCCGGGAAGTCCCGACCGTGGCCGACGTAGCCGGCGACAGCCTGCTTGTGCGCCTTGTAGCCGCCCACTGTCCGCCGCTGGTGGCTGCACGGTATTTTGACCGGCTGCTGGCCACGGCTCCGGCGTCGTATCTCCACGCAGTCATCGCCGCCCATGCCGCTTCCACCATTGTCTACGCCGAAGGGCTTGGCTGGCTGTCGCGGCTGGCCGGCCTGCGGGATCTCATGACCGTGGTGCGGACCTATTTCGCCACGGCCGACGTCCTGGCCGGGCAGCTTTCGGCCGTCGCCAAAAGCCGTCTGCCCGGGCGCACGGAGATAGCCCGGGTTCTGGCCCGAACCGGGCATAAGACCTTGTGCGAGGAGGCGCTTGGCCTGGATGGTCCCAGGCCGGGCGAGGGTTCGTGTTGTGTTCGTGACATATCTTGATATATTGAATAGTTGGAGAGTCTGGAGGCGATTGTCTCTGAAGCGCATTGAATTGTCCGAGGAAGAGGAGCCCTCCTCGGTGCTGGGTTGCCGGCAGCCGAGGGGAGGCCGCCCACCTCGGCCTTGGCTGATGGTGAGAATCCAGTTGCAGTGTCCAAATATGGACAGTTCAGAGTATCATGCCTCTCAGAGCGCATCGACCCAGGCAATGATCGACGCATTCACATCATCCTTTCGATCCTGCATGATCCAATGGCCGGCGTCTTCCCACAGCGCGACCTTCGATTTTGGGTGATAAAACCATGTGCGCATCCGTTCGGCTTGTCCTTTCCCTCTGCAAAGATGATAGAAGGGCACGCGAATGGTTTTGCAGAATACCTCACTTTGATTTCCAAGTCCGACTTGATCGGGGCCGAAGAACAATGGGCCAAAAGATTCACGTACAGGATCCATCGGCGTGCCCTGAAGGCGTCTGGCATGCCACCGTTTTAAGGCAGGGTCTGTGGCTTTATCGTAAAATCCGGCGAACAAGGTGGGCCCTACATCGGCTGGATTGCCGTGTTGCAGATCAGAGACTGCTTTTTGAAACGTGGGAGCGAGCTTGTCGGAGAACCCGAGCGAGCCATCAACCGAGACGACCCCTTTGATCAGGTCGGGGCGTTTGTTCGCGAGGCGGGCGGCGATTTGTCCTCCCATTGAATGTCCCACCAGCACAAATTTCTCGCTTGAAAATCTGGTTTCGATAAGCGCCTCGATATCTGCGACATAGTCATCCGGCATGTAACTGCCAGACGGCATCACCTCGGATCTGCCGTGCCCGCGCAAATCCACGGCAACAACGCGATAATGGCTCTCCAGCGCCGGGAGTTGCCAACTCCAGTCGTGAGAGTCGCAACTCCAGCCGTGGAGCAGCATCATATTTATACCTTTACCAGCGTCAGTATAAAAAATTTCTGCTGTTCGCTTGCCTGCGGCAACGGCCTGTCTCGAAGTTGTTGTGGTTGCGGTCAGACCCATGAGCGTCAGTAGTCCGCGTCTGGTCATGGCCATATTTGCCGTGGCTGCGGTCAGACCCAGCAGCTTCAGAAGACCCCGCCGGGACATGGTCATGCTTTGTGTTTTCAATGCTGACATCCTTTCAAGATTTCTCGTCGACATCAACGTCGGCAACTGTCGATGCAGTGGGCTTGTGCTTCCTAAATATATGTTGTAAATTTAGTGTCAATTACGCACCTTCAGTCGCCTAGGTATACTCGAGGATATCGTCATGCCACAAAATGTAGACGCTGTTTTCTTCGCGGACTGCGCGGCGCGGTCGTTCTTCGATCAGGTCGCAAACAAGTGGTCCGTAATGATCCTGACTATTCTGGAAGAGAAACCGACACGATTTAACGGTTTCATGCGCCGGCTTGAGGGCATTACGCATAAGGCACTGACCCAGGCCTTGAGGCGATTGGAAAGAAACGGACTGATCCAACGCAAGGTGATTGCAACCTCTCCTGTCGCCGTCGAATATTCAATTACTGAACTTGGTAGAACGCTGCAGGTGCCTTTTGGGGCGGTCTACGATTGGGCGATCAAACATTTGCACCAAATCGAGGGAGCCCGTGAACGCTATGACGCGAGAGGGGAACATCCAGCACAATCTGATGCGAGCGTCTCATGAACGCCACAAAGGGTCAGGCCCGATCTTTTTGAGATTGGATGCCCTGTTGCATGGAATAGTTTACTTGAGCGTAGGAGAGCGGGTGTCAGAGCGGCAGGATCAACCACAAAGCAGACAAGCCGAAAATTGACGAGAGGATCAAGGCAAGTGCTTGTCCCCCAAATCATGGCCTCTATTCGGTGCTCCAATGAGCAACGTACGCATCCCTTCCAATGGAACTATGAGGGAAAATCGCTCTGCTTGGAGCGCAAATAAATGGAGCGAACGCGACACTATATCTTGATTGGCGGGGCGTCCAGGCGGGCCGGAGTGTTCCAGATGCGTTCGAGCAGGCGTTTGGCCTCGGCCAGATCGGGATTAAGCGCCAGGGCCTCCTTGGCCATGCCTTCGGCTTCGGGCAGCTGGTTTTGCTCGAAATAGACCCGGGCGATGTTGAGCAGGAGATGGTCGTCGTCGCTTGATAGCTCGCGCGCCCGGAAATAGTACTTGAGGGCCTCGTCAAACAGCCCTTTTTTGCGCAGATTGATGCCAAATTCGTTAAAAAGATGCTTGTGTCTCGGTTCAAAGGCCTCTTCCAGCCGCACCAGCCGGTCAAAGATGTAGGTGGCCTTTTCGGTCTTGTTGAGAGCCAGATAGACCAGTCCCAGGCCGAAATTGGCCCGGATATTGTCTTCATCGATACGTTTTATCTTTTGGTATTCCTGCTCGGCATTGGCGTACTTGGCCGTCGTACGGTAGTGGTCGCCAACGAGCAGGGGCTGGCTGAGCAGCCGGTAGCTCAGGTCGGGTTCGAGGTGGTATTCCTCGAACAGTTTGGTGCGGGTGATGACGCAGGGGCTTCCCTGGCGTTTGAAATCCATGTCCAGGCTTTGCACCTCGAACCGGTCGTTGTCGATTTCCTTGACGAACCAATAGGTTTCGGAAAGGGCGGTATTTTTGGTAACGCCGAAACCGACCTTGATGGTTGTCTTGAGAGAAAAGATGCCGGAAATCCGGTTTTCCTGGGTCATGGGAGCGGCCCGTTCGTCCTCAGACGTCCATGGCCAGGCGATCCTGGCCGACGTCGGTGGCAACCGTTTTCGGGGATGCGGAAAGCTGATCGTATTGTTTGGCGCGCAATTTGGCAAGGAGCTGGGCGGCTTCGGGGAACGGGTCGCGAATCCGGGTGGCCCGCTCCAGATGCTGTATGGCCTGGGCATAGTCCTTGGCAAAGATGCAGGCCTTGGCGATGTTGTACAGGAGATTCTCGTCATCCGGCGTCAGGGTCAGGGCCTGGGCGTAGGCGTGCATGGCCCCGGCGTAATCGCCCTTTTTACGCAGGTCGATACCCAGGGAATTGTACGGATTGACGGCATCGGGATTGGCTTCGAGGATTTCGGCAAACAGTTCCTTGAGTTCGGCCATGCGATCCTGCAAAGCCAGGATCTCGGCTGATTTATCAAGGTAGGCCCGGTAGTTGGCGTCGTCGCCCTTGCCCTTGTAGGCATGGGCCATGCCCTTGTAGGCCTCGGCGTACATGGAATTGAGGGCCACTGCCTTGTTAAAGGCCACAATGGCCTTGCCGAACTTCTGCCGGTGCAGATAGTCCATGCCCTTGTCAAACCAGACGAGTGACTCGTTTTTCTCTTCCACAATCTCGGAAAATTCCTGCAATGCCTCGTCAAACTTACCTTGTTGCACCAGCTTGTTGGCCGTGTCCAACTGTTCCTGTTCGACGATATCGGCGTTGGTCGTTTCGATGGCCATCTGGATGTGCCGCTCAAAGGTCGTGATGGAATAGGGGCGGATGACATAGCCGTTGCAGCCGGCGGCAATGGCTTTGACGACATGCTGGATATTGCTTTCGACCGTGACCATGATGACCGGCAGGAGTTTGGCCCTGGTGGCTTTGCGCAAGGCGCGCAGACAGGAATAACCGTCCATGCCCTTGACTGCCGCATCAATCAGAACGACCTGCACCGCTTCTTCCTGAATAGGCTGAAGCAGGTCTTCAAGCTCGTCGCACACCAGGATATTTTTGACGTTGAGATCGAGACAGCACTTCTTGTCTCTGGTGGCGTGGTGCAGGTTGTTGGTCAGGATGCCGATGGAGATATCGTGATTTTCCATGGTTTGCTCGGTTGGCCGGAGGATGTTCGTCACTGCTGGTTCGGAGTGGTACACAGGGTGTGTGCCCTGGAAATCGCCCCGGAACCAAGGAACAACCGGCAGCCGCAGGCAATACCGTATTTAGCATGGATTGCACCAGAATCCAAGGGAAAAGCGGCAACGGACGCAACTCCGTGGGAAGTGGGCACAGCGTGTTGTGCACAGCAGTCCCGGAGGTGAAGTGGTTTGTGTGGCAACCATCACACCGTGACTGCTGCAATCCGATTCTGGTGTGGAACTTTGAGCGCAGTGCCAACGAGACGCGGCCTGTTTCCCGGCCCGTCGGACGCGTCAGTCAACGGGTGGCCCTGGGGCAGAAACAAGAAGCCTGGCAAGGCGTTCGGCCGCCGCTACCAGCCGCCGCCCCCGCCGCCTCCGCCGCCGCCTCCGGAACCGCCGCCCCCGCCGCTGCCCGATGTCGAACCGGGGGCCGTGGCCGAGGAACTGATGGCCGTGGAAAATCCCGTGCCCAGGCTGTCGGCAAATCCGGAGAAATCACCCGTGCCAAAGCCGTGTCCCACGTACCATGACGGGCTGTAGCCCTCGGCCGCCGCCCGGTTAAGGACGTCGGCAAAAAGCGCTGCCCAGGCGTTTTCCACGTCCAGGGCCAGGGCGTAGGGCAGGTAGCGTTCAAAGAGTTCCGGGGTGCGCTCGGGTGGATGGAGCATTTCGAGGCGCTCGCGCTCGCCAACAGACAGATAGAGCCGAAAGCCTTCCAGCGCGTCCATGACCCGGCGGCCTTCCGGGGTCGGGGCCTTGAGCAGATGCCAGAACAGGGCGTTTAAGACCGCGATGATGGTCAGACAACCAACGGCCGGCAGTGAAACGGCCACAGACAAAAAGGCCAGACCGGCCACTTCACCCAGGACAAAGGGCACGGCCATGAGGCAGGTGAAGATGGCGGCGAGAATGGTCATGAACCGTGGCCGGGCCCGGGCGCGGCGAAGCGCTTGCAGGGCCCGCAGGCTGAGCGCAGCTACGGCAAAGGTCCAGATGCCGATCCAGGAAAAAAAGATGCCGGCCATGGCCGGGTCGTCGGCCCGAAGCGCCGTCAACCCGAAAGCGAGCAGCGACAGGGCCGCACCGACAACGTAAAAACTCCGGTTCACCCGGAAATACGACCCGGCCTGGCTGCTGCGAAGGGCGCGTTCCAGGCCTTTGCGGGCCTTGGCAATGCTGGCATGGTTTTCCTGTTCCATGCGTAGGGCCGGCAAGCCCCCCAGGAGATCGTTAAGGATGCCGTCCTGCCAGGAGCCCTTGGGGAAGGCGTTTTTTACCCCGCCCCACAATGTAGACGTCCTTGCTATCCTCGATGGTCACGCCACCGGCCACGGCCATCTCCATCAGGCCGGCGGCAAAGGTCTTGTCGTCAAACCCCATGCGCCGCACATAGCGGGCGGCCGGGGCGGAGAGGTCGGCCGGCGGGGTGAAAAGCGGTATGGTCAGGCCGCGCGCCGGGTCGCGCCCGACCAGAAACCAGGCGGTCAGGAAAAAGGCCGTCACTACCGCCAGACCGGCGGCAGCCATGTGAAAGGCCGGGCCGGACAGGGCGCGACCAACCGGCGTTGGCAGGGTGACAAAGCCTTTGGAAAAGGCCACGGCCACGGTCAGTCCCTGGCCGGGAGGCAGCATGCCGGTTGTCTCGCAGAAAAAAACGCCCGGCCTGACGGCAATGGCGTAGTCGCGCCCCTTGGCCCCGGTTGGACCGGTGTAGGCGGCGTGTTGCCTGATCGCGGCTCCGGGGGGCAGAGAGATCGTGGTGGTTGCCTTGTCGATGGGCAGACGCCACCCGTTGCCGGTGACGTTCCAGTAGAGTTCGTCGTAGTCGCCAAACTGGCCGATCTGGCCGTCGGTGACGTAGGTCAGTTCGTAGACGTACTCGCCCGGGGAAAGAAAGCGGCCTTTTTTTCCCATGTAGACCTTGATGCCGTTTCCGGCCGATTCGGTACGGTAGTCTTCGCTGTGTCCGTCGCGGCGTACGGACAGGACGCGAAACCCTGCCGTCACCGCTTTGCCGTCAGGAGCAGTGTACCGGGTGGGAAATTCCCGAACGATGCCCTGGCGGATACTGGCCCCGGTGGCCTGGACACGGATGGTTTCGGTGACGGTCAGGTCTGCTGTCGGATCGATCGCCACCTGGCTGTCAAAGGACAGGATGCGCTCGGAGGCTCCATCGGCCGAAGCCGCCCAAAGCGTGGCGGGGAGGCTTGCCAGGAGGAATAAAAGGAGGCTTGCGACCCATTTGCGGATCACGACCCGGCTCCGTCGTCGAAGCTGACGCGGGGGGCGTTGCGGTCGGCCGGGTCGTCGAGTTCAAAATAGGGCAGCACGGAAAATCCGAAGGCCCCGGACAGAAGATTGGCCGGAAAGGTCTGGACCCGGTTGTTCTGGGCGCGGGCTGCGCCGTTATAGTAGCGCCGCGCCATTTGGATCTCGGTCTCTATGCCGGCCAGATCTTGTTGCAGGGAGGCAAAATTTTCACTGGCCCGCAGTTGCGGGTAGCTTTCGGCCACAGCAAACAACCGCCCAAGAGCCTGGGTTAGTTCGCCTTCCAGTCGGAAACGGGTGGTATCATCCGGTGCGGCAGCAATTTTGGAACGCAGCCCCGTCACCGATTCCAGTACACCGCGTTCATGCCCCATGTAGCCTTTGACGGCGGCCACCAGATTGGGAATGAGATCGGCTCGGCGTTTGAGTTGTACATCCACGCCGCTTTTGGCCTCGTCGGCGAGATTGCGGCCACGGATGAGGCCATTGTACAGGCCGACGGCGTACAGGGCGAGCAGCACGATGACGCCGGCAAGAATAAACAGGACGGTCATGGGACGCTCCTTGCAAAACACTTGGGGATATACGTACCATTTTCTCTAGCGGAAATCGGGGCGTTCGCGCAACCGGCATGGTGTTGGTGATTCTTCCCTTGGCGGTCTGCGGGTGCTAGGTAGGGGCGACGGGACGACCCGACACAGGGGGCTTCACATGGGCGCTATCGGCATCTGGCGTGATGAATTGCAGGACGATGTGGCCCGCCTCCTGGAGGCGGCCGGGCACGAGACGGTCGAGCTTGCGGCCGGCTCGCAACTTCCCGGAGGCTTGGCCCTGCTGCTGGGCGATGCCCGGACCGTGCTGGCCCATGCCGGCCGGATTGCCGCCCAAAGGGCCAAAGAGGGGGAGGGCCGGTTGCCGGTCCTGGCCGTCCTGGCCGCAACAGCCGACGACGCAGCCATCAAGGCGGTGTTGGCCGTGGCCGATGAGGTGATTCGCCGGCCTGTGGCTGCGGCCGAACTGTCGGTCCGGGTCGGGAGGCTTCTGGCCTGCCGGGGACAGTCGTTGGCCATTGGCGAACTAAGGACGTACAGCGATGGTACGAAAACCGCCCTGGCTGCCGCCAGCGCCGATCTGTCTCGCCGGGTCAAGGCCCTGCACTGCCTCTCCGAGGTCCATGCTGTAATCCAGCGGTTCGGCCAACCCCGCGAAGAGTTGTTTAAAGGAGTCGTTGCCCTTATTGCCCCGGCCATGCGCTGGCCGCAGGCTGCTCATGCCCGGGTGCTGGCCGATGGCGGAGAGTTCCCCTCGCCTGGATTTCGTCAGGGACCGTGCCAACTGCGTTTCCCCCTGGCTGGATCGGGACAACCCGATGCCGCCCTGGAAGTCTTTTACGACGCCGAAGAACCTGCCTCCGGGGATCGCTGCTTTGACGCCGAAGAAGTCGAACTCGTGCGCCTTGTGGCCCAGCGCCTGGACCGGACCCTGGCCCGGCTTGGAGCCGAAGCCGCCCTGGCCCGGGAGCGCGAATTTTCCGCCCTGCTCATGAATACCCTGCCCGGCGGGGTGGTCCGGTTGAACCGGGACGGGGCCATCGTTTTTTGCAACCCCCGGGCCGCAGCCGTCCTTGAACTGCAAAATCGAAGTCTCGGCTCCCATGCCTACGACGATCCCGGTTTCGGCTCAGCCGATGTGGACGGACGCCCCCTGGCCGATGGCGCGCATCCCTTTGTCCGGGTCCTGGCCACCGGTCGGCCGGTCTACGACATGGTGCTTTCCATTGCCCGGCCCGTGGGCGGAAGGCGCTTTGTCTCGGTGAGCGCCGCGCCGCTTTTCGCCCCGGACGGCACAGTGGATGAGGTGGTGGTGAGCATCGTCGACGTCACCGGCCAGAAGTCCATGGAGCGCCAACTGGCCCATGCCCTTAAAATGGAGTCGCTTGGCCAACTGGCCGCCGGCATCGCCCACGAGATCAACACCCCGGTGCAGTATGTGGGCGGCAATCTGGAATTTCTGGGCAACACCTTCGGCCAACTGCTGGAGCTGCTCGACAAGCTGGCGGCTTCGGCCCTGGCCGGGCAGGGGGATCGGAGTCTGGCCGAGGAACTGGCAACGCTTCTTGGCAACGAGGAGCTGCGGTTTATCTTGGAAGAAACGCCGGCCGCCATTCGGGAATCCAAGGAGGGCCTGGACCGGGTGGCCGCCATTGTCCTTTCCATGAAACGGTTTGCCCATCCGGGCAATGAATTGCCCCAGCCTGTGGACGTGGCCGGGGCTGTGGCCGACACTCTGGCCGTTTCCCGCAGCGCCTGGAAATTTGCGGCCGATGTCAGCGTGGAAATCGACGCCGATGTGCCGCCGGTGCTGTTTGTTCCGGGCGATTTCAACCAGATTCTGCTCAACATCGTGGTCAATGCCGCCCAGGCCATCGAGGAAAAATTCGCTCCAACCGGCCGCAAGGGCCATATCGCCATTCGGGCGGCGCGCAGCGGCGCCGGCGTGGAGCTGGTCATTGCCGACGACGGACCCGGCATCCCGGCCACCATCCGCCAGCGCATTTTCGATCCTTTTTTCACCACCAAGCCCGTGGGCAAGGGCACCGGGCAGGGTCTGGCCATTGTCCACGCCCTTTTGGAGCGCCACAAAGCCGGGCTGGATGTCCTGTCCTCGCCCGGGGAAGGGACGAGCTTCGTGCTGCGCCTGCCCGTGGCCGAACAGGCCAAAATCGGCCGCTAGCCACGGTTGCGGCCGGTCGCGCAGCCGGGTATCCTGACCGGCGTCGTCGTGGTCCTTTGCAAGCGACGCCAGGAGGATACATGCCAACCGGAGCAACCCCCGTTGTTGCCACCTGCACCCGCGATTGCCCGAGCGCCTGCGGTCTTCTGGCCCATGTCGAAAACGGCCGGGTGGTCAAACTGACCGGCAACCCGGACCATCCCGTCAACCTGGGTACGGTCTGCCGCAAGGCTCCGGCCTTTGTGCGCCGCATGAACAGCCCCCATCGGGTGCTTTCGCCGCTTCGCCGCCGCAACGGGACCTGGGTGGCGGTTTCCTGGAAAGACGCCCTGGACGAAATGGCCGACCGGCTCAAGGATTGCGTGGACCGGCTTGGGCCGGAGTCTATCCTCTATTATATGGGCTTTGGCGAGCGCACGGCGCTCAAAATCCTCAATGCCCGCTTTTTCGCCCATCTCGGCGGGGTCACCACCCTTCGCGGGACGCTGTGCGGCGGCACAGGCTATGCCGCCCAGAGCCTGGATTACGGTCCCCGCGTCTCCCACGATCCGGTCGATCTGGCCAATGCCCGCACCATCGTCTTGTGGGGCAGAAATCCCGCCGCCACCCAGTTCGGGCTCATGCCGCATCTGCGCCAGGCCCGGGAGCGGGGCGCCAAGGTGGTGCTTATTGATCCGCGAAACAGCGAATCGGCCGCCCTGGCCGACGTCCATATCCGGCCCAAGCCCGGCCGCGACGCCTTCCTGGCCCTGGCTGTGGCGAAGTACATTATTGAGCAAGGCTGGCAGGATCAGGAATTCCTGGCCAAATACACCGACAACCTGGAAGCTTTTTTAGACCTCCTGGCCCGGTTGTCCTTCGAGGAGTTGCTTGCGGCCTGCGACGTGGACGCACTCGCCATCGACGTCCTGGCCCGCGACTACATTATCGGCCGGCCCACGGCCACGCTCCTTGGCTGGGGCCTGCACCGCTTCACCCTCGGGCATGAGATGATCCGGGCCGTGGACGCCCTGGGTGCCGTCTCCGGCAACATCGGCATCCCCGGCGGCGGCGTGTCCCAGGGCTTCGAGGAATGGGGTCCGTACGACCAGGATCTTTGGGGCACGAACCTCCACCCGCCCCGGCGCACCTTTCTCATGCCGCAGATCGGCCGGGAAATCCTGGAAGCGTCCGATCCGCCTGTGGGCATGGCCGTCATCACCGCAGCCAATCCGGTATGCATGGCCCCCAATTCCGACCTTGTGGCAAAGGCCCTGGACAGCGTGCCCTTTGTCGTGACCATGAACATGTTCCTCGATGATACGGCCGACCACGCCGACCTGTTTCTGCCCTGTGCCGCTTTTTATGAGCAGCGCGACATCGTGGCCAGCTTCGGCCACAATCTGGTCGGGCCGCTTCTTCGGGCTGTCGATCCGCCGGGCGAGTGCCGGTCCCAGTTCGATATTTTCATGGATCTGGCCACGCGCTTTCCCTTTGCCGGCGAGTACGTCAAATCCGAAGAAGCGTGGCTGCGCCTGCTTTTGCGTCCGCTCTTGGAAAAGGGCGTGGCCTGGGATGACCTGTGGCGCGGCCCGGTGCGTATCCCGGACGCGCCGCTGGTGCCCTGGGCCAACGGCCGGTTTGACACCCCGTCCGGCCGCTTCCAGCTTTTGACCGAGGTCACGGCCTGCGCCGATTGCCGCGACGCTGCGCGCTATCCCTACCATCTGCTGACGGTCGGCGGGGCGCGCCATCTGTGTTCCGAGCGCGAACCCGGCGACGGCGACGGCCCGGCCGAACTGACCATGGCCTCCGAGGTGGCCCTGCGCCTGGGCCTTGCCGACGGCAGCCCGGCCCGCATGGTCAGCCCCCTTGGCAGCCTGGCCGTCACCGTGCGCCACGACCCGACCCTTCGCCCGGACGTGGTGGCCTGTGACCGGGGCGGCTGGCAAAAGACCGGCCAGGGCGTCAACCGGCTCATCCCGGACATGGTGAGCGAAGTCGGGCAGGGCACGCCGTATTACGAGGCCCGAGTGGATGTGGAGGCGCTGTCATGATCGCGCGGGAATGGAAATGCCTGTGCCCTGGGAAGCACCGCGACGGGTTTCTCAAGCATCTCTATGCCACCGGCGTGGCCGAGACCTCGGTGCTGCCGGGTTTTTGCGGCTATCAAATTCTTGAGCGGGAGCTTGAAGGCGAAATTGAAGTGACGCTTGTGACCTACTGGACATCGCTTGAGGACGTCCAAGCCTTTGCCGGCGAGGACATCGGGCGAGCGGTGCTCTATCCGGGCGACGACGTGTATGAGATCGTCCCGGAGACGGTGGTGCGGCATTATGAGGTGGTGGGGGCGGGGTGGCCCGAAAGCGGGAACGGTGCGGTCTAAAAAAGCCGCCCCGCTGGGTCCGTAACAGCGGGGCGGCGTCTATCGGGAATCCAATCCAAGCGGTTGGCAAACCGGCTTTACGTAAACAAATAGTCTTCGCAGGCTTCGCCCTTTTCCAGGGCGTCGAGCAACTCATCCACTTTATCTTCGCTGTCGATCTCTTTGTACCACCAGTTATTGGGCATAACGACCACAACCGGTCCGTCTTCGCACTGCTTCAGGCATCCGGTGCTGACCACGCGGGCGTCAATGTCCCGGTCGAGAATGCCTTCTTCCATGTAGCCAAGCAGGTTGTGCGATCCCTTTTTGTGGCAGATGCCCTTGGCCTCGCCCTTGACGCGAAAGCTCGCGCAGACGTTGATCAGGTATTGCGGCTTTTCCATGTTCCGTGCGTCTCCCTCGTGTTGCGTCCAATAAAAATCCGACAGAATTTCAACTGGTGGAAACTTTGTCCCGGTGTGATGTCCTCGAAAGAGCGGTTAGGGCGCTTCGAGGACATCACACCGGGCGTACTCACTGTTACAGCTGGAGCTCGAACCGGGTCTCGGGGGCGTCGCGGTCCAGACGATCGAGGAGGGCTTCCAGGAACTTCTCCATCAGTCGCATGGCTCCGGAGTAGCCGACCGTGGGGAAGTACTGGTGGCCGACGCGGTCAAGGATCGGGAAGCCGTGGCGAATGAGCGGGATGTCCTCATCGCGGGCGATGTACTTGAGGTACGTGTTGCCAATGAGCAGGTCGACCGGGTCGTTTTTCACCCACTGGTGCAGCAGGAACATGTCGGCTTCGCCGCCGCACTTGAACTTGCAGTCATACGGCACGTCTTTGAGCAGTTCCGTCATGCGTTCGTCAAAGTACTTTCCGGCCGTGCCCGTGACCGTGTAGGCCGGGATCATGCCCAGGGTGACGCAGAACTCAACCAGGGCCAGGATCTGGTCGGGGTCGCCGGCCATGGCCACTTTCTTGCCGTAGAAGTACTGGCTGTAGTCGGAGAGGATGTCCACGACCTGGCCGCGCTCGAAGTTGATGGAGTCCGGCACGTCCTTGCCGGTCAGACGGCGCATCATGTCCACGAAGGCGTCGGTGGCCTTGAGGCCGATCGGCAGCGGCAGCACCTTGCCCGGAACCTTGAACTCGGAGTCGAGGTAGTTGACCGCCTCGGTGGTGGCCCAGCGGCCAAGGCCGATGGTGGCGATGGAGTCGCCCATGGTGGCGATCTCAGCCGGGGTGGCTCCGGCGTTGGGGTACATCTCATAGTGACCGGTCAGCGGGCCGTTTAAGACGCCGTTGGTGTCGGGCACCATGGTGATGTCGATGCCCATCATGCCGGCTAAGCGGCGCATTTCGGCCATGTCGGACGGTTCGCAAAAGCCCGGGATGATGTTGAGCTTGCCGTTTGGCGTGCCGGTCTTTTTGACGAAGCCCTTGAGGATGCCCTTGACCATGTTGGCGTAGCCGGTGACATGGGTGCCGACGTAGCTCGGCGTGCTGGCGTAGATGATGTGCTTGCCGTCGGGCACCTTGCCGTCGTCGATGGCCTTCTGGGAGATCTGGCGCAGATCGTCGCCGATGGTCTCGGAGAGGCAGGTGGTGTGGATGGCGATGACCTCGGGGTCATAGAGGGTGAAGATGTTGTCGATGGCCGTGATCAGGTTGGACTGGCCGCCGAACACCGAGGAACCTTCGGTGAAGGAGGAGGTTCCGGCCACGACCGGCTCCTTGTAGTGCCGGGTCAGGGCGGAGCGATGGTAGGCGCAGCAGCCCTGGGAACCGTGGCTGTGGGGGAAACATCCCTTGACGCCAAGGGCCGCGTACATGGCGCCGACGGGCTGGCAGGTCTTGGCCGGGTTGACGGTGAGCGCGGAGCGTTCCTTGATCTCGCCGGTGGTATGTCTTAAGAGAGCCATAATGCTTTCCTTTCTCGCAGATCGCGTTCGTTGCTAGGCCACGTAGGTGGCTTCGAGCTCAGGGCCGGTGGACTGCCAGGGGGCCTTGATGAGATTCCAGACCTTGGTGTTCACCATGCGGTCGATGTCGCGGTACCAGTTGATGGCTCCGTTGAACCCGGCGTAGGGACCGCCCATGTCGTAGTTGTGCAACTGCTTCAGCGGAATGCCCATTTTCTGGACGATGTACTTTTCCTTGATGCCGGCGCAGAAGATGTCGGGCCTGTAGATCTCAAGGAGCTTTTCGGTCTCGTAGTGGTTGATGTCGTCGATGACCATGGCGTTCTTGCCCATGCCCTCGATCATGCCCTCGTAGCCCTTGAAGTCGACGCCCTTCTCGTTGAGTCTGGCCATCTCCTCTTCGGTCTTGCGGGGCTTGAAGCGCTCGGGATCGGGGAGGATCTCCAGCTCTTCGATGTTGCGCGAGTCGGCGTCGACCTTGATGTTGGGCAGCACGTGCCGGCCTTCATAGTCGTCGCGGTGGGCGAACTCGTAGCCCGCGCCCAGGATCTTCATGCCCAATTCCTTGAACAGTTCCTGGTAGTGGTGGGCCCGGGAGCCGCCGACGAAGAGCATAGCGGTCTTGCCTTCGGTGCGCGGCTTGATTTCTTCCACGACCTTGTTGACGGCAATCAGTTCCTCGGCAATGACAGCCTCGACCCGGTCGATCAGTTCCTGATCCTCGAAGTAGGCGGCCATGCGGCGCAGCGACTTGGCAGAAGCTTCGGCCCCGATGAAGTTCACCTTGATCCAGGGAATGCCGAACTTGGTTTCCATCATCTCGGCCACGTAGTTGAGCGAGCGGTGGCACATGACGGTATTGAGGTCGGCGTTGTGGGCCACCCGGAAGTCCTGCACCGTGGAGTTGCCGGAGAAGGTGGCAACCAGGGTGAAGCCGCACTTTTCCAAAATACGCTCGATCTCGAAGGCATCGCCGCCGATGTTGTACTCGCCAAGCATGTTGACCTTGAATTTGCCTTCGATCGGGGTGGTGTCGTCCGTACCGATGACGTGCTTCATGATCTGGTTGTTGGCGATGTGGTGGCCGGCGGACTGGGACACGCCCTTATAACCTTCGCAGGAGTTGGCGAAGATGGTGATGCCAAGCTCTTCCTGCATGGTGCGGGCAACGGCGTGGATGTCATCGCCGATGAGGCCGACCGGACAGGTGGAGAAGATGGAGATGGCCTTGGGATGGAAGGTGTCGAAAGCTTCCTGGATGGCCGCGCGCAGCTTCTTTTCACCGCCGAACACGATGTCGTGCTCGGTCATGTCCGTAGAGAAGGAGTAGGGGATGAAGTTTTCGCCGTCCGGGCCGGCCTCGGTCTGGTTGCGGCGGGTCAGCCAGGAGTAGAAGCCGCAGCCGATGGGACCGTGGGTCAGGTTGATGATGTCCCGGGAGGGGCCGAGAACGACGCCCTTGCAGCCGGCGTAGGTGCAGCCGCGCTGGGTGATGATGCCGGGGATGGTGCGGACGTTGGACTGTATTTCAGGAATCGGTTCGCCCATTTCGGTGCCCGGGAGGATGGACTTGGCCCGCTTGCGCGCGACCTTGGTGGGCATCTTGGCGATCAATTCCTTCTTGATCTCTTCGACATTGGTGGGCTTGGTGCTCATCTCGGTGCTACCTCATTAGGTCTAAGGGGTCCGGGGACGTCCGCCGTGCCGGCTAGACAATAGCCGCTTCGCCGGCTTCGCCGGTCCTGACCCGGATGGAGTCGGAGACGGGCATCACAAAGATCTTGCCGTCGCCGGCCTGGCCGGTCTTGTTGACGCTTATCAGGGCGTCCACAGCTTCTTTGACCTGATTGTCCGGGACCACGATTGAAATGATGCGCTTGGGATAGAGGCGGCCCTTGGTGCCGAGGAGTGCAATGGCTTCCTCGTTTCCGGCCGCCGCGCCGTCAAGCACGGCCTGATTGACCAGACCCTTGCCGCGTCCGTAGCCTTCGCGGGCCACAAAGGCCGGGATGCCAGCATCGGCCAGGGCCTTCTTGGTCTGATTCATCTTGTTCATGCGGATAACCGCCATTATCTCCATCATGACGCGCCCCCTTAGGCTTCCTTGACGCCGGAGGAGATGGTGTACATCTCGCCAACCGGGCTGATGAAGATCTTGCCGTCGCCGAAGGCACCCTTGGAGCCGGTACGGGCTGCTTCCATGATGGTCTTGATCACGAATTCCTTGTCGCTTTCTTCCACGACGCAGATCAGCATGACTTTGGGAATTTCGTCGTACTGGATCTCGCCGATCTTGATGCCGCGCTGCTTGCCGCGACCGGCCACGTTGAACTTGGTGACTGCGGGGAAACCGGCATCCATCAGGGCGGCCAGGACTTCATCGGTCTTCTCGGGGCGGACGATTGCTCTCACCATGGTCAACATATCGAATACTCCTTGCGTGCGTGTGTTGTGTTGCGGATCGGTGGCGCGCCTAGTTGGCGATGCCGAAGTCGACGAGCAGCTTTTCGAGCTGGGCCATTTCCAAGGGCTTGGGGATGACCAGCATCTTGTTCTCGTCGATCTTTTTGGCCAGGGCGCGGTACTCGTCGGCCTGGGGATGCTCGGGGGAGTAGTCGATGACGGTCTTGCGGTTGATCTCAGCCCGCTGCACCTGGTTTTCTCGCGGCATGAAGTGAATCATCTGGGTACCGATCTGGCGGCACAGCTCTTCGATCATTTCCTTTTCGAAATCGACCTTACGGCTGTTGCAGATGATGCCGCCCAGACGCACGCCGCCGGTGTCGGCGTACTTGACGATGCCCTTGCAGATGTTGTTGGCGGCGTACATGGCCATCATCTCGCCGGAGCAGACGATGTAGATCTCTTCGGCCTTGCCATCGCGGATGGGCATGGCGAAACCACCGCACACAACGTCGCCGAGGACGTCGTAGAAGACGTAGTCGAGCTGCTTTTCTTCCTCGTAGGCACCAAGCTGCTCAAGCAGGTTGATCGAGGTGATGATACCGCGGCCGGCGCAGCCAACTCCGGGCTCGGGGCCGCCGGACTCGGTGCACATGGTGCCGCCGTAGCCTTCCTTGAGGATATCGTCGAGATCGACGTCTTCGCCTTCCTCACGCAGGGTGTCGAGAACGGTCTTCTGGGCCAGCCCGTGCAGGAGGAGCCGGGTGGAGTCGGCCTTGGGATCGCAGCCGACCACCATGACCTTCTTGCCCATCTCCGCCAGGCCGGCGACGGTGTTCTGCGTGGTGGTGGACTTGCCGATGCCGCCCTTGCCGTAAATAGCGATCTTGCGCATTTTGTAATGCCTCCTGCTGCAAAGTTGGAATGTTCCTCCTTAGGCAAGAGTCATGCCAGCGCGTACGTGTCGTGATGTATTGGAGTTAATGCTCTGAAATTAAAGAATAACTTTATTTTGAACAAAATCCTGGAGCTCGCGGACCGGCTGCTTCAAACAAAAATGTCGGTCGTACTACGACAAAATTGTTTGGTATTTGTGTAGGCTGTCGGTCGCGGCCGGGCCGGCGTCGGGGCCGGACTCCAGCGCCTGCGGTGAAAAATCCGCGCGCCAAGCCTCAGGTTTTCAGGATTTTGTCGTACTCTTGTCGCTGGCGAAGGATTTGAGCGGCGGACAGACACAGGCACAGCGCCGGATATCCGGCGCTGTGCCTGTGTTGGGAATGACCGGTAGTTTACAGATTTGGGAAAAGATTGGGGAGAAAGCCAGGCCAGGGCCGAGAGCGGTTTGCCGCTCCAGGCGCTTAGGCCCGGCGGCCCGCCTCGCCTAAGGGATCGCTTTTAAGGCTCAGGCTGATGCGGCCGCGCTCCCGGTCGACCTCAAGGACGGTGACGAGCACCTCCTTGCCGACACGCACCACCCGTGACGGGTCGGCAACGTAGGTGTCGGCCAGATGGCTCACATGGACCAAGCCGTCGCGGTGGACGCCAATGTCCACAAAAGCCCCGAAGCTGGCCACGTTGGTGACCAGTCCCGGCAGACGCATTCCGGGCCGCAGATCGGCGATGTCCTCCACGCCTTCGGCAAAGGCGAAGGCGCTGAAGGCCGGGCGCGGATCGCGGCCGGGACGGGCCAGCTCGGCCATGATGTCGCCAAGTGTCGCTTCCCCCACGTCGTCGGCGATAAATTGGGCCACATCGATGCGCGCCCGGGCAGTTGCGTCGGCCACCAGTTCGGCCACGGTGCAGGCCGCCTGGGAGGCCATGCGCGCGACCAATCCGTAGCGTTCCGGGTGCACGGCCGTGGCGTCCAGGACCGGGCCGCCGCGAAGCCGCAAGAACCCGGCCGCCTGTTCAAAGGCCTTGGGTCCCAAGCGCTTGACCTTGCGCAGTTCGGCCCGGGACCGAAATGGCCCATGCTCCAGGCGGTGGGCCAGGATGTTGGCGGCCAGGGACGGCCCAAGCCCGGAGACAAAGGCGAGCAGCTCGAGGCTGGCCGTGTTGAGGTCCACGCCAACCGCATTGACGCAACTGGCCACCACCTCGTCCAGGGCCTGTTTGAGGGCCGTCTGGTCCACATCGTGCTGGTATTGCCCGACCCCGATGGATTTGGGGTCGATCTTGACCAGCTCGGCCAGGGGGTCCATGAGCCGTCGGCCGATGCTCACCGCGCCGCGCACCGTCAGATCGAGGTCGGGAAACTCCCGCCGGGCCACTTCCGAAGCCGAATAGATGGACGCCCCGGCCTCGTTGACCATGATGACCGGCAGCGACAAGCCCAGACCGCCAACAAAGCGCTCGGTTTCCCGGCCGGCCGTGCCGTTGCCGACAGCCACGGCCTGGACAGCGTATTTGGCGCACAGTTCGCGCACGACGACCGCTGCTTCCTCGGCCTGACGCGGGGAGCCGGTGGGGAAGATGGTGGTGTGATACAGGAGCGCCCCCTGGGCATCGAGCACGGCCAGTTTGGCCCCGGTGCGAAAGCCCGGGTCCAGGGCCAGCACCCGGGACTGGCCCAGCGGTGCGGCCAGGAGCAGGTCGCGCAGATTGGCCGTGAAGACCCCGATGGCTTCGCTGTCGGCCCGGGCCTTGACGGCGGCGCGCAGTTCGTTTTCCAGCGACGGCCCAAGGAGCCGCTTGTAGCCGTCCTCCACGGCCGTGGCCACTTCCCGGCTGTCGGCCGTATTGCCGGTGACGGTCAGGCGGTTGACCAGGGCCAGGGCCTCGGCCTCGGGCGGACGCAGGCCAAGGGACAAGATGCCCTCGCGTTCGCCGCGAAACATGGCCAGGACCCGGTGTCCGGCAATGGCGCGCACGGCCTCGTCCCAGTCGAAAAAATCCCGGAAGTTGCCGCCGGCCGCTTCCTTGCCCTTGACCACCCGGGAGACGAAGCGGCTGCGCCGGGTGAAGAGTTCGCGCACGGCCCCGCGAACCCGGGCGTCCTCGGTGACCGTTTCGGCGATGATGTCCCGGGCTCCGGCCAGGGCGGCGTCGGTGTCCGCCACCCCTTTTTCCGGGTCAACGAAGCGCCGGGCTTCGCTTTGCGGATCGAGGCCCGTTTGGCGCAGCAGGGCCTTCGCCAGCGGCTCCAGGCCGCGTTCCCGGGCCATGGCCGCCCTGGTCCGGCGTTTGGGACGATAGGGCAGATAGAGATCTTCCAGCCGGGCCATATCCGGGGCGTCGGCAATGGCCCGGGCCAGGGCGTCGGTGAGCAGGTCGCGTTCGCCCAGGGAACCGAGGATGGCTTCCCGGCGTTTGTCGAGTTCGGTGAGCTGGGCCAGCCGGTCCCGGATGGTGGCCACGGCCACTTCGTCCAGGGAGCCGGAGGCTTCCTTGCGGTAGCGGGCGATAAACGGGACTGTGGCCCCCTCAGCCAGCAACCGGGCGACAGCCGCCACCTGGGCGTCCTTGATGGAAAGTTCCTGGGCGAGAAGACGGGCGTACTTTTCAATCATGTGTAAAGAGGCCTTTTCGGTCTGCCGGCGGCAGCAGGCGTTTGTTAATCCATGTCCGGCAAAATGATGGTTGTGACGAATTTGCCGTCCGGGCCGATGGCGACTTTGAGCATCCGGCCGCCGGTGTTGAGGATGCCGGTTTCCAGGGTAAAGACCTTGCCGTCGTTGGAGTGCCACTCGCCCACGTCATGCTTGGGCTTGGCGCTGGTCTTGTTCTTCTCGATGGTGTCCCAGATCTCGCTTATGTCCTTGGCATTGATTTCCAGAAAACACTGCATCAGCTTGTGAAAGTCTTTCGCGGCCACGGCTTCACCTCGCGCGTGTTCTGACGTTTTTCGACTCCATTGGCGGTTTTGGTCTTTGTCACCCGGTTGTTTTCGTTCTACCTGTTTGGCCGGTCGTTTACGAGCCCTGTCCTGTCGTCTCCCGGTCTCGTGTCATGGGTATTTGTCCGAGGCGCCTGGGACGGACGCAAGCAATCCAGCCAGATGAGAATTCTTAGAAAAAATTCCTGGTCATGACCAGTCAATTGGACGCATATGGGAAGGCAGTCCGGCTTTCGCCTGTGCACGCCGCGGGGTATCGTATGGTTCAATTTGATTTGGTCACGCTTTGGCGCATCGGCTCCGGCTTGACCGAAGTATGGGATGCCATCACCCGGCCGGTGGCTTGGCCGCAATGGTGGCGCGGCCTGGAGGTTGCCGAGGAGTTGGACAGGGGCGGGGCGGACGGCATCGGAAGCAAGCAGCGGTTTGTGTGGAAGGGGGCACTTCCGTACCGGTTGATGACGGAACTGACGATCAGTCGGATTGAACCCCTGGTTATGATCCAGGGCGAAGCCTCGGGAGATGTGACGGGCACCGGGATTTGGCGGTTCGCCTTTGAGGACGGGATCACCGTGGTGCGCCACGAGTGGCGGGTGCGCGCCACGGCTCCCCGGCTCAAGTTCCTGGCGAGCGTCGCCCGGCCGCTGGTCTGTTGGAATCATGGCCGGATCATGGCCTGGGGAGCCCAGGGGCTGGCCCGGCACCTGGGGGCAACCTTTGTTCGTGTGGAGAGAAGGGCTAGGGCGTGAAGAAACGGTCGTCAAAGCGGACGTCGGTTTCCAGGTCGTCCATGAGCACTTCTTCGAGCAGGTTGCCGGCCACGTCGTAGGTGCGCACCTGGAGCGGCAGGAGAGTGACAGCGTCGAGATTCAGGAGAAAGCGGTGGGTGGCGTCCAGGGAGAAGCCGTCTTTGCCCTCGATGTTGACCAGGACGGTCGCTTTGCCGCCCACGGACTCCTCGCCCTGGACCGTTGCCAGTCCCTGTTTTTGGAGCAGCAGCACCCGCCTAAGCAGCGCCCCGATGTCGGACTCGTTCACCTGATGGCCGGAAGGGCTTTTGACCAGCCGGCTGTCCGGACTCAGGGAAAGGGCAAAGGCTTTGGAAATGCCAAAGGGCTGCAGCCGTACCCGGTTGGCAGCGGGGTCGTACACGAGAACCGCGCCTTTGTGCGGCCGGACGAAATCCATGCGGACAAAGCCTGGTTTTTTGAAGGAATACTGGATAATTTCGTTTGAATTGCCGTGCATGACCCGCAGGGTGACGCGGTAGGAGGCCACATTCTCGTAGCTTTTAAGGGCAGCTGTCACCATGTCTTTAGGCATGGACACCAGACTTGCCAGGAGGGCGAGGGTACAGAGCATTGATTTCTTGTCCGGGATACTGCCTGTTGCAGTGGAGCGCCGGACAGGGACGCATACCCGGCAGCGACGGCCACACGATTTGGCATGATTGCGAGGACGACATTTTCGTGCATAGATAAAGAATACGGGAGAGGGGCAGGCCTGTCCAGGTGAAGATGGAAGATGGGCCGACGGCCTGTGGCCCCCTGTGTCGCCCGATAAGGCGATGCCGGGCCGGCCAAAGAAGCGTTGAGGCACATCAAGGGGTCAAATTATAACGGATATTCTTTCAACCCGACACCTACGCTGCACTCCTTTCCTGAATACGCGTCTCGCCGTCCGCCCAACCCTTTCACTGCAGAGGACGCTATGCAGCCAGCCCACATCTTTCCAACGTCCCGACAGCTTGCGCTGAACACGGTTCATTTTGATCTCGCCGACCAGGATGTTTCTTTATCCGGCGTCGTGGCTTGCGGCGAATTGCGTCTTTACGGCGCATCCGGGACCACCGACCCCAATGCCGTCACCTGCCGCCGCTGCCAGCGGACCAAGGCGTATCGAGCGGCCGTGAAGTAAAGGCGGTCAACGTTTCCTTTCCCTCACGATGTGCGCCGGCAACAAAAAAAGGGTCGCGACGGTATGTCGCGACCCTTTGACTTCGGTTTTGGTGGGCAATGTAGGATTCGAATTAAATGCATAAGTGAGGGTTTTTATATACTTGTCTAATTTGAAAATATTATGTTGCCCCTATAGTTGTCCCTAAAAGTATTGTCGCTGAATCGGTGAGTCTGTGGACTTGAGTTAATACCACCACTTGGCTAGCCCAGGGCGATGAGTTCAAGGTCTCCTGCCTGGAAGAGGAGAGGATTGTGTTGGAGAAGAAATAGCATATCTAGCTGAGATTCAGGACAGTTATGCAGACAAGCCCACGTCGTCCAGGAAAATAGGAAGGGCGTGGGTCTGTATTTGTGATTTGGAGAGGTAGTATAGAAATTTATAACGATATAGACGAAAATAATTGATGTGTACTTTTGAGAAATTTCCATGGAAAGTAAACGATGAATTTTAAGTTCAGTATATCTGATAAAATTGTCAGATTGATTTTGATGAAGGGAAAAGATTTAGTGATCGCCTCAGTGTTGCAACTAATTCAGCAGAACTCAATTCATGATCACCCTCTGACCATAATACTGTTGTGCAATGATTCGTATCGAAATGAGTTTTTGCGTTGTCAAATTTTGTTTTTTCACATAAATATATAACGGGTTTCCCAAGGCCTTCAGCGTATCCTGCTTCCCAATAGGCACCATAGTTGTCGTGCGTAAGGTCGGCAATTACAAAGGCAGAATCTCTGATTTTTTCACGCATTATATTGTCAATTATTCCGGCGCGGGCTACATCTCTTAAATCGATGAGGTCATAATTTATTGACTCTTTAACGACAGGCTTGATGATATCTGAAATAAATTTATCTAAAGTTGCATCACCAAATTTCATGGCAATAAAACCATACTTTCCAGCAACTAATCCTTGTCTTTCTGCTTCATAGCGTTCCCATCCTTTGAGGGTAAGACCATATCGATCTCCTTTGATAAACCCTGGGGATCGAGGATTAGGAATGGTATCACACTCTAAAGGTTGGATTAACCCGTACTTTTCAAGTTCTAATCGAAGATTATTGAACATTGGAACGTTGAATGCTCCGATTCGCACCGAATCGATGACATCGTCTATAAAGTGGCCGACACCTGTTTCACGGACTTTATCTCCTAGCAATCGTATAAGGTTAGATGCCTGGATAGACGCGGTCGGGAGATAGCAATTGATAAGAAATTTTTCAATCCAGCTAGTCGTAATGATAATAGCTTCGTAGGTGTCGCGATAGGTGCATAACGAATGTGATAAGCATCTTCGTTGAACTGGCGTTAGTTTGGATGTTCCATTTTCAAAAAAACTAACATAAGCAGATTCAGTAATCTCAAATGAACCACATGCTTGACAATAAAACCCATAACTATCTCGCTGGGTTCGAAAATTCTTACATGTGACGTTGTTGGCACAAAGACAAATCGGACAGAAATTTGGTTGTGGTGAGCTCATTTCAGTGATCCTTCAAGTTCTGTTTGGATTTAAGCCTACATTTTATTGCATCAACTGTTATTTTTAATTCGATACAGGGTCAAGTCGAAGTCCGATCCGACGCCGGAAGAAATGGCCCAGGCCCGAAAGCTGGTCGAACGCAGAGTCAAGGAGGGAGGGGCGGCAACGCCTCCGGCCGCCACGCCCGCTGTCGACCACGAGTTCGTGAAGCGCTGTCTTTAGGCCGGCCAAAAGGGCGACGGACTCCTTTGCGCCGCCATGCATCGGGGACGGGGAAAGCCCGACGGCCATAGGCAACACACTGGGCAGGCTTGGAAAAGACGAAGAGGAACTGGCCGCCCACGCCGAGCTCGTGGCCCGGATGGGGATGCGCCGCAGCCAGCCCTGCGGGAGCAGGTCGCCATAACGCGAAAGAACAAGCGTGTTATTTGAGACAACGTGGGACGGTTGAGGAAGAACTTGGGCTTTTTCCTCTGTTGGCTTTCAGATACCCAAGGACTTATTTGATAGCTAAAGGGTGACGCCAGAGCGTCATTGTCTACAGCGTCCACCAGTCGGCCCAGGCGCGTGTGTGAGGCCAAGTCGGTCAGAGAGCGGGGGGCGGTGTCGGGAAGGCGCCAACGGTGACGCCTTCCCGACATGGCAAAGACTAGAGGGCCGGACCGCAGGTATTCTGGAAGATGTTGTTGGTGTTGACCCAGCCGCACATGTCGGAGCTTGGCACATGCACCAGGGCCCAGCCTTCGCGGTCGTCCACTAAGACGTCGACCCGGGTGCCGATGGCCAGCTTGGCCAGCTCGCCGCAGTACGTGCCTTCGCAATTGCGGAGGGGCAGACCCGTGAAGCCGGCCTTGGCCGACCACATGGGCGTGGTGGTCCAGGCCTCAGCCATGATGTACGGCTGCCCCGGGCATATGGTCGGAACCATGCGGACTGGGGCTGGGGCCACGGCCATGACCGGGGCCGGAGCCTGCTGCATAACCCTGGGCGCGGCTTTATGGTGGCGCACCCGCTGGACTTTTTTGGGGGGCCTGGGGCCTTCTTCGTCAGCATGGCCCACAACGGCGGAGCCGGACAGCATAGCGACAGCGAGAAACACAGATACGAGAATCCTTTTCATGATGCCTCCTTTTGGGGCCGTAGCCGAGCCTCGACCCGTTCCAAATCCTGAGGGATGCCACTGTTTATCTTTTAATACACCGTCGGCGAATCCGGTCAATGCCGTTTCGCCGCCAGGGAAGGATAAATTGGGACGCAGCGGAGCCTGCCCCGTGAATGACGAATAGATGGAGTTGTATGCTAATTGATATCTGTTATAATTCCTTTGCGTTAACGCTGCCCCAAGCTGGTTCGGGCGGCCCGTCACAATGTCCGGTCGATATGAAGATTATTTCAGGAGCAACAGAAAGGGGGGCGTCCAAGTGCCCTTGGCCTCGAAGGCTCCCAGATCCGGCTTGCCCTTGGAAAGCCGGGGCTCGTAGCTTTGATGCTTCTTGTACTGGTAAAGTACTGGATACGCCTCCGGGTGCAAGGCGGTGCCGACATTGATGCACGGGGATGAAGGGGAGATATGGAAATCCTGGATGCCGGCATTCACGAACCCGGGGGCTTCGCCGGTGATGTTGCCGCCATCGTCGTAGATGGTGCCCGTGAGCCCGCTGTGGCTGTCCGTCCAGTTCGCCTTCAGCCAGTTGTGAGAAAGGTGGAGCACTCCGGTTTGGTCGAGCAGGGCGAGAGCGGTTCCCGAGGCGCTGGTCCAGACGATATTATTGCGGCAGTCACAGGTTTCATCGTTGGTTGAGAGACGCAGCAGGGTCGTGTTGCCTGTTCTCGTCGAGATGACCGTATTTTGATAGAAATGGAGGGTTCCTTTCCTGTATTTGCTCTTGTCGCCGCTGTCGCCTCCATAATGGAGAATCTGACTATTCCCGGCGTTTTCCGGTTCGATTAAGACATTGCCATACACAAATGTCTTGCGGTAGCTGGGGTCATTCACGATTTCTGAACTGTCCTCGGCATCCACAAGGTCAAGCTGCCGATTACCGCTTTCAATCCAGTTGTACCGGATGATGAGGCCGGCGGAGCGATCCTTTAAATTGTTGCCCAGGCAGTCAGCGCGTAATGGACCGAAGAAGTTGAACTGGTAGAGGATACCAATTGCGGCGGTATAGGCATTGTGCTCGTAGATGCTTCCTGCGATCCCGTTATCGTAAATCCGACAACGTTCGATGAGAATGTCACGGGTGGCGTGTGATACGAAGAGGCCATTGCCAGAATCGCGTAGGATGCAGTTTCTGAGGATAATGTTCCGGCCGTTTTCGACATAGATCGCGGCAGTGTTGTTGGCATAATCGCTGAGACCGTTTCGACCGGTGAACTGGTAAGGCGTTCTGCCGCTTCGGATGTCGAGGTTCTCCACCACGATCCAGCTTGGCTCGTCCACGGCTGGAATATTTGCTCCGCCGATTTTGACGACCCCGCGCTCCTCGCTCCAGAAATTGATGCTGCTGCGTGTGGTGGCGTTTCGCCCGTCTATGACGGGCAACTCGCCGTTGGCATTGGGCACGCCTCGAACCGTGAAGGGTTGTTGCTCGGTGCCCTGGACCGCGATTACCCACTTTTCCTGGTAGGGTGTATCCCGCCAGTAGATCAGCACCAAATCGCCGGCACGCATGCTTTCCCAGGGGGCATCGCCGATGTTCGCAGAGGATTTTCCGGGTCCGACCTCATAGGTGGTCGCCAGGACCGGAACCGCCTGAGTAAGAAACATAACGCATAGAAGCAGCACTTTCAGGTTCATGAGACACCTCGCTGTCCGGCATTGTAGTGTGTTCTGGATTGCCGGCCAGGGTCATGACGCCGTCGTCGTGCAGGGTGATGGAGGAGGTGGCTTGGCGTCGGGGGTTTGTGGCTCTATTCGTAGAAGTCCTGGGACGGAATGAGAAAGCGGTAGGAACGGATGGCCGCCGGGCCAAGTGTCTCGCTGATGCCCCAGCTAGCCGGCGGCATCGTGGTAGCAGACCGCGTAGGTGCGGTCCACGGGCTGCCCGGGCTTGCGGACAGTCGATTCGCGGTACAATACGCCCTCGTACTTGGTCTTGATGTGCGCCCGGGGCTGCCCATCGTCCGGCAGTAGCCTACAGGCGCGATTTCGGCAACGACGTTAGCCATGTGTTAGCCGGCAACGAAAAAAGGGTCGCGACGGTATGTCGCGACCCTTTGACTTCGGTTTTGGTGGGCAATGTAGGATTCGAACCTACGGCCTTTGGCTCCGGAGGCCTGGATTCTACTCCCCGGGTAGCCCCAAGCGCCGCCGGGACCATGCATCAACGCTCTCTCCTTTCACCTCTGCTTCCCCGTCATCTGCGATTCGCCGACTAAGCTACTTCTCCTTTCGCTTATCCGTCCCCGTCAGCATTCAGCCCCTGGACTGCATATGTCGCCGCCTTGAGCGGGGCGGGCAGGGGGCATGTGCCCTCGCGTTGGGGTCAGGACATGCGCCCGCCGCGCTCAAGGCGTACCGCTCCGCCGCGCGTGAGCGCGGCGCTCTCCCGGCGCGCCCTCTCTCTCCTCCTCCACCTTGAGCAGACCACGGATGTCCTGGCCGCATGGGCACCCCTGGCCGTTCTGCGGGTCCTTCCCGGGACCTGGAAATGGTCGCGCACGTTGGGTGCGGGTGGTCGCGGATTTTTGCGGAAAAAATCTGGCGGAAAAACGGAAAAACCTTCGGCAGCGGGCTGTTGATGGCCGCCAAACCCAACAGGATTGCTGAAAATGTCTGATTCGAAGTCCGATCCGACGCCGGAAGAAATCGCCCAGGCCCGGGAGCTGGTCGAACGCAGGGTCAAGGAGGAAGGGGCGGCAACGCCTCCGGCCACCACCCCTGCTGTCGACCACGAATTCGTGAAGCGCTGCCTTTACGCCGGGCAAAAGGGCGACGGCCTCATGTTCGCGGCCATGCATCGGGGGCGGCTGCTGTGCGCCCCGGAACTCAAGGGCCAGTGGTTTGAATGGACCGGCTCCTACTGGAAGCAGGTCACGGTCTACCGGGCCGAGGCTGCGGTCGAGGCCGTGGTCGCCCGGTACGATGAGACGCGGCTCCATTTTGAGGCGCAGATCGCCGAGGCCAGACAAGCCCATGATGACGAGACGGTCAAACGGCTGGATAAATTGTGCAAGCGCCTGCGCAAAAACATCGACGATCTGCGCGAGGGGTCAGGGGTCACGGCCAGCCTGCGGTTTGCGCTCTCGAACGACGATCCCCTGCTGGTGCGGATGGAGGATTTCGACGCGGATCCGTACCTGCTCGGGGTGGCCAACGGAGTGGTGGATCTGCGCACGGGCGAGTTTCGCGACGCCCGGCCCACGGATCTTTTGCGGCGCACCTGCGGCGTGGCCTGGGAAGGGATCGATGCGCCGTGCCCGACCTGGGATGCCTTTGTCACGGAGATCGTGGGCGAGGATCCGGAGGTGGCCGCATTCATCCAGCGGGTGTTTGGCTATGCCGCGGCCGGCCTCTCATCCGAACCGCTGTTTGTGGTGCTGGCCGGCGAGGGCCGAAACGGCAAGACGGTCATGGTCGAGACCCTCGGCAAAGTGCTTGGCGACTACATGGGGCCGATCCCGGCCGAGCTGCTCCTGGATCAGGGGCAGGCCCGGGACGCGGACAAACCCACGCCCACCATCATGAGTCTCAACGGGCTGCGCATCGCCTACGCCGCTGAGACTGACGACAACCGCCGGTTTTCGATCTCCCGGGTCAAGTGGCTGTCGGGCGATGACCGGCTCACCGGCCGCTACATGTGGGACCGCGACCCGAGCAGCTTCTACCCGACGCACACCCTTTTCCTCCTGACCAACCATCGTCCCCATGCCGGGGCGCACGAGTACGCCTTTTGGGACCGGCTGCGCCTGGTCAATTTCCCGTTTCGCTACGTGGACAACCCCAAAGGGGAGGGGGAGCGCCTTCGGGACCGCACTTTGCCCGCCCGCCTGGAGCAGGAGCTGCCCGGCATTCTGGCCTGGCTGGTCCGGGGCTGCCTGCTCTGGCAGTCCGAGGGCATCTTGCCGCCGAAATCGGTGCTGGCCGCCACCGAGGAATACAAGCGCGAAGAGGATCACATCCAGGATTTCGTGGAGGAGTGCCTGATCCGGACGCCGGAAGAGAAAGACACCCGGGTCACGGCCACCGCGATCTACGAACTGTACACCCGCTGGCACCTCAAAAACCGGGGCAAATATGTGCCGACCATGAACACTTTCGGCAAACACCTCGGCCGCAAGATCCACAAGGAGCGGCGCGGCGGCGTGATCTACTACTACGAGGTGCGCCTCAACCCGGACGCGGAAGACGCCTATCCCGAAAAGAACAGCAAGGACAAGGGGTTCGACCTTTCAGGGTGGGGCGACAAACCGGCTTGGTGACCAGGACATAGGACATTGGCCAGGACATCCCGCGTTGGATTGTCCTGGGGGCGGGAAGGGGCGCGGACTCTGAATGGAAGGGTGCGCCAGGACATCAGGACCACGGCACGTAATGCCGTCTAAAAACGCTGTACTCGGCTCGGAGCATACCATGTCATCCTGTCCTACTGTCCTACTTTTTAAAAAAGGAAAAGATAATAGGTTGTTAGAGCCAGGATATTGCCAGGACCTTGCCATGCAATCAGGACATCCGCGATGAGCGCCGACATCCTTGGTCTGTTTGAGGCCCACGGGCTGAGGCTCGTGAAAAAAACGGGCAGCGAATGGGCCGCGCCGTGCCCGGCCTGCGGCGGCGAGGACCGTTGCATGGTCCGCCCCGGCGACCATGGCGGCATGGGCGGGTACTGGTGCCGGCAGTGCGAGACCTACGGCGATGCCATCCAGTTTTTGCGCGATTTCGAGAACATGAGCTACGCCGAGGCCTGCCAGCATCTGGGCATGGCCACCCCCAGGTCTACGGCCGCCTTGCCCCGGGTGCCGCGTCCGGCCGCCGGCCAGGATCCGTTTGAGGCCACGCCGTCGGTCCCGCCGGTGGAGGTCTGGTCGACCAAGGCCACGGCCTTTGCCGCCTGGGCCCACCAGCATCTGCTGGCCAACCCCACCTGGTTGTCCTGGCTGGCCGCCCGGGGCCTGCCGCTGGACGCGGTTGTGCGTTACCGGCTGGGCTGGAATCCGGGCGACAAGGGCAAGTCCTGCCTGATCCGGCCGCGCGCCTCCTGGGGGTTGCCGCCGCTCGAGGCCAAGCCCGGTCAGGACAAGCCCAAAACCACCTTTTGGCTCCCGCGCGGGCTGGTCATTCCCCAGCTGCCGGCCGATCCGGACGGCCCGGTGCTGCGCCTGCGCATCCGGCGGCCGGACGAAGACCGCCAGCGGTTTGACCCAAGCAAGAAATATTACGTGATCCCGGGCAGCTCCATGGACGCCATGATCCTGGCCCCGGAGTCTGCGGCTTTTGTCGTGGTCGAGTCCGAACTGGATGCGCTCATGCTGCACCACCAGCTCGGCGACCTGATCGGCGTGGTCTCGGTACAGACCGCCAACGTCAAGAAAATTGCGGCCGACATCCACGCGGCCCTGGCCCGGGCCAAGTCGATCCTGGTGGCCCTGGACGCCGAGGGGGCCGGCGGGGCCGGGGCCAAGGGCTGGCAGCGTTGGGCCGCGTCGTTTCCACGGGCGAAAAGGTGGCCGTGCCCGGTCGGCAAAGATCCCGGTGAAGCCTTTGAAAAAGGCGCGAACCTGCGCGCCTGGGTATTGGCCGGGCTGCCGCCGGCGATGCTCCCAGGACGTTTGCCGACTGGACAGCCGCCCAAAGGGGAGGGGGAAAAACCGGAAGAGGGGACGGGGGGCGCGGTCGCCGGGGACGTGGCGGCTGAGGAAGCGCCGGCGGTGTCAGCCGAAACGGCGGCGTTGTCAACCGAATTGCCGGCGGATGGCGGGGTTTCCGGGGCGTTGTCAGCCGAAGTCTCGGCGGCCGCGCCGGCCGTGCGCTGGCTCGATCCCGACTACGTGACCGCCCTGGGCATGGTGCCCCTGGGGGAGTTGCTCGAGGCTATGGCCACGCACCGGGTGGAGCCGGTGCTGGTGGCCGGGCTGGCCGCGGCTGACGAGCGCGTCCTGGCGCTGCGGCCGGCCGGCGATGTCCCTGCCGAGGCCATGGCCCGGGTGGGGACGCTGTTTTTTGGTCAGTGTCTCGAGGCGGTGCTGTGGTTCGCCCGGCTTGGCGGGCTGCGAGCGGCCAAAGGCCTGACGCCGCTTCGCGGCCGGCCCGATGCTGTCGGGGAGTCGGCCGCCATCGTGCGGCGGTTGGGAGCGGAGCCGGTGGGGCTGGTCTTCGCCGGCTGGACCAGCCTGGACTATTGGCGCGGCCGGGAGGCGGCGCGGCGGTAAATGGAGGGCTGCCGACCGGAGCGCCAACTCCTGCCGGCGGCCGGATGTGCGGGAACGTCCGACCAGGAAACCCCAACCCTCCAGCCATGCATGGCCCGGAGGAGGTAGCACGGGGACTGACGGATGCAAACTCTCAAACTCGAATACTGGCTGGTGGATAGGCTGCGACCCTACGGGCGGAGCCTGCGGAAATACGGGAAATCGGTGGTGGAGCGCATGATGGAGTCGATCAGGGAATACGGATTTCGGGTGCCGGTGCTGGCCCGCTCCTGCGGCGAGGTGGTCAACGGCCATCTTTGCCTCGAGGCTGCCAAGCGCCTGGCGCTGGAAACCGTGCCCGTGATCCTGGCCGACGATCTGTCCGAGGAGCAGGTCCGCACCTTTCGGCTGCTGGTCAACCGCTCTGCGACCTGGGCGGCCTGGGACGATGAGATGGTGGCCCTGGAGCTGGACGAACTGCGCGACCTGGACATGGATCTGGCCCTGACCGGCTTTGACGTGTCCGAGCTGGATGCGCTGCTGGCCCTGCTGCCGCTCGAGGGACGAACCGATCCTGACGACGTACCGCCGCTGCCGGAAACGCCGGTCACTCGGCCGGGCGACGTCTGGCGTCTCGGCCGCCATCGGCTGCTGTGCGGCGACGCCACCGCGCCGGCGGCGTATGCGGCGCTGCTCATCGATGAGCGTCCGGAGCTGGCCGTCACCGATCCGCCCTACAACGTGGCTGTCGAGGGCCGGGCCGGCAAGATCCTCAATGACGACATGGCGGCCGGCGCATTCCGGGAGTTCCTGGGCCGCGCCTTCGCCGCCCTCTATGGCGCGCTGGCCGATGGCGCTGCAGCTTACGTGGCCCACTCCGACACCGAGGGACTCACGTTTCGTGAGTCGTTTCAATCGGCCGGATTCAAGCTGGCCTCGTGCCTCATCTGGCGCAAAAACATCCATGTGCTCGGCCGGGCAGACTATCACTGGCAGCACGAGCCGATCCTCTACGGCTGGAAGCCGACGGGCGGCCACGCCTGGTTCGGCGGCCGCCGCCAGTCCACCCTTATCGAGGCGCTGCCCGGCGCGGTCATCCTGCCGGACGGCCGGGTGCAAATCCCGGCCGGCGACGATCTCTATCTCATCTCCGGCCAGGATCTGACCGTCGAGGTCGCGCCCGGCTCCTTCGTGAGCGTCAACAAACCCGCCAGGAGTGATGACCACCCGACCATGAAACCGGTGGCGCTGCTCGAGCGGCTCATCCGCAATTCCAGCCGCCCGGGCGGCCTGGTCATCGATCCCTTTGGCGGATCCGGCTCCACGCTGATCGCCTGCGAGGGCCTGGGCCGGGTCTGCCGCACCCTCGAACTGGATCCGCGCTTTTGCGACGTCATCATCCGCCGTTGGCAGGAGCACACGGGCGGCGTGGCCGTGGCCCTGGATGGTCGGCCGTTCCCGGCGGCAGGGGGCGCGGCATGACCGAGGACCTGACCCCCTACATCGAGCGCAGCGCGGCTACGGATCTGCCGGCCCTGCTGCGAGCCAAGGAAGAGGCAAAAAGGCGCATGAAAGACGACCCGAGCAAACCCAACGTCGAGGCGTTTCGCACCGTGCGCGACGAGGTCGACAAGGCAGCCACCGACCGCCCGGCCGGCGAGGGCCGGCTTTTCGCCAAAAAGCCCGGCGCGCTGGCCTACCTCCAGGGGCGCGGTTTCGCCATCCAAAAAACCAAGTTTTACGCGGACTGCAAGGCCGGCCTCGTCCCGACCAATGCCCAGGGCCAGTACGAGGAGGCGGTGCTGTTGGCCTATGCGGCCAAACTCCCCGTGGCCGCCAAGGAAGAGGACGGCAAACTCAACTCCGAAGCGCGACGGCGGTTGTCGGCCGATGCCGACCACAAATCCGAGCAGGCGCTGCTGGCCAAAATGCGGCGCGAAAAACTGGAGGGCCAGCTCGTGGCCCGGTCCGAGGTCGCGCGCGGGCTGGCCGCCCGAGCGCAGTTTTTCCGGGCGCAGATCGAGAACTTCGGCCCGCTTCTGGGGGCGCGGATCATTGCCGCCGTGGGTGGCGACGAGGCGCGGCTGCCGGAGTTTTTGGCCCTGTGGGAGGAGGCGACAGCGGATTGGATGGACGCCTGGTCCGAGGACCGGGAGTTCGTGGCCGGGCCGGCAGAGGATCCGTTGGACGATCCGGCTCCGGACGCGGCCTAAACCCCAACACAAGGAGAGCATGGCATGAGCGGCAGACCCTGGAACCAGACGTTTAGCGGTTTGGCCTTTGACCTGGTCAGGCCGGACCGGTCCATGGTGTCCATCAAGGACATCGCCCAATCCCTGGCAAACCTGTGCCGGTTCAACGGCCACAGCAAGCGGTTTTACAGCGTGGCCGAGCACAGCCTGTACGTGTCCCGCGCCGTGCCGCACCACCTCGCCCTGCAGGGGCTGCTGCATGATGCCACCGAGGCCTATGTGGGCGACATGGTCGCGCCGCTGAAATCGTTGCTCCCGGAGTTCAAGGATTTGGAAAACCGCGTCCGTGACGCGATTTGCGCCCGGTTCGGGCTGCCTGTCGAGATGCCCGTTGGCGTCAGGGCTGCGGACAGGGCCATGCTGGCCACGGAGCTGGAGTACCTGATGCTGCCGCCGCCGCAATCCTGGGAGTTGGGGGTGGAACCCTACAAGCTGCACGAGATCGGCCTGTGCCATCCCAACCAGTTCGGGCTGTCGCCGCGCGAGGCGCATCGCCGCTTTCTGGAACGGTTTGCCGAGCTGGCGGTTTGAAGAGGGCTGCGTCATGCGAATCCCAACCCTCGCTCTCTCTGTCCAGCAGCCCTGGGCCTGGCTCATCGTCAACGGTTTCAAGCCGCTCGAAAACCGGACCTGGGTATTGCCGGCCAAGCATGTCGGCCCGGTGCTGATCCAGGCCAGCGCCAAGCCGCTCTTTTCGATCTCCGCCGTCCGCGACATGCTCTATGAGCACCACGCCCGCTACGGCCTGGCCGGTGGCCTGCGCTTCCCGGAGGAGGGCCGGCAGACCGGCGGCATCGTGGGCATGGCCCGTTTCACCGGTTGCACCCGCGACCACGTTTCCCCTTGGGCGGCGCGGGGCCAGTGGCATTGGCTGATTGCCGACGCCAAGCTGCTGCCGTTTATGCCCTGCAAGGGGCGGCTGGGGTTTTTCCGGGTGGACTATGCCCCGGCCAGAGCGGGGCAGGGGAGTTTGATGGGGATGGCGTCGTGATTGCACCCGGTCCGCATCCGCTCCACGACCTCGGGGCGGTCATCTCCAGCGGCGGTCTTAGCGAGTACGGTTTTTGCCGGGCCGGGTTGCGGTGGATCTGCGTGACTATGGCGAGGATGGGGGAAGCGTGACGGCTATGGGCTAAACACTGTCCGCTGCAGTCCACAGTGCAGGAGAAGCCCGCGGGGGCGTACTGTAGTCTGTTTTGTTGGGGACGACAAATGTCATCCCCAATCCCATTCGCCTCACGAGGTAGACCAGCCCCATGGAACAGCAACCACCACCAGACGCCGCTGATGAGGCGGCACGTTGGCGAGAATATGAGCGACGCAAAAAAGCCGAACTGGAGAACGCCCCGGAACCTCAGGCGCTTTGCGAGTTTTGCCGGGATTTGGCCGAGGAGTTAGCCCTTTGAGCGACCCCGAATTTTTCCGCTTCACGGACGCCGAGCGCCGCATTTTCCGCAAGCGCGTTCGCCCGCGCCCCTCGGAGTGGGCAGCCCGCAATATCGTGGTGCAGGACGGTCCCTATGCCGGGTCGCGGCTGCGTATGGATGTCACGCCCTACATGCCCGGCATCATGGACACCCTTTTCCAGCGTCACATCGAGGAAGTGGCCGTCTGCGCCTCGCCGCAGATCTCGAAGTCCGAGCTGCTCTTTGCCTGCCTCTTTTACAGCATGGAGTTTTTCCCGGGGCCGAAGCTCCTGGCCATGCCCGACGAGGATACGCTGGTCCGGGCTGTCGAAAAAAAGCTGCTGCCGCGCATCAAAGGCTCGGCCACCTTGCGCAAGCTCTTTTTGCGCTACGCCAAGGGTGCCCTGGAGCTGGCCGACGGATCCACCTGCTACCTCGCCTCGGCCCAGTCGCCGAGCCAGCGCGCGTCCGTGTCGGTCATGCATCTGTTTTTGGATGAGGTGGACCTCTATCGCCAACTGGCCGGCCAGGGCGCGCCGGTCACGGAATTTGAGGAGCGCGTCATCAGCTACGAGGGCAAGCGCAAAGTCCTCAAAATCTCCAAACCCCTGGGTGATGAGTCGAGCGTGATCTGGGTCACCGTCACCACGGGGTGCGACGAGTTGCGCCGCTGGCATGTGCCGTGCCCGTCGTGCGGCACGGTCCAGGTGATGGATGAGGCCCACGTGGTGGTGCTCGAGGATTGCCGCGATCCCCGGGAGATCAAGCGCCGCAAGCTCGGCCGCTACAAATGCCCGCATTGCAAATATCACTGGACCGACCACGCCCGGAACGTGGCCGTGTCGCGCGGCGAATGGATCGCCGACCAACCCGTGCATCGGCCGCGTGCGGTCGGGTTTCACCTGCCGTCGCTGGTGTCACGTTTCGTGAGTCTCTCCGAGTTCGCGGCCGACAAGGTCGCGGCCGATGATTCGGACGACGACCGGGTCAAGCGGGACTTTAAAAACGGCCGCTGCGCCCTGCCGCACAAAGCCGTGACCATGGAGTCGTCGGAGGCCAACGTCCTGGCCCGCCGGGCCATGTGGCTGCCGGCCAAGACCGTGCCCACCGAGGCCGTGGCCCTCACCTGCGGCATCGACACCCAGGCCAAAAGCTTTTGGTTTTCGGTGGTGGCCTGGGGGCCAACGCTCCAGGGGTGGCTCATCGACTATGGCCAGATCTCCACCTGGGAGGATGTCATGTCCCTGGTGCACGGGACGCGTTATCCGGTGCTCGGCCAACCCGGGACGGACATGGGCATCTGGCGCGTGGCCATTGACTCGGGCGGCAACGCCACCGAGCACGAGGTGCTCACCCGCACCGAAGAGGTCTACGCCTGGTGCCGCTCGCGCGGCGAGGGCCGGCTTTTCCCGACCAAGGGCCGCAGCCGGGACCACCACGTGCCTGTCTCCTGGACCACCATCGACAAGCTGCCGCACTCTGGCCGGGCCATCCCCGGCGGGCTGCAGCTCTATCTGCTCGACGTCAACCACCTGAAAATGGTGCTGTTTAAGCGCCTGACCGCCGAGGCGCGCCAGCCCATCCTGCTCCATGCCGGCGTGGGCGATGATTTCGCCCGCCAGATGTCGGCCGAGCGCCTGGTCAAAGACAAAAATAACAAGCTCGTCTGGGAGCTGCTCCACCGCGACAACCACTTGCTCGACTCGACCGCCAACGCCCTGGCTTGCGTGGACGACTCCTGGTCGCCGTCCCTGCGCTACATGCTCGAGCACCAGGACGATGGCGACGCCTCGGCCCGGGCCGATGAGCACCGGGGCGGCGACACCCCATCCGTCCTGGCCCAGGCCGCCAGCCGTGCCAGCGCCATCCTGGCCAACCGATAACGAGGACACCCATGCGCCAGACAAATCTGCCCCACGATCGCACCGCCCACGGCCCGCTGCTCAACGTCAAGCAGGTGATGGAGCGGCTCGACTGCTCAAAAACATTTGTCTATGACTTGATTAAGTCGCAGCAACTGGCCCACGTCAGGCTGGGCACGGTTAAGGGGCTGCGCGTCCCGGAAAAAAGCCTGAAGCTTTACATCCGCAAAAAAGAGGCGGCGGCCAAGAGCGGGGTGGAATCATGAGGCGTTGGGTCCTTTGCCTGTTGGTATTGTTTGCGGCCGCGCTCTCCGGGTCGCCTGCCCTGGCCGGAGACGAGGCGCGGATCTACGACGCCAAGGGGCGTTACCAGGCCGGGTGATGATGGACGGCAACGGCAACGCCCAGGTTTACGATTAGCATGGCAAAAATTAGAGAGCGTGTTGAAAAATGTGGATACGTTATGTGAGATGTGCCTTGTGTGAATTAGTTCTTCTGACTAGGTGCAGGATAATAGTGGGGTAATGGTGAATGATATGTTTATGATTGACATGTGAGTGCTGTTAAGTAATATTTATGTCAATTTATTATACGTGCTTGGAATGTATTGGTTTTTTGGAATTAAATACAAAGATGGGCCAAAGGAGGGTGTCTATGTTTTCTTGGATGTCCTTGCCGCTTGTTATTCTGATCTTTTTTCTAAGTTTTGCTTCAGCTTTCAGTCAAGATGGTCCTGGGATTCATCGTCTGCCTCCTCCTCCTCCTCCTCCTCCGTTAGCGCAGCAATCTGGTAGTAATGCAAATATTGTTGATGCGTTAAAGAAAGAAAATTCCTTGCTAAAGAAAAAAATTAGACTACTTGAAGACTATGTGCGTCAACTTGAGGCGAGGATTAAGGAAAATAAATAGGAGGTTTTTCAAAGATGGAGATGTCTTTGGATGAAATCAAGAATGCAATTGATGCTGTTAATCATGAATTAGCTGGTTCTCAAAGTGTTAATAATGAGCAAGTCGTGTGGTGGACTACTCAAAGTGCGATGACAATGTGTGCGTCAATATTGATTTTTTGTATTGTTGTATTGGGATTTGTAACATATTTGCTGAAGTCCGGTGCTGAACAACCTGAGGCGATTCTTAGAATGTTTGGAACGATAATAATAATTATAGTTACAGTATTTCTTGTTGTTGCTGGGTATAATGACCAGCAAATTGCTCCTGCAATTGGGTTGCTTGGAACAATAGCTGGTTACTTGCTTGGAAAAGATGTGAAAAAGGTATAGTGTGTGAGTTGAAGGATTTTCAATATGCGCAGGAAGTTGTGTTTATTAATAAGTATCTCCATCTTGTTGATCGGCCTAGTTGTTGCATTTGGATATTTTTCGCGTTTACAATTTGTTCCGCTTGCTGGCTCAAGCCCTAAATTGGGTAAAGAAAACGATGAAATTGTCACTTTGTTGAATGAAAATGCATTGCTAAGGGAAAAGATAAGATTAATTGAGCAATATATAAAAGAACTTGAAAAAAACTTGGCAAGTGGAAACTAATGGCGTTGTTTAGATAACTTCCGTTGGCTAAGCCGGTCTTTCTGACTCTATCCCGGGCTGTTTGACCCAGGGCGACACCGAGGCCCGGGCCATGGAAATGGCCGTGGATGCTCTCAGCGGGCACATACACACCCTGCGCGACCTGGACAGGGAGGTGCCGCCGCCGTCGCCGTTGGCAGCGTTGGCGATCCCGTCCGGCGCGCGGGTGGCGTTGGTCCCCGGGCCTGCCAGCGAAACCCCACCGGTACGCATCAGTGTCTCCATCAACCAGGGCTTGTTGCGCGATGTCGACGCGGCGGCCAAACGCGAGGGCATGACCCGCTCCGGGTTCCTGGCGGCGGCGGCCCGCACGATGCTGTCCCAGATCCAAGCGTAACAGCCCGATCCTGCTGCTTAAACCGCCCCCGCGCCGTCCGGCCCGGGGCGTTGTCTTTCCTGGTTCCAGGTCGCCGGACAAACTATTTTTCGACGATGCAAATTTGACCCCCGATTTAGCATCCCTCCCTCCCCGCCTAAAACCCGCGCCACGCCTGTCCTCCCGGGCGGCCCGCCCGCACTGAAAACCCCCTGAAAAAACCGTCCGTATCGTCCTTATTGTCCTTATCGTCCACCAGTCGGCCCAGGCGAGTGTGCTAGCCCCTCGCCCATGGCCATATTCACCCGAGCGGAAAAGCAGACCCACATCGACACCTGGAAGGCGGCGCTTCTCGCAGTCGCGTCGGGCGCTGAGTTCACCATCGGCACCCGCCGGTTGCGCCGGGCCGATCTGCCGGACATCCAGAACCATCTCGATTGGCTGGATGCGTTGCCGACCAAAGAGGATGAGGCCGCCGGCCGAGGCTCCCCCCAATTCCACGAACTGATCCCCAGGCGGTCATCGTAATGGCCGGCAACTGGCTGGATCGCGCCATCGGGTACGTCTCGCCCGAGCGTGGGCTGCGTCGGGCCAAGGCCCGGGCCGGCATGGATGCCCTGGCCGGGCTGGTGCAGGGAGTGCGCCGCACTGCGGCCAGCCGTGACGGGACCATGGCCAATTTCAGCCCCGTCCGCCAAAATCCCTACACCGTCGAGCGCGACGCCGACCTCATCCGCGACCGGGCCGAATCCCTGGTCAGCAGCGACGGGCTGGCCGCCTCCTGTGTCGATACCCTGGCCCTCAATGTCGTTGGCTCCGGGCTGCGGCCGCAGTCCACGCCCGATAGCGCCCTGCTGAAACTGTCCGACGGCGAGGCCGACGCCTTTGCCGAGAGCGCCGAACGGGCCTGGGACGTTTGGTGCCGCGAGGCAGACGCGGCCGACACCGACCATTGCAATGACCTGCAGTATCAGGCCGTGCGCTCCATGTTCGCCATGGGTGAATTTGTCCATCTCCCGGTTTGGATCGAGGAACCCGGGCGGCATTTTGGCCTGGCCCTGCAGACCCTGCACCCGGGCCGGCTGCGTACCCCGTCGGATCGGATGCACGATTCGAGCATCCGGCGCGGCATCGAGATCGGCGAGTACGGCCGCCCGGTTGCCTACTGGCTGGCCGAGCCGCCGGACAACCGTTCCTTGGCCGGCCTGTCGAGCGCCTACTTTCGGCGCGTCCCCCGAAAGATTGGCCACCGCTGGGGCTGTCTGCATCGCCGCCATGCCTGCGGTCCGGAACAGCCGCGCGGTGAAACGCGCCTGGCCCCGGCCATGAAATTGTTTTCCGACATTTCGGCTTATGTGGATTCCGAGCTGGTGGGCGCGGTCATCGCGGCCAGCCTGACGGTATTCATGGAGACGGCCAACGATGCCATGGGCGGCGTGGGTGCAATCGGTCTCGACGGCTCCAAAAAGTCGGGTCTGGTCAATGCCTATCCCAAGGAGCTTGTTCCGGGGACGCTCATCACCGGCCGGGCCGGTGACAAGCCGCATCTGCTGGCCAACCCCCGGCCGTCTGACAGCTTCGATCCGTTCATGACCCGCCTGTCAAAATTGGTGACCGCCTCCACCGGTCAGACCTTCGAGGGCGTGTTCAAGGATTTTTCCCAGACCAACTACTCGTCGGCCCGGGCCGGTCTGCTTGAGGTCTGGAAACTCCACACCCTGCTGCAGGACTGGTTCGTGCGCGGCTACCTGCACCCCCTCTGGGAGATGGTCCTGGAGGAGGCGTGGTGGCGCGGGATGCTGGTCATGCCCAAACACGCCCCGGATTTTTACGCCGCCCGCGACGCCTGGTGCTCTGCCTCCTGGACCCGCCCGCCGCGTGGCCAGATCGATACCGTCAAGGAGCGCACGGGCGAGCAGCTCGGCCTCGACAATCTGACCGACTCCGTCACCGACATCCTGTACTCGCGCGGCCAGGATCCCGAGACCATGGCCCGCAAGATCGCCCGGGAGCGTCGCACCTTCGCCCGTTACGGCTTGGTGCCGGCGGCGTCCTCGGTTTCGGTTTGCGTCCAGATCCCGGCCAACGATGACGAGGACACCAAAAAGGAGGCCACCGCGTGAGCATCCAGACACAACGCCTGTGGGCCATGGAGCCTGGGCGGCTGGCCGGCCTGTTTCGGGACATGAAAGCCCGGGGGCTGCCCGACGCTGCTGCTGTAGCGGCCATGGCCGCCGCCGGCAACGGCCGCGAGGAGCCGCTCTATCAGCGCGTAGGACCTCTGGCCGTGATCGAAATGCACGGCGCTCTCGCCAAGGAGGGCAGCTACTGGTGGGGCATCGCCTCCATGCGCCAGATCGGCGCGGCCCTGCTCCAGGCGGCGGGCGATCCCGGGGTCAAGGGCATCCTGCTCGATGTGGACTCACCCGGCGGCACGGTCGCCGGCACCGAGGAGCTGGCCGGCATCGCCCGGGCCGTGGCGGCCGCGAAACCGCTCTACGTCTACGCCGGCGACCTCATGTGCTCGGCTGCCTACTGGATCGGCTCCCAGGCCCGGGCCATCTGCTCCCAGGCCTCGGCCATGATCGGCTCCATCGGCATCATCATGACCCATACCGACTGGTCGGGCTGGGATGCGCAGGCCGGCATCGATGTCACCTACCTGACCGCCGGCCACTACAAAGCCATGGGCAACCAGGACGAGCCGCTCACTGACGAGGCCCGGGCCTATCTGCAGGAGCAGCTCGACGCCACCTATGCCTTGTTTTTGGAGGCGGTGGCCGCCGGCCGTCGCGTGTCGGCCCAGCAGGCCCTGGCCATGGCTGACGGCAAAATTGTTTTAGGCCGGCAGGCCCTGGAGCTGGGGCTGGTGGACCGGCTCGAAAGCCGCGCCGATTTTATCAACCGCATCGTGCAGGAGGTGCACATGGATCTGGCCAAACTCAAGGCCGAGCATCCCGGCGTGGTCGGCGAACTCCGCGCCGAGATCGAAACCGGGCTGCAAGCCGAACACAAAACCGCGCTTACGGCCGCCGTCGAGGGCGAGCGCGCCCGGGTCATCGGCGTCGTGGGTGTGCTGGTTGGCGAGGAGCAGGGCGGCCGCATCGCCGCTGTGGTGGGGTCGGGCGTCACGGCCGAACAGGCCAAGGCCTTGGGCGCGGCCCTGGGCAGCGGCACCGGCCCGGCCCAGGCCGAGAAGCCCGGCGAACTGTCGCCGGAAGCCAAGGATGCCCTGGGGCTGCTCAAACAAGCGACCACCGATCCCCTCAACCAGCAGGGCGACCCGCGCGCGGCCGCCCCGGATTTTGATGCCCTGGTTATGGCCGAGCAGGCCAAGGGCCTGTCCAAGGGCAAGGCCATGGCGGCCGTCGCCAAGGCGCATCCGGCGGTCCATGCCGCCTGGATCGCCAAGCAGAACAACAAGGAGGGGAAATAGATGGCTTCCGTCCATAAATCCCGCCGCACCTTCACGGCCGCCGAGGCCCTGGACTCGTATCGGCTGGTGACCCTGGTCGCTGGCGAGGCGGCCCTGTGCGATGCCGCCGAGTCACCGCTCGGCGTCACCGAATACGCCGTGGCCGATGGCGATCTGACCAGCGTCCGGCTGCTCAACACCGAGGGCACCATCGAGGTGGAAGCCACGGGCGCGGTGGCGGCCGGTGGGCTGGTGGTGGCGGCTGCCGCCGGCATGGTGGCGGCCGATCCGGGTGTGGGCGATCGCATCCTCATCGGCTTGTCCCTGGCCACCGTCACCGCCGGGGGCGTCATCGAGATCGTCCCTTACGGCTACGGCCACAACCTGAGCTAGCCACGATTCGCACAAGGAGGTCTCACCGATGCCCCAGACCAAAGCCATCATTCGTCCCGACCTTGGGGCCATGGCCTTTGAATACAGCCTGACTGCGGCCGGCCTGGGCTTTATCGCCCAGCTGGTGCTGCCGCCGTTTTATACCCCGCTCAAAACCGCCCAGTATCCGGTCATCCCGGCCGAGGCGCTCCTGGAGGACGTCGATACCCAGCGCGCCCCCCGCACTGCTTACGCCCGAGGGGACTGGGAATTTGATTTCCTGGATTTTAACTGCTCGGAAAACGGCTACGAGGAACCCATCGACGACTCCGAGGCCCAGCTCTACCGCAACTACTTCGACGCCGAGACCATGGCCACCTACCGGGCCATGGGCATCATCTTGCGCCGGCTGGAAAAGCGGGTGGCTTCCAAGATTTTTAATCCCGGCATCTTTGACGGGCATGCTGTCGGCAAGGCCTGGAACAGCTATGCCGACGCCGATCCCCGGGCCGATGTCATCGCCGGCTTCGAAGCCATCCGGATGTCCACGGGCCTCAAGCCGAACGCCCTGATCCTGGACGAATCGGTCCTGCGCCATGTCAGCATGTGCGAAAGCGTCATCGACCGTGTGAAGTATTCCAACCCCGACGCCATCCGGGGCGACCTCACCATCCCGCAGTTGCAGGCCTATTTCGGCGTTGACCAGATCATCGCCGCCGGCGCTGTTCGCAACGCGGCGGCCAAGGGAAAGGCCAAGTCCATTTCCCCGGTCTGGTCGCCGACCATGGCCATGCTGGGCGTGGTGTCGTCTGGCGGCCAGGATCTGCGCGAGCCGTCCCTGGGCCGTATCTTTTCCTGGGAGGAAGACGCCCCGGAAATGCTCGTGGTCGAGACCTACCGCGAGGAGCAGATCCGCAGCGACGTGGTGCGCGCCCGGCAGAACACCGACGAGTGCATCCAATTCGTCGGCGCGGGCCATCTCATGACCGGCGTCATCCCAGCTTAAGGGGGCGTGTTGTGACGTTTAGCGCCCTTGAGACTGCCTGCATCACGACCATCCTGTCGCTGCTTGTGGCGCTGGTGGTCCACGCTGTCACCAAACGCAATTACGTCAGCCACGGCCAGTGCGAGGAGCGCCGCGCCCATGTCTGCTCCACCATGCAGGCGGTGCAGGAGGGCCACGCCGAGCTGCGTCAGGATCTCAAGGACCGCACCACCGTCCTGTTTCGGATGCTGCGTGCCATGATCGTCCACGACAAGGACCTCACGCCGGACATCAAAACCGAAATCCTCAATGAAACCCCGGGAGGGAAATAACATGGCCGATCCCACAACCGCTGCCGCCGCCGCCGAACAGGCGGCCAAGGACGCGCAAACCGTCGATCCCATGGCCAGCATCGCGGCCATGGCGGGTCTGCTGGACAGCTCGATCGCGAAGCTGGAACAGATGGTTTTGAAAAGTGCGTCGCCTGCGCCTTCGGCGCTGGCCGATATTGCCGCCCCGGTGGCTGCGCCCACGGCGTCGCTGCTCTCGCGTCTGACCCCGCGCATGTTGCTGTGCCTGGTCGTGGCCGTGGGGCTGGCCGCCATGCTGGCTGTGGTCTCGCCGCAGCAGTTGCCCGTGGCCGGCTACAAGCTGGCCCTGGTCACCATGGCCGCCTACCTCGGCTACTGGATCGACCGCTGGGGCTTTCCCTACGCCCGGCCGGATTCGTTTCTCGTCGCGGCCGATTGGCGGGCCGACGCCAAGCCGGCCCAGGATCAGGCCAACCATCCCGTGGTGGCCGGCTGTGAGCGCATCTACGCCTTTGCCATGGTGCGCCGGGCGCTCATCATGCTGGGCACCATGCTGGCCATGGGGCTGGGGCTGTAGCATGGGCCGGCTGCTCCATGCCCTGCGCTTGCGGCCCGAAGAGCGGGTGATCGCGGGCGACATCCTGTCCGTCCTGGCGATGGTCTGCGCGGCTGTCCTGGCCGCCTGCATCGTCTCGGGCTGCAACAGCCCGGAGCCGGCCAAGCCGGAGGCCACCGCGCCGAGCGTAGCCCCGGCCGGGCCGGTTGTCCCCAAGCCGGTGCCGGCTGCGGCCGCCACCGTGCGCGGCATCCCCCGGGCGGCCCTGCAGTATCGGGCCGAACTGACCCGCAACGCCCGCAGCATCTGGGGCCTGGATGCGCCGGTAGCCACCATGGCCGCCCAGATCCACCAGGAATCCGGCTGGCGCACCGATGCCAAAAGCCCGGTCGGGGCCCAGGGCATGGCCCAGTTTATGCCGGCCACCGCGTCCTGGATTGCCGATCTCGTGCCGGAGCTGGCCGCCTGTGAACCGTACAACCCGGCCTGGGCCATCCGCGCTCTGGTCACCTACGACAAGTGGCTGTGGGATCGCCTGGACGCGGCCAGCGACTGCCATCGCATGGCCTTTGCCCTGGCAGCCTACAACGGCGGCCTCGGCTGGGTGCGGCGCGACGCCAAAATGGCCGCCGGCCAGGGCCTGTCCCCGGAGGCATGGTGGGACCATGTCGAGACCGTCAACGCCGGCCGCTCGGCCGCGAACTGGCGCGAAAACCGGGGCTATCCGCGCCGCATCCTGCTGGCTCTGGAGCCGCTCTACCTCCAGGCCGGTTTTGGGGGAGGTGCCTGTCGTGATTAACCGTGCGCTCACTGTGGCCTCGGGCCTGATCCTGGTTGTGCTGCTGGCTGCCCTGGGCTGGCAGACTGTGCAGCTGGCCCGGTCCGAGACCCGGATCGCGGTCTTGGCCCGGGAACTGGGGGAGGCCAACACCCGCGTGTCCTTGCTTGAGGCCGACCAGCAGACCCTGACCGCCGGCCGCGATGCCTTGGCCGGTCAGGTCGAGGCCTGCCAGCAGACTATTGCCCGGGTCCAGGCCAGGGCGGCCGACCGGGTGACGATCATCCGTAACGTCAAAGTCGTGCCCCGGTCGGCTGCCGGCGCGGGCACGGGGGGAGTGGTAGACGATGCGACGTGCCGCCGCGCTATTGAGCATCTTAATGGCTGTCGGTAGCGGCTGCGCGCCGACGCCGGCGGCCATCACGGTGCATCAGGCCTACACCCGCTGCCCCCGGCCCACGGCTCCCGAGCTGCCGCCTCTGGATCCGGAGCAACGCCTGGAAACCCCGGCCAACATCAACCTCCTGCTCGAGCGGGATGACCGCCGGTGCGCCTACGCCGAGCAGCAGGACGCGGCCCTTGATTGCTACGAGGGGCAGGCCAAGCCGGGCGGCCAGTGATGCGCGATTTCTTCCAGCATTACTTTAATGACTTCCATTTATACTGTCGGTTTAAGGACTTGGGAATCTCAACCGAGCAAGCCAACCGGTGGAGCCGGGCCATAGCCAAGTGGCTGCGCCCCTGCCTCTACAGGACAAGGAGCTGATATGGCGGACGAAGCGGATCAGGCCCAGGCCACCGAGGTCATGCACCGGCAGGCTGCCCTGGACTGCGCCCGGTGCCGGCACGTCGAGGAGCAGGAGTATGCGGGCGGACGCATTGTCTGCCGTGACTGCGGCGAGCCAATCCCGGCGGCCCGGCTGGACATCCTGCCGACCGCCTGCCGGTGCGTGGCCTGCCAGGAAGAGGCGGAGGCCACGTGCTGATCGACGACGCCGGGGCCTTTGTGGCCGCCTTTGCCGCCCCGGCCAGCTACTCGGCCGGGGGTGTGTCCGCGCCGATCCTGGCCGTGGTCGAGGACACCGACCCCTGGACCGGCATCTGCACGGCGCTGCGCACCACGGTCGATCACGGCCAGGTGCGCCTGGGCAAGGCTTGGGTCCGGCCGTCCGAGCTGCCGGCCGCGCCGGCTTTCGGCCACCTCCTGGAGCAGGACGGCCGGACGTGGTTTGTCGCCGACTCCTGGCCCGAGAGCGACATGCTGGTGCTGGGCCTCGCCCTGGGGGTCTTTGTCGTGGACGTCACCGTGACCCGGATCGTCGAGACCGATGACGGGGCCATGGGCTTTGCGCCCGCGCCGGTCCTGATCTGGACCGGACAGGCCGCCGTCCATGCCCTGGCCGGCAAGGAGCGGGTGGCCGCGGCCCGGCTGGTTGGCCTGGGCTATCGCCACGGCTGGCTGCCGGCCTGTCCGGAGCTGGCCGCCGGCTGCGAGATGCGCACACCACACGAGGTCCTCCACGTGACGAGCGCCTACACCGACCACGCCCGGGGCTGGACCACGTTCGAGGCCGAGGCGCGGCAGGAGGATCAGCCGTAATGGGCATGTTTTCCGACCACTACGAGACGATCATGGGCCGAGCGGAGCAGGCCATGGGGGCCGAACTGCGCCAGGAGGTCCTCCCCGAGGCCCAGCGGCTGGTGCCGGTACGCACCGGGAAACTCCAGGCGTCCATTACCGTGGGCACCGAGCGCGACGGCACGGTGATCACTGGTTTTGTCGAGGCCGGCGAACCCTACGCGCCCTACGTCGAGTTCGGGACCGGCATACGCCCGGCCAAGGCGTTTTTGCGGCCGGCCGTGGAAAAGTTCGACCTCGCCCGGGTGGCTGCCCGGATGCAGGGCAAGGGGGGCGACTCGTGAGCCGGTTGCCGGTCCGTGCCTCGGTGCGCCCCAAGCTGCGCGTTGCCCTGACCGCCTGGTTTGCGGCCCATGCCGACAGTCCCTTTGCCCTCGGCGTCGGCGGCCGGCTGGCCTATCTGCAGGCCAAACGGGACTGGCCCAAGCCCTATGCCGTGCTGGCCATCCCGGTGGCCATGCCGCGCGACACCATCACCGAGCGCATCGACACCGTGTCGCTGCAGGTGATGGTGTTCGGGGCCGGCTCCCTCCAGGTCGAGGAGCTGGCCGGTCTGGCCCTGGACTTGTTCGAGGGCCGGGTCATTTCCGGTCCGGGGCTGGCTCCCTTTGAGCTTTCGCGGGGTGAGGACGTGCCCACCCTGCCGGACGATGACGGGGTGTGGCAGGCTGGCATCCAGCTGTCCGGCCTCGTTGAAACCATTTTGTAAGGAGACTCCATGGAACGTGCGAACTTTCAACTTGCCGTGGATGCCGCGCTGGTCCTCAAGTCCGGCAGCGTCGATCAGGCCGTGGTCAAGGGCCTCAATAAAATCGGCCTGCCGGGCCTGACCCGTGACGTCATCACCGCCTCGGAGTTCCGGCGGGATTTCGACATCGAGTTCACCACCACGGGCAAGCTCGGCCGCATCACCTACAGCGGCAACATGCTCACCGGCGATACCGCCGGGCAGGACGTGCTCAAGCAGTACCTTAAGAAAAACGAAAAATTCAACGATGCCCGGGTCTACATCGACTATGACAATTTCCTGGCCCCGGATCTGGCCAACGATCCCAACGCGGTCTGGCAGGTGTCCAAGCACAGTCCGGGCGAGGCCGATAAAAACGGCATCTTTTCCTTGTCCGGCGAAATGACCTGCGGCGGCCTGTTCGCCATGTTCGTCAAGCACCTGACCGGCGACGGCATTGCCTTCGTGGCCGTCGGCAACAAGATCACCGACGCGGATGCCGGGTTCGCCCTCGCTGGCTTTGCCGCCGGCCAGACGCTCATTGTCGAGGGCAGCGCCGGCAATAACGGCCAGTACCTGATCAAGACCGTGGCCGCCGGCGAGATCACCCTCGATAGCGCGGTCAAGGTGGTGGTCGACGGCGCTGTCGGCACCGAGATCACCCTGCATGGCGGGACGCTGTAATCGGCATCAATCTTTGGGCGGCCCAAAGCACATGCGGAGCGTGTGCCCTGGCAGGTATCCCCGGCCTGCCGGCCGCCCATCACCACGGGGAGCAAGGGGAAAGCACATGGCGAGACTGAGCGGCGAGAGGGTGAAGTGGTTCGACATCCCGGAAGACCCGGACGGGGCGAAAGTCAAAATCAAGCACCTCAAGAAGGGCGAGGTGAACGACATCGAGGACCAGATCGAACTGTACCAGACCATGCTGCGGCCCGACGCCGCCGGCAAAATGCAGCAGGAAATCAAGGTCAATCCGGCCAAGGGCGACAAACGCTACGCCTATCTGTGCGCGGCGGTGATTGACTGGGAAAAGGTTTTCGGTGCTGACGGCAAGCCCATGGACTGCACCGATGCCAACAAGATCCTGTTGGCCCGGGACGACGAAACCTTCGGGCCGTTTGTCAGCAAGAGCCGGATCGCCCTGACCGAACTGGTGGCGGCCGAGCGGGAGGCGGCCCGAAAAAACTCGAAAGCGTAGGCCTGTGGCTGTCCGGGGCAGGGCGCAAAACCTGCGAGGAGTGCAGGCGGGTCTTTAAGGAGACTCGTTGGGACACCCCGGCGGATCGGGAGCGCAAGCGCAAAGGCCCACCCTGCGCCACCTGCCGCCCCGACCTGCACCCGGACAACGCCACGGCCTGCGCCATCTATCTGCGCTGCGCCGGGCAGGTGATCGTCGGTCCCATGGGCGACCGCATCGACATCAACGTGCTGGCCGTCAAGACGATCATGGACCTGGAGGGGGTCGGCAATCAAGCCGAGGTCATGGAGCAGGTGCAGACCCTGGCCGGGCTCATCTACCGGGAGCAGGCCAAAGAGGCCGAGGCCAGGCGCGAGGCGGATAAACGGTATCGGACAGGGAGACGGTGACGCATGCGGATTAAGGCCGGCACCCTTGGGGTGGACATCACAGCGGACGGGCAGGTCCTGGAGGCCGCGCTCAAGCGGGCCGACTCCCTCACCGAATCCTTTTCGGTCAACGTCGACCGCCGGATGAAGCGGGCCAGCGCCAGTTTCCAGGGAGTGGGGCAGGCCGCCGGCATGACCGACAAGGAGATGGCCAGCCTGGAAAAGCGGATGCGCGAGGGCATGGCCGCCGACACCGCCACCCGCGCCCTGGACAATCTCCGCAAATACGCCGGCCTGACCGCCCAGGAGTACACCAACCTCGCCGCCAAGATGGGCGTGGCCACCAGGGAGAGCGACAAGGCGTCGATCTCCCTGGCCGGCATTGCCAAGCGGGCCGGCGCGGTGGCTGCGGCCTACCTGTCCATGCGTGAGGGAGCGCGGGCTGCCGGGCAGGCGTTTATGGATTTTGTCGGCTACGAGGCCAACCTCACGGACATGAGCCGGGTGACCACGGACAGCCTCGAGTCCATCGACGCCACCATCAAGGGGCTGCCCCGGTCCATGGGCGACCCCACGGCCATGATGGGGGCCTACTACCAGGTGCTGTCCTCGGGCGCGACCGACTCGGCCCAGGCCATGGACCTGCTCACCACCTCGGCCAAGGCCTCCAAGGCCGCTCACGTGTCCCAGTCCGAGACGGTCAAGGGCCTCACCAAGCTGATGGCCGGGTATGACGGCGAGATCCGCAGCGCCACCGAGGCGTCGGATCTGTTGTTTCGGATCGACAACCTGGGCCAGACGTCTTTCGCCGAGCTGGTGCCGGTCATCGGCGATGTGGCGGAGGTCACCCACCTGGTCGGCGTGACCTCCCAGGAGATGGCTGCCGGTCTGGCCCTGGTAACCCAGACCTCTGGCTCCACCTCCGAGGCCGCCACCAAGTGGAAGGCCATCATGGTCGGTCTCTACAAGCCGACCGAAAACATGGAAAAGGTGCTCAAGGCCCTGGGCTATGAGTCCGGACAGGCCATGGTGCAGCAGCTCGGGTTCGCCGGGACGCTGCAAAAGCTCCAGGCCGTGGCCGAAGCGTCCGGCTTTTCCATGGGCAAACTCTTTGAGAGTTCCGAGGCCTTGACCGGCATTGCCGGCCTTGGGGCCCAGGAATGGGAGCGCTACACCGGGATCCTCGACGGGGTGCGCCAGGGATCGGACGAAACCGATCAGGCCTGGCAGCGTTGGCTGGGCACGTCCCAGGCGGTCAAAGACAACTACGACGCCACCCTCAAGCAGATGGCCATCGAGTTCGGCGGCGAGCTGGCCCCCATGATGACGGCCGGGATGCAGACGTTTGCCGACACGGTTGTCGCCAACAAAGGGCCGATCATCACCACCCTGGGCGGCATCGAGATGTCGGTCCAGGCCATCACCTCCATGGTCATGGCCGCCACCCGCGAATACCAGACCTTTGCCAACACCATTGCCGCCGGCATCGCCGTGGTCAAAGGCGAGATGGCCTTTGGCGATTGGGCGCTGTCCGGTCCCGAGGAGCTGGCCAAGAAGCTGCAGGCCGCCGGAGACAAAGTGCGCGCCAATGCTGCTGCCCAGGCCAAAGAGGCGCGCACCCAGGCGCTCATGGCGGGAGACAGCACTGGGACCATCCCCGAGCTGGCCCAAATGTTCCCGGGTGACACGCCGGCGAAAGTCGACAAGGCCAAAAAGGCCGTAGACGGCGTTAAGGTTGCGCTGAAGGACTCCAGTAAAGCAGCCGAAAACGCCGCCCTGGCTGCCGAGCGGTACGGCGACCGGGCCGCGTCGTATTTTGACCAGGTCGAGTACGCCATCGCCGGCCTGTCCGACTCCCTGTCCGGCGGCCTGGAAGGCGAGACCCTCAAGGTCGACAAGACGTTTGATAAGATTTTTGCGGACATCCGCAAAAACACCAGAGGGGCCAAGGGCGACACCGAAGATTTTGCCCGGGCCTGGGTGGCGGCGGATGCCGCCTGGCCCATGCTGCACATGATTGCCCAGCTCAAGGATTTCGAGAAGGAGCTGGACAAAGCGGCCAAGTACGCCCGGGACATGGGCACCTACCTGTCCGATCCGGAGCAGCTTCAAGCGGCCGACTGGCTCGAGGGCTACAAGCAGTACGTCCAGGATCTGCGCGAGGCCCGGGCCACCACCGACCAGGAGGATGCCGCTGCCGTTGCCAAGGCCCAAGCCCGCTGGGATGCCTACCAACAACACGTGCTCAAGGCAGAGCTGGACCGCCTGGGCGAGGGCGGCAAACTCTCGGAGCAGTATTGGGCCTCCGAGAAAAAGGCCCTGGAGAACCACCTCGCCGCGGTCAAGCAAAACGCCAGCGACGAGACGGCCTACAAAGTCTACGAGGCCGGGCAGTGGGATGCCTTCCTCAAGGCGCAGCTTGAGGAGCAGGCGAAGTACGCCGGCACCTTCGGCGAGACCCTGGCCGCCAAGTGGAGCTTGGCGTTTGGCGGGTACGAGAGCGAGGTCACGAAAGCCAAGCGGGGCTATGACTCCATGGCCGACGGCATCATCGAGAGCACCGAGGGTGCGGTTGATGCTCTTGCCGGCAGCGCCGGCGATGCCGTGCGGATATTTGCCGACGGCACGGCCACGGTGGAGGATCTGTGGCAAAACCTGTTGGCCCGGATGGCGGATTCCCTGGCCTCGTTTATCGAAAAATGGATCAAGCAGCAGCTTACGGATGCCCTGGGCGGGGCCTTCTCCGGGGCCGGTTCCGATTCCGGCGGCTTGTCCCTGTCCGGTCTGACCGGCACAAAATCGTCCAGCAGCTCGATAGGCGATGGAGTCGATGCCCTCAAATCGCTCGGTGACTACCTCGGTTCGTCGGCCGGCAAGTCGGTCGGCGAATACCTGACCACGGCCGGATCGTCCGGCACCTCGCTGTTTGTCGGCGGCGGCAACGCCCTGGCCGATATCTTTGCCGAGGGCATCGACGTCTCGTCCCTGGGCGCTGCGGCCAGCACTTACAACACCGTGGGCGCCACGGCCATGGCCTCGACCTACGGCGCGGCCGAGACAGCGGCCATGTCGGCCACCTCGGTCCTGGGTACGGTGGGATCGGTCCTGGGGGTGGTCGGGGCCATTGGCGGCGTGGTGGGCCTGCTCTCCGGGCTGTTTGGGGAGCAGGAAAAGGAGCCGACCAAGACGGCATCGGGCTACAACGTCAATTATGCCGGCGGCAGGACTGCGGTTTCCGGCGTCGATTTTTATTCGGACGGCTCGGTGGTCGGCACCGGCGCGTCCGATCCTGCCGTCACGCGCCAGATCTCCGACGCGTTTAAAAATGCTGCCGAAGAATTCTCCGATGCGGCCGAGAACCTCGGGTTCACCGTCGATAAGCTGCTCGACAATTTTGAAATGCCGGAGATGAACCTGACCAACGATCAGGTCGGGGACTACATCGAGGCCGGGACCAACGCCCTGGCCTTCCAGGCCCTGGAGCAGGCAGGGCTGCGCGGCGCGTTTGATGTGCTGGCTGACGACGGGCAGACCTACGCTGACCAGATCCGGGAGTTCTCTGCCGCCTTCTCCACCGTGGTCGGCACGTTTTCGGCTTACGGTTATGAGGTCCGGGACGTGGCCCAGATCACCCAGGACCAGATCGATACCCTGCGGGCCAAGACTGTGGAAACGGCACAGGGCACCTCCCAGGCCATCATGACCATGGCCCAGTCCATGGGAGCGACCTCTGATCAGCTGGCCCAACTGGCCGCCAACGCCAGCGACGGCAGCCAGGCCCTGGCCGTCACGGACCAGCAGCTGGAAAACCTGCTGGCCGCTGATTATGCCGAGGATCTTCTCAAGGCCGTGGGCGGCGAGGATGCGTTTGCCGCCATCATGGGCAACCTGACGGCCAACGTCTTCGACACCATCGGCGCGTATGCCGAAAACCTGGGCTACTACGAGGACAAGGCGGCCGAAGCCATCAGCAAGCTGGGCGATGCCGGGGTCACGGTCGACAATTTCTGGACGAAATTTGACCAGGCCATCAAGGACGGCCTGACCGTCGACGAATTCGAGGCCTGGGGCAAGGCCAGCGGCTGGGTGGCCAACATCGACAGCGTCACCGAGGCGCTGGTCGATTGGAACGACGCCATGACCCAGATGGCCCAGTCCCTGGATGCGCGGCTGCAAAAGGCCCGGGGCCTGGACTACGAGGCCGAGATAACCGAGCTGGCCGCCGCTGCCGAGTGGGAACTGGCCGATGCCCGCGCTGCCGGCTACGACGCGACCGTCATCGCCCGGCTGCAGGAGGTCCAGGCGGCCGAGCTGGCGGCCAAGATCGCCGAGCACCAGGCCGACTACGCCGACAAGCTGCGCGACGCCAACAAGCGCTATGCCGAGGCCGTGGGCGACTCCTCGGCCCTGGTCGGCATCGCCATCGAGGAGAACGCCCTGGAGCTGGCCGAGCTGGCCAGGACGTTTAACTGGTCGCCGGGCTCCAGCGAGGAGGGATTGTTTCAGGCGCTGCAGCAGGCGCAGTGGGCCGAAATCATCGCCATGATCCAGGAGACGGGCGAAGCCCTGGCCGAGGCCACCCGGGCCATGCGCTCCGACCTGGCTGCCCGCCGGGCGGCCATCGATGGCTACGAGGAGGAGGCCGAGGCGCTCCAGATGGTGGCCGGCTATGCCGACGAGCTGGCCCAGGCCTACGCCGACGGCCTCGATGACGATCTCATTGCCGAGCTGATGGCCGTGCAGCTCGACGAGCTGGCAAAATATTGGTCGGACGTCATTGATGACATGCAGTCCGACCTCGAGGATCTGTACCGCACCCAGGCTGATCTGCTCGATGCCCTGTCCGGCAACACAAAGTCGGCCATCGACGAGCTGTACGCCCTCTTTGCCCGGTATCAGGCCGGCGAGGAGGATCTGGCCGACGACATCATTGACTCGCTCAAATCCATCGCTTCGGCCATCAACGATATGGTCGAGGACATCTACGCCACCATCTACGAGATCCGCACCGGCAGCTCGTACACCACCGACGACGCCGCGACCGTGGCCACCAACTCCAAGGCCTATTTCGAGGAGCAGTACGCCGCGGCCGCCTCGGGCGACACCGAGGCCATGGCCAATGTCACCGGCTACGCCAAGGATTACCTGACCTCTCTGCGCGCCTCCACGGCCGATCAGTCCGTGTACGACGCCGGCGTCGACTACATCACCTCCATGCTCTCCCGGCTGGCGACGTCCGGGGCAGGCATCGGTGAGGACCTGGGCGACATCGGCGAGACCGTGACGGATGACCAGATCGCGGCGGCACAGGAGGCGCTCCACCGGGCCCAGGTGGCGCAGCTCAAAAGCGAGGCCGATGCGTATCTGGCCCAGGCCTCGGCTGCACTGCAGGGATCGGACATCGGCAATTACCTCGCAGCCTTTGCCACGACGGGCACGGGATGGCAGGGGATAGCGCATCTCCTTGACGGCAATACCCCGGACGGCACCCCCAACTGGTTGGCGTCTCTCCGTGCCGGGAATATCACGATCCAGAGTCTTATCGGTTGGTTCCTCCGCGAGCCGGGTATTGGCACAGGGACCGGCTATGTCGATTGGCAAGCGGCTGTGCCGTATGTCGCCAACCTCGGCATCCTGCCGTCGGGCGTGGCCTCGACGTATGCGGACTACCAGGATGCCTACGAAAATTATGCAGCGCTCAAAGCCGAATATGGTTTTGCCACCGGCGGCATGATCGAGGGCGGGATCCCGGGTGAGGACTCGGTGTTTGTGCTGGGCAAGCCGGGTGAGGCCGTGCTCACCGAGCGCCAGACAGACATGTTGCTGCTGCTGGCCGAGCGGATCCAGGGCGTGATGCTCGGCGGCGGCGCACCGGCTGTGTCCGGCCGCGACGATCTGGCCGCCGAGGTGGTGGGGCTGCGCCGTGAGGTAGGCCGTTTGGGTGACCAGCTGCGCGGGACACAGGAGCGCATTGCCGATAACACCCGGGAAATCGCCTCCATGCTGGCCCGGTGCGGCGGCAAGGACAATTATCTCACTGTGCAGGTGCAGCCATGAAAATTGTGATCCCGCGACCCATTACACTCCTCTCGACCAATGTGCCCGAAACCGATGCCGATGAGTGGGACGCCGATACTGTCTACGCGGCCGGTCACCTGGTGATGGTTTCGGCGCGCCACCGCCTGTACTACTCCCTGCGCGCCACCGAGGCCGGCGAATTTCCCCCGGATAACCTGGTCGGCACGGACCCGGCCTGGAGCGACCGGGGGGCGACCAACGCCTACAAGATGTTTGATGAGTATATCAACACGGCTACGAGCGTGGATGATCTCATGGACGTGACCACCTCGGCATCGCGATGTGACTCTGTTGGAGTCTTCGGCGCTCGCGGCAAGACGCTGACGTTGGATCTGATGATGGGCGACGTGGTCATCTGGTCCAAGACTTGGACGCTCCTCAAACCGACCTACACCTACACCGAGTACTGTTTTACTACCCCGGAATTTATCAGGGATATTTTTACGCCAATCCCCATTCGAGGCGGGTCGCGCCTGCGCATCCGCATCGACGCCGGGGAGGGTGGCACGGCCCAGTGTGGCAAGGTTGAAATGGGGCAGGCGGTCTACTTGGGCGAGACACAGTGGGATGTCACTCCAAGTCGTCTTTCTTTCTCCAAGGTCACCACGAATGACTTCGGCGATGTTTCAATGAGCAAGGGAAAGACTGCAAAATACCTAAAATTCAAAGCAACATTTGATACGTCGCAAATAGACCATATCCAAAAACGCCTGGACGACATCGACGGGCTGGCTTGCATGTTCGTGGCCTACGGCGAGACCGGTTTTCAACCCGAGGCGCTGCTTGTGTATGGATTCGCCAAGGAGGTCAACCCGAACCTTCCCAACGGCGAAAAATCCACGATCCAATTCGAGGTCCAGGGCCTCATCTAGGGGGTGATATGACGATACCGAGCCTGACGCCGCTGTCTACGCCGCCGAGCCGGACGACAGGGAATTTTGACGATGCGATGGACACCTCGCTTGCCGAGCTTGATAACATGGTCGATGAACTCATCGCGGTGATTCCGGCGCTCAACAACGCTGTAGCGTCCGTGGCATCTAGCGCCAGTTTTGCCGACATGCGTGCGACCGCCGCTGGCGGAGCCAGAGACTCTGCGATTGAAGCGGCTATGAATGCCAACGACAGGGCCGGCGATGCCGCCGGCTCGGTTACTGAGGCTATCGCGGCGAAAACTGCGGCAGAAGCGGCGCGGGACGTGGGTATCGCCGCCAGGGATGCAGCGGCTGCCGACGCCGACAGGGCAGAGATGAATGCCAATGGGGCCTCACTCGCCGCTGGAGCCGCCGCGACATCGGCGTCCCAGGCGGCGGCCACTTCGGCCAAAGCCATCCGCGACACGCTTGGCAAGTTTTCCGGCATCATTCCGCCGACACTCAATCTTTTTTGCCGGGACGCTACGTCCGATGCCGTGCCAATCGGGACGTTTGCTCGCTCGATTGCAGCATATCGTGATGGACCTACGGGGATAATGGAAACAGTGCCGGCTGCATCCGTTCGTCGGCATTGTGACCTTGCCGGCAACTTACAGGGGTGGTTGTTAGAGGGACAAGCTACCAACCTCATCTTTGACAGCGCCACGTTTAATAGTTGGGCCTTCCTTGGTGCTTCTATCGTTCCCAATGCAGTAAAGGCCCCTGACGGGACGATGACCGCTTACAAAATAGTAGAAGACACATCTAACGGATTCCATTACATGGTATCAAATACGGCCGTTGCTCCGAACGGAATTTACATTAAACAGATAAAAGTAAAGCCTGCAGGCCGCAGCGTGTTAGTATTGCAGCTTTCTGATTACGTTACATCTGTTGTCATTGCGATATACGACCTTGTATCAAAGACATGCTTTGTTCTTTCTGGGTACGCCCCCTGGACAGACGTTGAAGCTAAAATTGAAGACGCAGAAGATGGATACTCATTATGCACGCTCACTGCGAAGAAAACACAGGGAACGTCCGCTTCATTTTTGCTTTCCACTGCGCTGAATGACGGTAATCGTACATATGCTGGCGATGGTTCTAGTGGGTTGTATATTTGGGGTCCGCAATTAGAGGCGGGCAGGTACGCGTCCAGCCTCGTTCCTTCAGCAGCAACGGCGGTGACGCGTCCTGCCGATGTTTGGACGATCCCCGTGTCGTCTTTCAAATTTAATGCCAGTGCCGGGTCATTTTATATACAGGCGATGACGGCAAAGGCGTTGCCGCAACCCGGACTAGGGCAAATGGCGTTCATGATCGACGACGGAACATGGCTAAATTTGATAATGTTGTACCGCTACACTGATGAGATTCTTTGGCTAACTACTCTTAGTAATGGCGTGAACATTGGAATAAATTGTGGAACTTTTGCGAACAATGTTCCCATCCGACTGGTTATGTCTTACAACACTTCTCTTTTTAAAGTGTGTGTTAACGGAGGGAACGTACTCAAGAGTAACTTCACACGTATGTTTGGGTTGTCAACTCTTCGCCTTGGCAACGATTTGTCGCTTACACAGCCCTGGAATAGCACTATAGGGCATTTTGCCCATTTCCCCCAAGAACTGTCAGACGCCGCCATGAAAAGTATCACCGCATAGGAGCAAGCATTATCATGAAAGACTTTTGCTTCCACGCGGCCGACGAGGCCGCAATCCTTGCAGCCCTGACGGCTTCTGGCCTGACCACGGCCGGCATGGACGGGTCCGCTCACCCTGTCGGCGAGTATGCCTACGTCGGCCAGATCGTCGAGACGCCCGGCCAGTACGGTCCCGACCAGACAGTCATCGTTGCCCCGGTCATGCGGGAAGGCGTCTATGCCGTCTACCGGGCATCTGACGAGCAGGCCGCCGCGATCCTGGCCGCCACGCTGCCCGAGGGCGTGGCCCTGGTCGATCCGCCGGCCGGACTGCCGAGGTTTGGCGGGGAGTGGTTGAGCGGGCGGGAGGCTCTGACCGAGGTGCAAGCCCAAGCCTGTGCTCGCATCGACACCACGGCCGAATCCCTGTGCAACCAGGTCATCACCCCGGGCTCGGCCCAGATGGCCCGCTATCAGCGCAAGGAGGCGCAGGCCCGGGCGTTTCGGGCTGCGGTGGTCCCGGACGATCCAGAAGAGCTGGCCGCGTTTAGACAGCAGTATGCGGCCATCTACGGCGAGGTCGGCATCACGGCCGACACGCCCCAGGCCGTGGCCGAGGTGATCGTGGCCATGGCCGATGCCTGGTGGGCTTATGGCGACGCGGTTGAGGCCGCACGGCTGGCTGGCAAGCGGGCCGTCGAGGCGGCCGGGGACCTGGCCGGGATTGCTGCGGCCGAGGCGGCGGTGGTCTGGCCGGCGCTGCCGGCGTAAAGAGCGGAGCCTCTTTTAGTAAAATTGGGTGTCCAAGAAAACTCTAGGTCAATCCAATTGACCAGCTTGACCACGCTTGCGGTGTTACGTCGGTTGACCACAAAAATGTTCACATGTAGTCAAAGCCTATATGGAATCGTTTTGGCTCAAATTCAAAAGTCTCGTTCTTGAACAGAACCAGGGGGAGAAAAAGTTATGAAAATTGCCTTGCGAAGAATGCTTTCAACGCTTGGAGTTGTAAGTATAGTTCTGATGTCAATTTGTGTTTATGCGGCTGAAGATGATTTATTGAACTTTATTCCTGCTATTGTAAAAGCCCAATCATCAGTAAACCCTATTGGAACTTGGACTGGGACCGGTGTTGCTGCATCTCATGCCTGGGATGGTTCTGGCGATCAACGTTGTGATGGGCTTGATATAACAGTGACTGTATCAGCTTCAGCGACCAATGGCGTGTATCTTGTAACGTATTCAATCCCTAGCTTTTGTATGGGAACTTGGGGTTTTACTAATATACCAGGGATTTTGGTTGGTAATCGTTTGGTTTTTAATTATGCTGGTTTTGCTGATATCGGAAGTCCTGGAAGTACGGCAAGAATGGCTATGGATTTAAGGGCTGAGTTAGTGGTTAGCAATAATTCTGCTTCATTCGTTATACAAAATAATGGAAGTGCTTTCTCTCCAGAAAAGGCCATCGCTTGGGTTATGGGAGGCACATTGACTAAGCAATAGGGCCAGTTCGCATTTTCGTTTCGTGCCTTCTACAAAACGCACGGCGAGACCCGTTTTCGCAGGTACTTTTCTGCTTAAACGGGTCTTTCTTTTGTCTTGTGAATGACCCACCATGGCCAGCCCCCGAGAACTATACGCCCCTGTTTCTCTTGACATTGAGGTGGGACGCCTAGTGGCGTCAACAGGGATGCGGTGGAGGCCATCCGGCTGGCTGGCAAGCGGGCCATCGAGGCGGCGGTGGTCTGGCCGGCGCTGCCGGGGTAGGGGTTAGGTCTTCACCACCGGCAGTTCCAGCCACGACGTGGTGTAGTGCGGCGACCGCATGGCCTGCTTCATTTTCCAGTCCTGTTTGATGCCGCAGGCGGCGAAGCGCAGGGTGTCGCGCCCCCAGCGGGCGTTGGTCTTGTCCAGGACGGCCATGAGGCGTTCGCCTTTGGGGTTGGCCAGGGTGGCCGGCTCCAGCAGGGAGAGCTGGCGGCAGCCGAAGGACTCCAGGCCGGACAGCATGACGCCGGCCTTTTTGTAGCGGTAGCCTTTCCGAAAAATGCGATCCAGCACCTGCAGCGCCACCGTGAGAATCTCGGCCGTGTGGGCCGTCGCCATCGGCAACGCGCCGAAGGCGGAATTGGCGTATTGCGGTTCGCCGGCGATGAACGTGTTGGTCTGCACCCAGACCGTGACCCCGTTGGCCACCAAGCGCCCCGCCCGCATGCGTTCTGCCGCGCGGGTGACGTAGACGGCCAGGGCCTCGCGCATCTCCTCGATATGCACCACTGGCTTGCCGAATGACCGCGAGGCCGCCACGGACTTTTTGGCCGGGGCGATGGTCTCCAGATCGATGCATGGGATGCCGCGCAGCTCGAGCAGGGTGTGCAGGCCGCCGACGGTCATCCGCTTCCTGACAAAATCCCGAGGCAGATCCCGGAACTGGCGGGCGTTGGTCACGCCGTGGCGTTCGAGCATGGCGGCGTAGCGCCGGCCGATGCCCCAGACATCTTCCACGTTGACTCGCTCCAGGAGCGCATCCGGATCGGGGCAGGTCCCGAAGTCCAGCACGCCTTCCAGCGCCGGATCCTTCTTGGCCAGCTTGTTGGCCACCTTGGCCAGCGTCTTGGTGGGGCCAAGGCCGATGGACACGGGGATGCCGGTCCAGCGGACAACGGTTTCGCGGATATGCCGGCTGTAGCCGGCCACGTCGCCGGGCATGCCGGTCAGATCCAGGAACGCCTCGTCGATGGAGTAGATTTCCAGATTCGGGGTGAAGCGGGCCAGGGTCTTCATGACCCGGGCCGACAGGTCGCCGTAGAGAGTATAGTTTGAGGAGAAGACCGCCACGTCGTGGCGTCGGAACAGCTCGTGGCATTCGAAAGCCGGCTTGCCCATGGGAATGCCCATGGCCTTGGCCTCGGCTGAGCGGGCGATGACGCAGCCGTCGTTGTTGGACAGCACGACGACCGCCCGGTTGCGCAGGGATGGGACGAACACCTTTTCGCAGGAGGCGTAAAAGGTGTTGCAGTCCACCAGGGCCAGGATCCGGCCGGCAGCCATGGCGCTCAGGTCCGGTGGATGACGAAGGTGACCACGCCCCAGATCTCGAATGAGGATTCCGGATGCACTTCAAGCGGCGTGTAGGCCGGGTTTTCGGGCATGAGGAACAGCCGGCCGTCCTGCAGGCGCAGGCGCTTGACCGTCAGCTCGCCGTTCACGGCCGCGATGACGATGCGCCCAGGCAATGGCTCCATGGCCCGGTCCACCACCAGGACATCGCCGGAGTGGATCCCGGCATCGCGCATGGAATCGCCGCTGGCCCGCACGTAAAAGGTTGCGGCCGGATGGGCGATGCACAGCTCGTTGAGGTCCAGGGCCTGATCCAGATAATCCTCGGCCGGACTGGGGAATCCGGCCGAAACCGGCGCCAGATACAGCGGCAGGGGCAGGGCGGTACGGGCCGCTAGACGGTTGAGGTGCGGGTGGGCGCTCATGTGGCCCTTCTAGGGCGAAACGGAATCGTTGTCTATTAATATAAACAAACGTCAATTGATATAAACAATGAGATCAAAGCCTTGTCCGGGCCAGAAAACGCCACGGATGGGGCTGCGACTTGACCCCGTTTTCCCTTCTGCTACGCTGGGTGTTTGTGACCCCTGCCGTTCGGACCCGTTGCGACTTGACCCCGTTTTCCCTTCTGCTACGCTCCGCTCGGCCATCACGTCGTTGACGAACCGGTTGCGACTTGACCCCGTTTTCCCTTCTGCTACGCTAAACGAGAGCCGCCCCAGTGCGTCAACACCGTTGCGACTTGACCCCGTTTTCCCTTCTGCTACGC
>NZ_MLBG01000002.1 GCF_001936595.1 Desulfovibrio sp. DV
CTGGTTGCCCATGGGTGGCCTCCCCGGCGTCACATCCGGCTGACGATGAGCTTTTTCCAGAGGGAATAGGCGTTTTTGGTCAGATGGATGCCGTCGTCGGTAAAATTGGAGCCGAGCTTGCCGTCCTCGGCCAGAAACGGATCGTAGATGTCGAGATAGCGCACAAAGCCGTTTTTGCGGTCGCAAAGGGCCCGCAACCGCGCATTGGTGGCCACGATGCCGGCGTTGTCGATGGACTGGCTGCGGGTGGGCAGAATGCTTTGCACGTAAATAAGCGTGTAGGGCGAGATGGTCTGGATGGTGCTTATGATCTTGTCGTAATTGGCCAGGATGCGATCCGGGGCAGCAATTTCGTTGATGCCGATCATGAGAAAGAGTTTGTGCGGCTTTTGGCGGGCAATGGGCTCGATACGTTTGAGCAGGTCGGCGCTGGTGGAGGACTCCACGCCGCTGACGAAGATCTTTTGGGGCTGGTCGAAGAGATTATAGATTTCCCAACCCTTGGTGATGCTGTCGCCGCAAAAGACGATCTGCATGGCGAGCAGGACGGGAAGGGCGGGGTTCACGCTCGGTACCCTCCAACCGATGGCGATGTCGGCCAGTGTTGGTTGCGCAGCTGCGGCGGGCAGGCTGTCGGACACATCCGGTCAAGGCGTGGCGGCGGCCCCAAAGAGAGGCCGCCGCCGACTCATCAGGCCGTGGGATCAGCGTTCCAGGGCAATGAGGTCGTCGTAGCTCTCGCGGCGGCGGGCCACGATGACCTCATCGCCGTCAACCAGAATCTCAGCCGCCCGGGGGCGGGAGTTGTAGTTCGAGGACATGGTGAAGCCGTAGGCGCCGGCCGAGTACACGGCCAGCAGTTCGCCCGGGGCCACGGCCGGCAGATTGCGGTCGCGGGCCAGGAAGTCGCCGGATTCGCAGATGGGGCCGACCACATCCACGTTGAGTTCGGGACGGTGGGCCGGGCGCACCTCGCGGATGGCGTGGTAGGAATCATACAGCGAAGGCCGGATCAGGTCGTTCATACCCGCGTCGACAATGATGAAATCCTTGCTCGGCGTTTTTTTGGTGTAGACCGCCTCGGTGACCAGGATGCCGGCATTGCCGACGATGACCCGGCCGGGTTCGAGGATGAGGGTGATGGGCAGATCGCCGAGCACCTTGGTCAGGGCCTGGCCGAACTCGCTTGGGTGCGGCGGCTCCTCCTCGTTGTACTGGATGCCAAGGCCGCCGCCGAGGTCGAGGTAGGTGGTCTCGATGCCCATGGCGGTCAGTTTGTCCCGGAAGGCCAGGATCTTGTCCAGGGCTTCGAGGAAGGGTGAAATGGAGGTGAGCTGGGAGCCGATGTGGCAGTCAATGCCGATCGGGGTCACACCCGGCAGCTCCATGGCCTTGGCGTAGGCGGCCAGGGAATGCTCGATATCCAGGCCGAATTTGTTCTTTTTAAGGCCCGTGGAGATGTAGGGATGGGTCTTGGGATCCACGTCGGGGTTGATGCGAATGCTCACCTTGGCCGTCTTGCCCAGGCGGGTGGCAATGGCGCTTAACCGCTCCAGTTCGCCGGTGGACTCCACGTTGAACATGAGGATGCCGGCGGTGAGCGCCTCTTCGATCTCCTTGGCCCGCTTGCCCACGCCCGAATAGACGATCTTGGCCGGATCGACGCCGGCGGCCAGGGCGCGATACAGTTCGCCGCCGGAGACAATGTCCATGCCGGCACCCTGGGCGGCCAGGGTTTTGAGCACCGACAGGTTGGAATTGGCCTTGACCGAATAGCAGGTGAGATGCGGCAGACCGGCAAAGGCCGAATCAAAGGCCGTGAAATGGCGGCGCAGGGTGGCAGCGCTGTAGACGTAGAGCGGGGTGCCGTAGGCAGCGACCAGGGTCGAGACAGGCACGTCTTCGGCGTACAGTTCGTCGCCCCGGTACTCGAAATGATGCATGGTGAAAATCTCCTTAGCAGGCATTGCCGCCATAGCGGCCTTTCCAGTCGCAAAGCAGGGTCAGAGCCTCAAGGGGCGTCATCCGGTCTAGTTCGAGGCGCGACAGTTCGTCAAGAAGCAGGCCGGCGGTTTGCGGCATGTCCGGGGTGTGCGGTCCGGCCTCGGCCGGCGGCACGGCAAAAAGTCCGGGCAGCGAGGGTTGGCCCCGTTCCCGCGAGGCCCGGCCATCGCGAGCCGGATCGCGGCTGCGCTCCAGTTCTTCCAGGAGTTCCCTGGCCCGTTTGACCACGTTGCGCGGCACCCCGGCCAGCCGGGCCACTTCCACGCCGTAGCTGCGGTCGGCCGGTCCGGGGAGCAGGCGGCGCAGGAAAATGATGTCGCCCTTCCATTCCTTGACCGCGATATTGAAGTTGCGAAGCCCGGGCAGCCGGCCTTCCAGGGCGGTCAGCTCATGGTAGTGGGTGGCAAAAAGGGTGCGTACGCCCTGGCCGTCGTCGCGGTTGCACAGTTCCTCGACAACGGCCCAGGCCAGGGCCAGTCCGTCGAAGGTGGCTGTGCCGCGTCCGATCTCATCTAAAATGACCAGACTGCGTTTGCCGGCTTGGCGCAGGATGCGGGCGGTTTCCATCATTTCCACCATGAAGGTGGACTGGCCCTGGGCCAGATTGTCCGAGGCCCCGACCCGGCAAAAGACCCGGTCCACCAGACCGATGGCGGCCTTGGCCGCCGGTACGAAGGAGCCGATCTGGGCCAGGATGGCGATGATGGCGGTCTGGCGCAGCACCGTCGATTTTCCGGCCATGTTGGGACCGGTTATGAGGAGCACCTTGGTGGCTTCGTCAAGGCTGACGTCGTTTGGGATGTAGTTGCCAACGCCCTGGACAGCCTCGACCACGGGATGGCGGCCGGAACGGATGGTGATGGCCAGGCCGGTATGGAGTTCCGGCCGGGTCCAGTCGCCAATGACGGCGGCCTCGGCCAGCCCCTGCCAGACGTCGAAACGGGCCACCCGGGCGGCGGTGTCCATGACGCGCTCGCGAAGGGCGGCGATATGGTCGCGCAGTTCACGGAACAGATTGTATTCCAGGGTTTTGCGTTTTTCCCCGGAGGCCAGGATCTTTTCTTCGAGGGTTTTGAGCGTGGGCGTGACGTAGCGTTCGCAGTTGGCCAGGGTCTGGCGGCGCTCGAAATGGGCCGGGGGGTAGCCGGCGGATTTGGTCAGCTCGAAATAATAGCCAAAGACCCGGTTGTAGCCGAGCTTGAGCTTGGGCAGACTGCCGTCGGCCTGTTCCTGGGCCAGGAGCTCCTGGAGCTTTTGCTCTCCGTGCTCGGCCAGATCAAGCAACTCGTCGAGTTCGGGATGGTAGCCGGGCCGAAAAAGTCCACCCTCGGTGACGAGCACCGGCGGCGAATCGACCAGGGCGCGCGCAAGCAGCTGACAGACGTCTTCGAGGTCGTCCCAGCCCGAGAGGAGATCGGTCGTCGCCTTGGGCGCTTGGGCATTGGCCGCGGCCAGCAGCGTGCGCAACCGGGGCAGGGCGGCCAGGGACTGGCGCAGGGCCGTGAAGTCGCGCGGCACGGCCCGGCCGAGAAAGATGCGGGTAATAAGCCGCTCCAGGTCGTAGACCCCGGCCAGGGCTTCGCGGCTCTCCCGGCGAAGGCCCTCGTCCTCGACAAAAAGGGCCACTGCGGCCTGAGTGTCGTGGATGGGGGCCAGATCAAGCCAGGGCTGGCGCAGCATGGTTTCCAGGAGCCGCCCGCCCATGGGCGTCTGGGTCCGGTCCAGGACATGCCATAAGGTGCCCTGGCCCTTGCGGCCGTCCAGGCGGCGAAAGATTTCGAGATTGCGCTCGGTGACCTCGTCAAGGAGCATATGCCGGCCGAGGTTTACGGGCTTAAATGGAGCCAAATGGCCCAGGTCGCGCATGTAGGTGGCGCTTAAAAAGGTCAAAAGCGCGCCCATGGCCCGCACGAGTTGGGGCTTGTCGCTGCAGTCAAGTGCGGCCAGATCGGCCACGGACTGGGCCGAGAGCACCTTGTCGCGGCCGGCGGCGAAATCGAAATGGGGCCGCAGGGGAACGCGGGTGATCTGCACCCCGGAAAGGGGCGTTTCGCGCGGCGGCACAAGACCGTCCGGCAACAGCAGTTCCCGGGGGCCGATCTTGGCCGTCCACTGCCACAACCGGGCGGCGTCGCGGGAAAAGAGCCCGGACCATTCGCCGGTGGAGCAGTCCACCCAGGCCAGTCCGCCGGCCCGTTCGTCGTGGTCATAATACAAAGCGGCCAGGAAATTGTGTTCCTTGGCCTTGAGGTTGCCGTCTTCGACCGCCGTGCCCGGGGTAAGCACCCTGGTGACGGCCCGTTTGACCAGCCCCTTGGCCTGCTTGGGGTCTTCGATCTGGTCACACACGGCCACGGAAAAACCGCGCTCGAGCAGCACGGTCAGATACCCCTCGGCGGCGTGGTGGGGCACGCCGCACATGGGGATCGGGGATTCGGCCCCGGGGTTGCGCGTGGTCAGGGTGATTTGCAGTTCCCGGGCCGCCGTATGGGCGTCCTCGAAGAACAACTCGTAGAAATCCCCCATGCGGTAAAACAGCAGCGCATCCGGATGCTCGGACTTGGCGCGCAGATACTGCTCCAGCATGGGGGTCATCTTGAAATCCCCCACGGCAGACAAGGTCGGGCCGGCCTAGGCTTCGGCCTTTTTGGCCGGCTCGGCCATGGCCGCGGCCGGGCTCACCGTGGGCGCGGCAGCGACGTAGCTCGGCGGCGTGGCAACGGTGGATTTTTTCTGCTGGGCCATCTGTTTTTCCAGGGCGTTGACCTTGTTTTGCAGGCTGCGCATTCCGGCGGCCAGGCGAACCTTCTCGGCCAGGAAGTAGAGGGTGCAAAACAGGCCGCCGGCCACAAAGCTGAGCAGCAGCACGACATAGAAGGGAACCCCGGGGGTCTGGACCTGGTAGCCGAAGGCACCGAGTTTGAGCAGCAGCGGGGTTTCTAAAATGGCGGTGTTCTGCACGAAAAAGAGCATGCAGACGAAGAAGAAAGCCAGCAGGAAAAGCACTTTGATCACGCGCATCGAGGCCTCCTTGTCACGACGTGACGGTTGCGAGGTAATCCGAAAAAAACGGTACGAGCCGGTCGTAAGTGGAAACGAGCAACTGCGGCATGACCCGCGTTTCGCTAAAAACAGCCATGAACGAAGAGTCGCCGTTCCACCGGGGCACCATCTGGTAGTGCAGGTGGGCGGCGATGCCGGAGCCGGCGGCTTCGCCCAGGTTAAGGCCGATATTGATGCCCTGGGGCTTCATGCACTCTTTGATCACCCGGGTGCAGTAGGCAAGGCCCCTGGTCAATTCCAGGTTTTCCTCCCCCGAAAGCTCCGTCAGACAGCGGGCATGACGCAAGGGGGTGACCATGAGGTGGCCGGAATTATAGGGAAATTTGTTCATGATCACGAAGCTGTACCGCCCCCGGGCCAGCACCAGCCGCTCCCGATCCTCGTCCCGGGTCTGGGGCAGGCAGAACACGCAGGCATCGGGCTTGGGTCCGAGAATATAATCCATGCGCCACGGCGCCCACAACACATCCATCAAGACGACCCCGCATGATCCTTGCCGGTCAGAAGGGACTTGACCAGGGAAACCGCCTGCTGCGGTGTTGCGGCCGGCACAACGCCGGCCAGCGTATCGAAATGTCCCAGGACCACGACCGGACGCCCGATCTTAAGCGCCAGCCCGATTTCCGAAAGCGTTCCGGCTCCGCCGGAAACAGCCACCGTTGCCTCGCCGTTTTTGACCACCAGCACGTTTCGGGCGATGCCAAGGCCGGTGACGACAGGCACATCCACAAACGGGTTGGCGGCTGCCGCGTCGTCGCCGGGCAGGATGCCGATGGTGTCGCCGCCGGCCTCTTTGGCCCCCTGGCAAACAGCCGTCATCACGCCGCCAAGGCCTCCGCACACGACCGTAAAGCCGCTGTCGGCCAACAGGGCACCAAGCGTGCGGGCCGTCTCGTAAAGAGCCGGGTCGCAGGTGCCTGCGCCGATGACCGAAACCCGCCTGGGCCGTTGCTCGTTCATGTCCGCCATTGCTTACACGCGTCTTTGTCCAAGAGCAAGGGAGCCTTAGCAGTCAGGTGACAACTCCACGTCCCGGGGCTTGAGTCGACGGGGCCGTCAGGGTAGCATCCCCGCCTATGTTCACCTTTGATCCAAAAAATTTCCCAACGTCCCCAGGCGTTTATTTGATGAAGGGGAGTCGCGGGAAAATCCTTTACGTTGGCAAAGCAAAAAATCTGCGAGCCCGTCTTTCCTCCTATTTTCGAAACGACGCTGGCCACACCGTCAAGACCACGGCCCTGGTGGCGCGCATCGAGGGTGTGGACGTACTCATGACCGCCTCGGAGAAAGAGGCGCTGCTGCTTGAATCGAGCCTGATCAAAAAACACCGGCCCCGCTACAATGTGGTCCTCAAAGACGATAAGAACTACATTCTTTTCAAGCTCGACAAACGCTCGGCCTTCCCGCGCCTGGCCTTTACCCGCCGCGTCGAGCGCGACGGCGCAGCCTACTTCGGCCCGTTCACCTCGGCCTCGGCTGCCCGGGCCACCTGGAAGGAACTGGGCCGGGTCTTTCCCCTGCGCAAATGCGGCGACCGGGCCCTGGCCAACCGGGTGCGGCCGTGCCTGTACCACTTCATCGGCCAGTGTCTGGCCCCGTGCGTGCTGGCTGTGGATGCCGGGGAATACGGGGCGCTGGTGCGCCGGGTGGAAGCGTTTTTAACCGGCCGTTCGGCCGAGGTGCTCAAGGCCGTACAGCGGGAGATGGAGCAGGCGGCCGAGGAACTGGCGTTTGAAAAAGCGGCCGGTTTGCGCGATCTGCTCAGAGCCATGCGCAAGACCGTGGAGGGGCAGGCCACCGTGCTCACCCGGTTGGTGGACATGGATGTGGTCAATCTGGCCATTGCCGATTCCGGGGTCGGGCTTTGCGTGCTGTTTGTGCGCCAGGGGCGGCTCCTTGACCGCAAGACGTTTTTTTTCCCAGGCGTGGAAGCGGGCGAGGCGGTCTCGGCCGCGCTGACGGCCCTCCTGCAGTTCTACCGGCCGGAAAGCTTCATTCCGCCCCGGATCGTGGTTCCCGAAGGCCTGGCTCCGGGCGGCGGCGAAGGCGAGGCGGCCGGCGACGGGCAGGCCCTGGCTGAAATTCTCGAAGAGCGCCGGGGGATGGCCCTTCGTCTGGGACCGGCCCGGGGCCGCGAGGAACGCCAGCTTCTGGAGATGGCCGGGGTCAACGCGGCCCGGGCCGCCGAGGAAGCGGCCAAGGCCGCCGAGAACGATATTTTGCCGACCTTGGCCCGGACTTTCGGCCTGCCCGGTCTGTCGCGCCTGGAAGCCGTGGATGTGTCGCATCTGGGCGGCAAGGGCGTGCGGGTGGGGCTGGTGGTTTTTGAAGACGGCGTGGCGAAAAAAAGCGACTACCGGACCTACGCCTTTGCCGAGGCCGAAGGGACGTCGGATGACTACCTGACTCTGGCCGCTTTTGCCGCGAAACGGGCTGCGGCCGGGCCGCCCTGGCCCGATCTGCTGCTGATCGACGGCGGCAAGGGGCAGCTTGCCGCCGTTGGCCGGGCTCTGGACGAGGCCGGCGTTGGCGGGGCCTTTGCCCTGGCCTCCATCGCCAAAGGCGACCGTCGTTCCCAAAATGAAATGGATGACGTGATATTTGTGCCGGGCCGCAAAAATCCCCTGGCCCTGCGCTCGGGATCGCCGGAGCTGCTGTTTTTGCAGCGGGTGCGCGACACGGTCCACGACTATTCCATCGGCCGCCAGCGTCTGGCCCGGAACAAGGCCGGGCTTGCCAGCGATCTGCTGGCCCTGCCGGGGGTGGGACCGAAGACGGCCAAGCTCCTGTGGGACGCCTTCGGATCGGTGCCGGCCATGCGGGCGGCCTCGCTCGACGACATTCGGGCCGGGACCGGGCTTGGCCCCGGACGGGCGGCTGTGGTCCTGGCTGCCCTGGCCAGTCTTGGCCATTGATTTTTTCAAGTTTGTCAGGAAGTATAGCCGATCTTTTTGGAGTGGAGACCCCATGCCCCTGCAGCAATTCCTGGCCCTGGCCCATGGCATCGAACCCGAGCACCGCTACCGCACGGTCTACGATGCGGATTTCTCCGTGCTTGTCCCCGGCAAGGAAAGCATCGACCCGGATACGCTGGCCGCTTTTTCCCGCATCGACTTCGCCGGCCGCACGGTGGTGGACCTCGGCTGCAACTTCGGTTTCTTCACCTTCCAGGCCAGACGCCTGGGCGCGGCCGAGGTGGTGGGGGTGGACCGCGAGTCCCGGGTTCTTGATGGCTGCGAACTGCTCAAGAGCCATTTTGCCATCGACGGGGTGGCCTTTGCCTGCCACGACATCGACGACCCGGCCTGTTCCCTGCTTTCGCGCCGGTTCGACATTGCCATGCTCGTGGAATTTATCGGCAAAACATTTATTCTGGAAAATCGGGTGGGGCCGGCCCTGGCCTTTCTGGAGCGCCTGTCCGATCGGGAACTGATCGTGTCGGTGCAAAAGATCTACTGGATCAGGAAGGAGCTCGGCACCACGCCCGAGAAGCTCAAAGAACTGTATCCGGCCAAGTACATCGTTGGCGGCGATTTTTTGCTGCTTGACTACGTCTGCGACGCCCTGGGCCCGCGCTGGCGCATGGAGGCTTTGTCCCCCATGGTAGACGGCTACGAAAAACCGCGCAAATTCCTGCGCTTCGTACCGGCCTGACGCCATGGCCGATCCTACCAAACGGGCCGACATCCGGCCCGGGCTGGCCGTGGCCATCGTGCTTAAAAAAGACCAGCGCACCGGAGTGCTCACCCGGGGCGTGGTCAAGGATCTGCTGACCAAGTCCCCGGTCCATACCCGGGGCATCAAGGTGCGCCTCACCGATGGCCAGGTCGGCCGGGTGCACCAGATTCTCGACCAGCCCGCCTGACGGCCGTTTCCCAGCCGCGGTTGCCCATCCCGCCGTCCTGCCGGCGATTCGCGCGGACCGGCCGGGATGGGCCTGTGCCGTCCCGGGCCAAGGCCATGCCGCCAAGGGCCAGGGCAAAGCCGACTGCCTGGAGCGCGTCCAGCCCCGCCTCGAAAAAGACCCAGGACCACACCGCCGCCAGCGGCGGCACCAGAAAGAGCAAGGCCACGGCCCGGGCCGCCTCGCCCTGGCGCACCAGCCACACGAGCAGGGTCGTTGCCCCAAGGGAAAGCCCGGCAACGCTCCAGGCCAGGGCTGTAACAACGGTGGCCGACAGGACGAAACGCTCTTCTCCCCACACGACAGCCAGCACCAGCGTGACCAGGGCTGCGCCGCAATGCTGCAACGCACCGGCCGGACGCAGGTCCGTGGCCGCAAGCCCGGTCTTTTGCGCCAAGGCGCCAAGGGTGGCGGCCAGGACGCTGCCCCCGGCCAGAGCCAGGGCTGCCGGCGGCAGTGGCGTTTCCCCGCTCGCAGCCAGGGCCGGCCAGACCGCCAGCCCGACTCCGGCCAGGGCTGTGCCCATGCCGGCAGCCCGTCGAAACGAGAACGATTCTCCCAGGAACATCGCGGCCAAAAAAGCGGTCAGGGGCGGCTGCAGCGCGCCGGCCAGGGCCATGAGGCCCGGAGACAGCCCGAAGGCCACGGCCTGATAGCCGGCGGCCAGATACAGGCCGTTGGAGAGTCCTCCGGCCGCCAGATGCCCGAGCGTCAGACGCATTCCCGGCCAGGGCAGGCCGAAAGACCGGGCCAGGGCGGCCAGCACCAGGGCGGTTACGGCGAAGCGGGCTGTGAGAAACAGGCAGGGATCGGCCCAGGGGGCGATGGACCGGGCCACGATAAACCCGGTGGACCAGAGGCAGACAAAGACAAGGGGGGCGCAGCGTTTTGGCATGGAGCGGCTTTACGCCAGCCGATCCATAAGGTACAACGAAGACAATTTGTGTCAGGATAAATTCAATTTATGGATAAAAGCCCCTTTGACCTCCAGGCCCTGCGCACCCTGGTGGCTGTGGCCGATACCGGCGGATTCACCAAGGCGGCTTGTGTGCTGCACCGAACCCAGGCTGCGGTGAGCGCTGCCGTGGCCCTGCTCGAACAGGGGGCCGGGTGCCGCCTCTTTGACCGTTCACGCCAGGGTTGCCGGCCAACGCCGGCCGGCGATGTGCTTCTGGGCCATGCCCGGGAGATTTTGCTGCGGGTGGAAGCGGCGGCATCGGCCCTGGCATCGGCCCGGCCGGCCGGCCGGGTGCGCCTTGGCATCCCGGACGACGTGGTTTTGGGACTGGGCCTCCTGTTTGTCCGCCGGCTGGCCGAGGACAACCCGGAGGTCTTGGTCGATTTGCGTTGCGACCTGTCGGTCGCCCTGGAAGCGGCCTTGTGGGCCGGGGAGCTGGACCTGGCGGTGGTGGTGCGGGAGCCGGGGGGGCAGCAAGGGCACTTGCTTTTCCGCGATCCCCTGGTCTGGTGCGTCCCTCCGGGCTGCCGGCCGCACATGGAGCGGCCCTTGCCGGTGGCTCTTTTTGCCGAGGGCTGCCGTACCCGGCCCATGGCGCTTTCCGCCCTTACCAGCGCCGGCATCGCCTGGACTGAAGTCTGCCGCGCCTCCCAGGCGGCCGCATTGACGGCCATGGCTGCCGCGTGCCGGGCCGTGGTCGCCCTGGCTAGGCGGGCCGTGCCCCAGGACTGGCGCATTCTGGCCCCGGGGGAGGCCGGGTTGCCGTGGCTGCCCGATTATGCGGCTGCGCTGCTTTTGCCGCCGCAGCCGACGTCCCTGGCCAGCCTTGTGGCCGGGCTGCTCCTGGCCCTGGCCCGGGAGGGGGAAGACGCCGGGATTACAGCGCCTTCCACAACGTCTGCACCGGGGTGAAGGCCGCGTCCAGGGCCGGGCTTATTTCCACCAGCACCTCGCCGCCAGCCCGCACCACCCGTACATGGGCTTCCCCGTCAACCCCGGCCTCCCGGGCGGCCTCATGCCAGCGGTCCACATCCGCCGCCACGATGGCCTCGAAATCCGCTTCGGTCTGCAGCGGAGCGATAAAGCTTGAAACTGTCACCCAGGCACTCGTCACGACAATTCTCCTTGCAGTTGCGGCCAGTCCGGGCTGCACCGCCATCTATGACCCAGCCAGGGCGTCATGCGCCCGGCAGCCACGGGACAAATTCGATTCGTCATTGGTTGCGCATCCGGTGCATTGCCGGCGTTGCCGGCGCAGGCCGTGTCGCCGGCTTGCCGCGCCAACAAAGGCAGCGTGTCGGCTTCATTGCGGGTCCCGGTCGGCCAGGACGCAGGCCAGGGCGAAATCGTTCCAGGCCGGGGTGTGGGGCTCCAGCCGGCCATCGCCCCGGATATGCACCACCTTGGCCCCCCGGGCCAGGAGTTCCGGCGCGATGCGCCCGGCCCGGTGGCACCGTCTGGGGTCTTCCTCGGCGCACAGCAGAACCAGCCGCCAGGCCTGACGCCAGCAGTCCATGACCCGGTCGACTCCCCGGGAAAATGAGACTGCCGCGGCAATGGGCTCCCCCTGTCCCCGGCCGCCAAGCTCCCGGCCCAGATACACATAGGAAACCCCCCACAGCCCAAGGGAGGCGGCCAGGGCGTCCTTGGAAAATTGCGGCATGTAGCGGGAGACCGGGTGGGAGCGCACGTCGATGACCATATTGACGCCCTGGCGGGCCAGCAGGCTTAAAAACGTGGCCCGTTCATGGCCGCTGTGCCCGATGGTGTAGATGGGCGGGCGGGAAAGCGGTCCCGCCTGCATCAGGCTTCCCCGGCCAGCTCCCGGAACCGGAAGCAGTCGCGCAGGTGGTCGTTGACGAGTCCGGCGGCCTGCAGGAAGGCGTAGACAATGGTGGGGCCGACAAACCCGAAGCCACGGGCCTTGAGGTCGCGGCTGACGGTTTCGGCCAGCGGCGTGACTGCCGGAACCTGGCTGATGTGCTCCCAACCGCCGACCACGGGCCTCCCGTCCACAAAGCGCCATAGGTAGGCGTCAAAAGAACCAAACGCGTCGGCTGTCGCCAGAAAAGCCCGGGCGTTTTTCACCGAGGCCGCCACCTTGGCCCGGTTGCGGATGATGCCGGCGTCGGCGACCAGTTCGGCCATTTTGGCGTCGTCGTAGGCGGCCACGCGGGCCGGATCAAAGCCGTCGTAGGCCAGCCGGTAGCCCTCGCGGCGCTTGAGCACCGTCAGCCACGACAACCCGGCCTGCGCCCCTTCGAGGAGCAGCAGTTCAAAAAGCGCCCGGTCGTCATGGAGGGGCACGCCCCATTCCTCGTCATGATAGCGGACGTAGAGCGGCAACTCGCCGCACCATGGACACCGAAGCGTATCGCGCATCACGCCCATCCCCATCTTCCCCTTTGCAGGGGTCCGGGGGCTACCCTCCCCCGGCCGCCGGAGCAACGGTGGTTCCCGCCAAACGCAACAAGCAATATTCGCGTCTCGACTTGGCAACGCACCCGGTCAAATCAAATTTCCCCCAGGTGGGATTCCAAAGGGCTCAGCCCGTTGGCCGCCGGAGGCATTCTTCCCTCTTACAACCCAAGTTCGCCCCACAGGGCGTCGATGCGGGCCTTGGTGGTCTCGTCCATGGTGAGCGAATCGGGCCAGCCGCGCATGTGGCCTTCCTCGGGACCCTTCTTGGTGGCGTCGATGCCCATCTTGCCGCCATAGCAGGGCATGGGCGCGGCATGGTCCAGGGCGTCGAGCGGCCCGTCCACGATGATGACGTCGCGCCTGGGATCGACGTTGTTGCCCACGCGCCACAGCACCTCGGCCGTGTTTTGCACGTTGACCCCGGCATCCACCACCACGATGATTTTGGTGAACATCATCTGGCCCAGTCCCCAAATGGCGTACATGATCTTGCGCGTCTGGCCCGGGTAGCGTTTGTCGATGGAGACAAAGCAGAAGTTGTGGAACACGCCTTCGACCGGCAGGCTCAGGTCCACGATTTCCGGCAGCTGTTTTTTTATGAGCGGCAAGAACAGGCGTTCGGTGGCCTTGCCCATGTAGGTGTCTTCCATGGGCGGCGGGCCGACCAGGGTGGCCGGATAGACGGCGTCCTTGCGGTGGGTGATGGCGGTCACGTGAAAGACCGGATAGTCGTCGGCCAGGGAATAATAGCCGGTGTGGTCGCCAAAGGGGCCTTCGCGGCGACGCTCGCCCGGCTCGACATAGCCTTCCAGGACAAACTGGCTGTTGGCCGGCACCTGCAGGTCCACGGTCTTGCACTGGACGAGTTCCACGGCTTTCTGGCGCAGGAACCCGGCGAACAGGAATTCGTCGATGTCGTCGGGCAGCGGGGCGGTGGCGGCATAGGTGCAGGCCGGGTCCGGGCCGATGGCCACGGCCACGGGCAGGCGTTCGCCGCGTTTTTCGGCCAGATAGTAGTGGGCGGCGCTGCCTTTGTGACGGTGCCAGTGCATGCCGGTGGTGTTTTTGTCAAACACCTGCATCCGGTACATGCCGACGTTGCGCTTGCCGGACTCCGGGTCCCTGGTCACCACCACGGGGAAGGTGATAAACGGGCCGGCGTCGCCGGGCCAGGTGGTCAGCACCGGCAGGATGGACAGGTCCACGTCGTCGCCGGTCAGCACCACATCCTGGCAGGGGGCGCTGTCCACGGTTTTGGGAAAAATGCCGGCCATCTTGGCCAGCTTGGGCAACAGCTTGAGCTTTTCGATCAGCCCCTCGGGCTTTTCCATCTCCAAAATATCATCGATGCGCTGGCCCAGGCGTCCAGGTCGGTGCATTCCAGGGCCAGATGCATCCGGTCAAAGGAGCCGAAGGCGTTGGTCACCACCGGAAACCGCGATCCTTTGGGATTTTCAAAGAAAAGGGCCGGTCCCACGGCCTTGGAGACGCGGTCGGTGACCTCGGCGATCTCCAGATACGGGTCAAGCGTGGGCTTGATGCGTTTGAGTTCGCCTTTTTTCTCCAGCAGCCGCAAAAATTTCCTGCAAATCCTTGTACGCCATGAGGGAACGCTCCGGGTGTGGTCGATCCGGCAGAGCCTGCCGGTCCGCATATTTATACCCGAAGCCGCAGCCCCGTAAAGGGCCGGGCCGCACCGGCCAAAATCCTGGCCCAGAATCCCGAGGCCGCCTCGGCCGGGAGCCCGCCGGCAAAGAGGCAGACCGGGGCCAGCTCGCGCCGGCCAAAGCGCACCCGGGCCAGGCTGGCGATGACGGTATCGGCCAGGGCCGGGTTTTCCAGCATGAGGCGATAGCCGGCATGGGAGGCGTCCAGGGTGAACACTGCGGCAAGGCGTCCGACTTCCGGCAACCGGCCAAAGAGGCGCAGGGACCAGGACGTGGCGGTGCGCAGGGCCAGGACTTCGGACTGGCCAAGGCCCGGATATATCCAGGGCACATAGAGCGGCCGGCCCTGGGCCTTGGGAATGACCAGCCCGGCCAGTCGGACCAGTTCCCGGACCCGGGCCAGGGCTTGGCCGGCCTCGGGGTCGGCGTGGCACAGAGCCTGAAAGTCCGCCCGGGCCCGGGTGAGGTCCAGAAGCGGGCCGGACGCCGTCCCGGCCGGGCTTCCGGTGACCGCCGCATCAGGTTCGCCGGCAGACGCACCGGGAGCTTGTTCGGGAGAACTGCCGGGAAAAACGTCAGAGGGAAGGTCGGAAGGCGGCGCGTCGACCGGGGGCAACCGATGGAGCAGCGCCTCGAATTTCGACCGGGCGTCGGTCAGGGCCGCCAGCAGCAACACCGGGTCGTCGGCGGCCGACGGCGGCGGGGTGATGTCGCGCAGGAGAAGGTCAGGCTCCAGGCCTTCGATGCGAAAGACCAGTTCCCGGCCAGGGGCAGGCTCGTGGTCCAGGGCGGCCAGCAGCTTATGCCCGGCCACCACCACCCAGAACAGCCCGCCCGGTCCTGGCGAGACAAGCCGGCCGCGCACGATCTGCCCCACCCGCCGGCCGCGCCGGAAGGCCTGGGGATCGGAGCGGTCCTTGCCGCCGCTTGAAGGCTGGCCGCTGCCGCCGTATCCGCCTGTGACCCGCATACGGTCCCTTTATCGTTGACGATGTGGATGTTGGGCTGCCAGCCATGGTACGCCATGCAGCAGTCAAAGGGAGCATTACGAGGAACGGGCTGTTTTACCAATTCAAACAACAGGACGTCCTGCCCCGCTCCATGACCGACCGGATCTCGCGAGAGCGCAAACCCCTGTTTCTCCATTTTCCCCTTTGCAGGGGTCCGGGGGGATCATCCCCCCGGCCGCCGGAGGCATCTTCTCTTTCTTCTCGCCCTCCCGTCTATCGGCCGGTCAGCTCGAAATAGTCGGTGAGGTCGATGCCGGGAAAGACGTGGACCACGGGCGTGCAGGTTCCCTGGCGGATGATGTGGACTTGGCAGGGCACGGCCTTGCCGGGTGCAATGGCGTATTTGGCGATAAATTTCGGCCCGGGCGGCATACTGTTGACCAGGGTCAGGGTGAAGAGCTTGTCGGGCGCGTAGAGTGGTTCGCCGACGATGGGGGTGTCGGGGGTGAACCGGTAGGTGACGGCCAGGGGCGGGTAGGGTGTGGGAATGCCTTCGGTTGGCGAGGACGGCTGCCAGGGAGCCACGGAGACAAAGACGGCGGTGCCGGGAAAGACGTCGTAGCGGCAGGGGCCGCCGCGAACCGGCGACTCGGCGGTGTTTCCCATGGCCGGCAGCAGAAACCCGGCGGCCAGGGCGCACAGGACAATGAGGCGGATGGCGTTGGAGAGCATGGGGAGTCTCCTTTGCTTGGTGTCGAGAGGGTTATTTGGCCAGGAGCCGGAGATAGAGATCGCCGCGCATGGGGCCGATGCGCCGGCCCATGCCTTTGAGGCGGATGGGACGTCCCACGATGAAATCCGGAGGCAGGGTGACTTCCACCATGGTGGGTTTGGCGTTGCCCAGGCCATGGCGGATGCCCACGCGGATTCGGGTTCCCGGGAGCAGGCTGGTGCTTGGCAGGCGCACGGTCTGTTCGTCGTCGAGCTGTTTCCTCAAGTAGTCCTTGAGAGATCCAAAAAATCCCTTGGACATGTCGATAGATACTGCTCTATCCCCCCAGCTGAACGAGACCTCGCGCGCGCCTTTGGCGGCCACTTTCTGCTGCCGTTTCGGGCCATTCTTCACTTGCCGGTAAATGTCCTCGAAGACCTGCCGGGCAAAGGGGTCCTTGAGCAGATCCTGGAGCACTTCCTCGCGGCGGAAATAAAACCCGGCGTCGGCGTTGTCCTTGGAGGCCTTGGTATAGGCCTCTTTGGCTTTTTGCTGGTTGTGGGCCGCGCCGGGTTCGGGTCCCGGAGGCGGGCCGGGGCGGGTGGTGGTGCGGGCCTTGGCCTGCTCGTCCGGACCCTGGGGCCGGCCTGGGCCGGCGGTCCGGGATTCTTCCTTGGCCGAGGGGCCGGGGCCGCGGTCATCCCGGTCGGCCAGGTAGTGGCGCAGGAGGAGATAGGCTTCGTTTAACCGCTGGAACTTGCGTTTGGCGGCGGGATCATCGGGATGCAGGTCCGGGTGGAGCTTGAAGGCGAGCTTGCGATAGGCGGATTTGACGGCCTCAATGCCGTCGCCGGGTGAAACCCCGAGCAGCGAACGCGCCTGGTCAAGACGCATCGAAGCCGGGCCGGCCATGCTCCGCTTCCTCTGGGGTGTCCGGGTTCGTGTCGCTCACCAGGGCTTCGGGAACGTCCTCGCCCCGGGGGCGGCACAGATCATTGGCTACGAGATAGTCCCTGCCCTGGCGGGCAAACTCGGAGTGGGGGGCCTGGCGGTTGATGCCGGGGCAGTCTTCGGCAGCCATGGCGTGGCTGTCGGCGTCGATGATGTTGCCCCGAAAATAGGGCCAGGCCCGACAGACATCCGGCCGGGCCGGATGCACCGCGCAGCCAGCGGCGTAAAAGATGCAGTAGTCATCCGTGCCGGTCACCAGTCGATGGCGGCCGCCGACATGTTCGGTAAAGCGTTCGAGCAGCGTGTTGCGGTCAAGTCCCAGGTGGTCGCCCAGGCGCTTGATATCGAAAGCGGACATGACAATGCCGCCCACTCCTTCACAGCAGTGGCCGCAGCGTTGACAGGCAAAAGCAATGACAGACGGCATTTCCACACCCTATCCCCAAAGGCGACGGTATTCAACCATGATGCAACGATCTTCCACCACGCAGACTCCGGCCGGGGCCAGGGTCTTCCGGGCCTCGGGGCTGGCGATCCCGGACTGCATCCAGAAACAGGCCGGCCGCCGGGGCAGGGCCAGCACTTCATCGGCATGGGCCGGACAGCTGGCCGGGGCGCGGAACAGATTGACGATGTCGATGGGTTCGTCAATTTCCGCCAGGGTCTTGCAGGTGGCAAGGCCCCAGACCGTGGCCCGGGCCGGGTGGACGGGTATGACGCGGAAGCCGGCGTCGATCATGAAACGGCCAACCATGTCGACCTCGGTGCCGGGGCGGTCTTTGGCCCCGACCAGGGCAATGGTTTTGCCTGGGACAAGCAGCGCTTTGAGTGTGGTGTCGGCGTAGAGCATGGTTTCCGGGTGGTTTTCGTTTGCGGCAAAAAAGTGTATCGCCGTGGCGGCATCCCTGCCTGGAGGTCAATAGCACAATGCCAGATCGCGCCATAAGCCGTTTGCGGGTGGATGAGGCCCGGGCCCTGTGGGAGGGCGAGGACGTTTTTTCCCTGGGAAAAAAGGCCCACGCCGCCCGGCTGGCCCTGCATCCCGAACCGGTGGTCACCTATATCGTTGACCGTAATATCAATTATACCAATATTTGCGCCTGCGGCTGTCGGTTCTGCGCCTTTTTCAAGGCGCCGGGACAGCCCGGAGGCTACGTGCTTGGCCCGCAGGAGCTGGCGACCAAGGTGGCCGAGACCGTGGAACTCGGCGGCTACCAGATCCTGCTCCAGGGCGGGATGCATCCTGATCTGCACCTGGATTTCTACACCGGGATGCTGTCCTCGCTGCGGGACGGCTTTCCGGGCGTGGCCGTGCACGGGTTTTCCCCGCCGGAAATTGTCTTCCTGGCCAAAATGGAAGGGCTGTCCATAGCCGAGGTCCTGGCCGAACTCAAGGCTTCCGGACTGGCCTCGCTGCCCGGCGGCGGCGCGGAAATCCTGTCCGATCCCATCCGCAGCCATGTTTCGCCCAACAAGTGCCCGGCCGACCAATGGATCGAGGTCATGGCCACGGCCCATGGCCTGGGGCTTCGCAGCACGGCCACCATGGTCATCGGCCTGGGCGAAACCATCGAGCACCGGCTGGAACATCTCTCCCGGTTGCGCGACCTCCAGGATAAAACCGGCGGATTTACCGCCTTTATTCCCTGGACCTTTCAGCCCGGCAACACGGCCCTGGCCGTGCCCGAGGCCTCGTCCTGGGAGTATTTGCGGATGTTGGCCCTGTCCCGGCTTTTCCTGGACAACATCCCCAACATCCAGGCCTCCTGGGTCACCCAGGGGCCGATGGTGGGGCAGATGGCCCTTTATTTCGGGGCCAACGACTTCGGCTCCACCATGATCGAGGAAAATGTGGTGGCCGCTGCCGGAGTGCGCTTTTCCATGGAAGAGGACGACCTGCGCCGGCTGGTGGTCAAGGCCGGGTTCGAGCCGGTGCGGCGCAACATGGACTATTCCCGGCGCGAGGGCTGAACCCGTTTGGCCGGCCGGGCGCTTACGGCCACGCCGACAAGGGTCGTCGCGCCGCCGAGCCACTGGCCCGGGGTCAGGGTTTCGTCAAGAAAAAAGCGCGACAAGAGGCAGGTCACCACCGGAATGAGATTGATAAAGGCCGCTGCCTTGGCTGCCGGGGCACGGCTTACGCCGTAGTTGTACAGGCCGTAGGCCACGAAGGTGACGCCAAGGCCGAGAAAGACAATGGCCAGGACCGGCCCGAGGGTCAGGCGTTCGGGAAAGGGCGCAAAGACCAGGGCCGGTGAGAAAAAGATCATGCCGAGAAAGCTCTGGGCCGCGGTGAGATAGAGCGGCTTGTGGCGCACGGCCAGGCGCTTGCAGGTGATGATGTAGCCAACAGCACAGCACATGGCCACAAACTCCAGAAAATTCCCCAGGATGGGGCGCGGCGCGGCCGGGCTGTCCTCGCCCGTGACGCTCATGACGGCCACGCCGGCCACGGCCAGGAGCAGTCCGGCCATGGTTCGTTGTTCAAGTTTTTCTTTAAGAAAGAGGGCGGCGGCCACGGCCGTCATCACCGGCAACAGCGACGTGATCATCCCGGCCTGGGAGGCCTGCGTATAGGTCAGGGCCTGGGATTCGAAGATGAAATACAGGCACGGTTCGCAAAAGGCCATGAAGGCAATCCATTTCCAGTCGCCCCGGCCGGCGGCCAGCCCGCCCATGCGCCGCCACAGCAGTCCGAAGACCACCGAGGCCACGGCCATGCGGGAAAAAACGACCAACAGCGGCGAAACCTCGCGCATGGCGATCTTCATGGCGATAAACGAACTGCCCCATAAAATGGTCGCCCCGATAAGGGCGAAAAAAGCGGCCCAGGACAGCTCGCGGCGACTGCTTGGCATGGTCGCAATTCCTTTCCGGAGGGCTGTTTGGCTCGGCTTCGGCGCTGGTTGCCAAAGCTGGCCTGACCGCCCTCGGATGGCCGCTATGCCCGCCCCGGCCGCAGAAAGCAACCCCAACCGGAGTACCCCATGTTTGAAGCGCTTGAACGCCTGCCGGAATCGGAAATGCACGCCCGCCACGAAACCGTGCGGGCCCTGCTGGCCAAAACTGCCCCCGAAGCCGGCGGACTGCTCGTTTTCTCGCGACTGGCGTTGTATTACCTGACCGGTTCCTGGGCCAATGGCCTCCTGTGGCTGCCACTTGCCGGCGAACCGGTGCTGTTGTGCCGCAAGGGCCGGGAGCGGGCGGTCCTGGAATCGCCTTTGCCGACCATCCGCAGCTTTCGCTCCTTCGGCGACATCGCCCCCCTTTGCCGCGAGGCCGGCAGCCCGCTGACCGCGACCTGCGCCGCCGAGCAGGCCGGGCTGCCCTGGAATCTGGCTTCGCTGCTCACGTCCCGGCTGCCGGACACGGTTTTTGTGGCCGGCGACGCCGCCCTGGCCATGGCCCAGGCCTATAAGTCCGAGTGGGAACTGGCCAAGATGCGGTTGTGCGGGGCGCGCCACGCCCGGGGGCTGGCCGAGCTTGTGCCGCAGCGTATCCGGCCGGGCATGACCGAGCGGGAGATCGCCGGGCAGTGCTGGGACGCCTTTTTCGAGCTTGGGCACCAGGGCCAGTTGCGCATGGGCAGTTATGGCGAGGAAATCTTCCTCGGCCATATCGCGGTCGGGGATTCGGCCAACTATCCGAGCGTGTTCAACGGCCCGGTCGGGCTTCGCGGCGAACACCCGGCCCTGCCCTTTTCCGGCTACGCCGGCACGGTCTGGAAAAAGGGGCAGGTGCTCACCATCGACAACGGCTTTTCCCTGGAAGGCTACAGCACCGACAAGACGCAGGTCTATTTTGCCGGCAAGGCGGCCGAGGTGCCGGATGCGGCCAGACGCGGCCATGACCTGTGTGTGGCCGTGCAACAGGCCGTGGCCGAGCGGCTGGTGCCGGGAGCCATTCCCTCCGAACTCTATGCCCTGGCCCTGTCCATGGCCGAGACGGCCGGCCTGTCCGAAGGCTTCATGGGGCTTGGGGAAAATCAGGTGCGCTTTCTCGGCCACGGCATCGGGCTGACCATCGACGGCTGGCCGGTGTTGGCCAAGGGCTTTGACGCACCGTTGGCCGCCGGCATGACCCTGGCCCTGGAGCCCAAGTTCGGCATCCGGGAGTTCGGGATGGTCGGCGTGGAAAATACCTTCGAAGTGACTCCGGCCGGCGGCGTGTGCCTGACCGGCCGGGACTACGACATCATTTGCATCGAGTAGGGCTTGCCTCAGCTGGTCTGGGCACCCGCATCGTCGAGTAAAACGGCCCGGACCGGTGAGGCTTCGGCGTCGGCCACGGCCAGGGGTAGGCAGACCAGTCGGTATCGCCCGGGCCGGACCTGGGCAAGGTCAAGCCCTTCCAGGATGAGAATATCGGCGGCCAGCAACAGATGGTGAACCGGGTAGGCTGGATCGTCGAGGGGTTCGATGCTCATGGCGTCGATGCCGACGAGTCGCAGGTCGCGGGCCGCCAGTTCCCGGGCCAGTTGTGGGGCAAGCGCGGCGAAGTCGGCTGGAAAATCCGGGCCGGCAAAGCGGCGGGTGCGGGAATTACTGGTTTTAAACAGCACGGCGTCGCCGGCAGCGAGGGCCGTGCCGGACAGGACGTCCGGACCAAGGCGCATGGCTTCGCCGCAGTCGATGACCACGGCCGCCAGAAAAAAGGCTGCGGCCGGGTAGTCCCCGGCCCGTTTGCCGCCGGCCAGGAAATGGGCCGGGAAATCAATGTGGGCGGCGCTGTGGGCGCTTAGGTTCAAGGCCGCCACCTCGCACCCGTCGGCCGCCTGGGACAGGACGAGGCGGCGGGTGAAGGGCGGGTCGCCGGGCACGGCCGGCGTTTGGGGAGACAGGGGCAGGGAGATGTCGATGACCGGGGAGGGCGTCTTCATGGGCGCTCCGTAGGGGCATGGCTGGGCCGCGGCCTGAGGATTATCAGGGCCAAGCTGACAAGCGTTGCCCATAAAAAAAACGCCCCCGCGCAGGGCGGGGCGTTTTCAAAGGCGGCGTCCTGCGTACCCGTGGTTACTTCGCGGCCACGTGGCAGCCATTGTTGGAGCAGGGAGCCACGGAAAGGGGCTTCTGGCCCTTTTCCTTGCGAACCACATTCATCTTCATGTGGCAGCCCAGGCAGCTGTTCTCGGAATTCTTGTCGTGGAAAGCGCGGAAGTAGGACGTCGCTTCCTGGCGATCCTTCAGATTGTCGTGGCAGCCGGCATCGGCGCAGCCCTGGATCTCGCCCTTGCCGTCCCACATGTGGTGGCAGGTGACGCAGGCGACGGAAGCGTGTTGCCCGTGGGAAAACTTGACCGGGGCAAAACTGGTTTTGAGCACCCCGGACGGGCGCTTGAACGTGAGTTCGAGGGGGTAGCACAGCGTGGACTTGGCTTCCACGATACTGCTGAACTTGCCGCCCTCGCAAAAAGCCGCCGTGGCCATGGCCAAGCTGCACACCATAACGATCAACCCGGAAAGCATGACCTTGGAACGCATCCAACTCCCTCCTTGAGCTCCAGAAAACGGTGAAAGTGACCTTGCCGCTGCGAATACACAGGCGGCTCCTCAGGCTACTGCCCCGCCGCCGTAATTCAGTAGAAAAGCGTAAAATTTCACAAGCCGGAAGTCAATAGTCTTTTGACAAAAAGCGTTGTCGTTCAAAAGACGGGCAGCCAGCATGTGCGCGCCTTCCCAAGCGAATCGGGCGGTTATTCGTCCTCTTCGGCGCACTCGAGGCGCTCGGAAGCTTCCAGGGCGTCCATGAGTTCAAGGCTCAGGCGAATGAAATCGGAGGCGGTGAGGATGCCGACCAGCTTGCCGCACTCAACCACGGGCAGGCAGCCGTATTTCTGGGTCAGCAGCACTTCGGCGGCCTGGCGCAGGGGCAGCTCCGGAGTGGCCATGGCCACGTCGGAGCGCATGACCTCGGCCAGGGGGATGCCGGCATAGATGTCTTCCTGGGTCTGGGCGTCGATGTCGGCCAGGCGGGACACGGAGGCGGCCAGCAGGTCGCGGTGGGTCAGCAGGCCCACGAACGCCCCGGCTGCGTCCACAATGGGCAGATGGCGGATGCGGGCGTCTTCCATGGTCTGCTTGGCGGCAAGCAGGGTGTCGTCAAGGTGCAGGGCGATAAGGTCTTCGGTCATGAGATCGCGGGTGGTCAGCATGGGAGCCTCCTTTTGTCCCCCAAAGTTCACATTGGGCCGGTTGGCCTGTCAAGGCGCAAGGCGTTGACTTGAAGCGAAAATTCTGTTTTCCAGGTAGGATCGAGCAAGCGTGCAGGTCTTCTTGGGAAACTGGCGCGAAGGGTGCAGATGAACGGATCGGGGCCAAAGACGGATTTGAGGCGCAGCCGCGAACGTATGGTCCGCGACCAGATCGAGGCCCGGGGCGTGAGCCAGCCCGAGGTGCTGCGGGCCATGCGCAAGGTTCCCCGGCACTTGTTCGTGGAAGAGGCCCTCATTCCCCAGGCCTACGAGGACCATCCGCTGCCCATCGGCCACGGCCAGACTATTTCCCAACCCTACGTCGTGGCCTGGATGACGGAGCTTTTGGCCGTGGCCCCGGGCCACAAGGTCCTGGAGATCGGAACCGGTTCCGGCTACCAGGCCGCTGTGTTGGCCGAACTTGGGGCAGACGTGTTCACGGTCGAGCGGGTCAAACCCCTCTACGAACTGGCCCGCGCCCGGATGGACGCCTTGCGCTACCGCCGGGTGCGCCTTAAACTCGACGACGGGACCCTGGGTTGGCCTGAGGAGGCCCCCTTTGACCGCATTCTGGTTGCGGCCGGCGGTCCCAGGATTCCCGCCCCGCTCGTGGGCCAGTTGTCCGAAACCGGGCGTATGGTCATCCCCGTGGGTGCCTCCCGGCGCAGCCAGACGTTGTGTCTGGTCCGTCGGGAAAACGGCCGCGTCATCGTACGCGAACTTGGCGGGGTCATGTTTGTAGACCTCGTCGGCACCCACGGCTGGTAGGCTCAAAGGAACAGGCGCATAGCATGGCACAATCCGATTCCTGCCGCAGTTGCCCGGGCCGGGGCGCGGCTCCCGAAGCGGCCACCAAACCCGATGTCCGCGACGTGCGCATCGGGGAGACGCTGGGGCGCATCCGCTACAAGCTTGTGGTCATGAGTGGCAAAGGCGGGGTGGGCAAAAGCTCGGTGGCCGTCAATGTGGCCTGCGCCCTGGCTGCCGACGGAGCCAGAGTCGGACTCCTCGACGTCGACCTGCATGGCCCGAGCGTCCCGCGCATGTTGGGACTGACCGGGGCCATGGGGGCCGGGGCCGAGGCGGCCATCGCGCCCAAACGGTTTGGCGACAACCTGCTTGTGGTCTCCATGCAGTCGCTGCTTTCCGACCCGGATTCGGCCGTGCTGTGGCGCGGCCCCATGAAAACCACCGCCATCCGCCAGTTCATTGCCGATGTGGACTGGGGCGAACTCGACTATCTGGTGATCGACTCGCCCCCGGGCACCGGCGACGAGCACCTGACGGTCCTTAAAACCGTGCCCGACGCCCTGTGCCTGCTGGTCACCACGCCCCAGGAAATATCCTTGGCCGATGTGCGAAAGACCATCAATTTCCTGCAGTACGCCAATGCCAATATTCTCGGCGTGGTGGAAAACATGAGCGGGCTGGCCTGTCCCTACTGCCACAAAGAGATCGAGCTGTTTAAAAAGGGCGGCGGCGAAGCCATGGCCAGGGACTACGGCCTGGATTTTCTTGGCGCGGTGCCGCTTGATCCGGCCACGGTGGTGGCTGGCGATCTGGGCCGGCCGGTGGTGCTTTTGGAGGGGGAAAGCCCGGCCCGCCAGGCATTTTTGGCCTTGGCCCAGGCCGTGGCCCAGGCCTGCCGCACAAGCCTTGAAGCGGCGGCCTATCCTCGACCCTGAACATGGCCTCTGGCCGCCCGGACCAGGGCATAAGGCTTTGACGCCGGCCGGGTATTGCTTTAATTGCCTGCCTGCGCCGGGAAATCTTCGAAAGGCTTAGTCACGCATGTTTAATCTTGCCAATAATCTGACCCTTGCCCGTATCGGGGCTGTGCCGATCCTCGTGATCCTGCTCTATTTCCCGGGCCGGGGGGCCTGCTTCGCCGCCATGCTGGTTTTTATGGCCGCGGCGGTGACGGATATTGCAGACGGCGTGGTGGCCAGACGCCAGAACCTTGTCACCACCCTGGGCAAGTTTCTCGATCCCCTGGCCGACAAACTGCTCATCTGCGCAGCGCTTATCATGCTCACCCATCTGGGCTGGGTGGAAGCCTGGGTGGCGGTGATCATCATCTGCCGGGAAATCGCGGTTACCGGACTTCGGGCCGTGGCCATCGATTACGGCGTGGTGATTGCCGCCGACCGTTTCGGCAAGCTCAAGACCATTTTGCAGATGATGGCCCTGTGCCCGCTCCTGCTGCATTATCCCATCCAGGGCTTTGACCCCGCGCCGCTTGGCAGCGGGCTTTTGTATCTGGCCCTGGTTTTGACCCTTGTATCCGGCGTCAATTACTTTTATGGATTCGGCAAGAAAGTCATGTGGTCGGACAAGGCGGCCCGGTAACCGGGGACGCGTTGCGGCCGACTATGGGTAACCCCTTTTACGACAAGGCGATATGAAAGCCAAAAACATCTCCAAGCTGGCCAGACGCCGGGTGCGCCCCGCCCGTCCGGGGCTGGGCAAGGGAGCGTGGGCCGGCCAACGACTCGACGACAACCTCGCCGCCCGCATAGAAAACTGCCTGCACACCATTTTGGAACTTGAACCGGATCTGGAACGACTCCAGTTCGGACACTATCTGCTGCGCGATTTCAAGGTCCTCAAGATGTTCCTGTCCCATGTCGAAGACATTGAAGTGGAGGAGCAAGACGTGCTGCGTATCGAGGCCGCCACTGAGAATTTTCTTCGGGAATTGCGGGAGCCCCTGGCCCAGTCCGATTCCAAACGTCCGAAGAAATACGTCGTGCAATGACATGATCTGGCGACGCTTCCTGCTGACGGCGCTGATTTTTTTCAATGTTTTCCTGCTCTACAACCTGATCTGGAGCGATAACGGCATTTTTGCCTATCTCGAACTCAAGTCCCGCCACGAGCAGCTCAAGCAGCGCCTGGAATCCGTCAACGACCGTTCCCTGGACCTCAGCCAGGAAATCCGCTGGCTCAAGACGGATCAGGCCTTTACCGAGAAAATGGCCCGGGCCCAGATGAACTATCTCAAGGAAAACGAGATTCTCTACCAGTTTCCAAAAGACCCTCCAGCCGCCAAGGAGCCGGACCGGGACAAGGAAGGGAAGCGGGCCGATGCTCAGCAAAATTGAACTCTACCGGGAAGTCCTGGAAATTGAGCCGAATTCCAAGGTCTTTTTTCCGCTTGCCCGCCAGTTGGCGACAGAGGAGCGGCGCGATGAGGCCGTTGCCGTCCTGACCCGGGGCATCGGTTTTCATCCCGACCACCTGGAAGCCAAGTTCCTGCTTATCGAACTCTTAAGCCGCCAGGGCCGGGAGGAGCAGGCCGAGGAGATTTTCGCCGATGTCGGGTCCATGCTCGCCCGCTATCCCTCGGTGTGGTTGTTGTGGTCCAAAACTGCGGCCGCCCGTTCCAAAGACCCTTCCCTGGCCATGCTCTTTCTGGCCCATTATTTCCAGGACCAGACCCTGACCTGGGCCGATGTCATGGAACGGGGCCTGAAAAGCCTCACCCAGGCCGGGCTCCCGCCCCAGGTCGAGGATGCGGCCGAGCCGCCCGCGAAGGAGATTCCGATCCCGGCCGTCCCGGAGGCGGGGCCCGTGGTCCGGGCCGAGCAACCGGCTCCGCCGGCGTTTGTCGTTTCCCCGGTTGCGGCGACATCCCCGGCACAAGCGCCGGAAGAACCCGAAACGCCGGCCACCGCCCGAAGCGATGCCAGGGAACCGGCCGACGGCCCGCAATTGCGTGGGGCCAGGGAAGTGCTGGCCCTGGCCGATATTCTCGACGCCCCGCAGGAGCCGGTCGAACGCAGCCGCACCCGCCCGGCCAAGGCCCGGGACCAGGCTGTTCGCACCAAAACCATGGCCGCTGTGCTGGCCGGGCAGGGTGATACGGCCGGAGCCTTGGAAATCTATGAGGATCTTCTGGCCGTCGCCTCGGACGGCCCTGAACGCGAGGAACTGGCCGGACTGATGGCAGCCTTGTCGCCTGCCGCTGCCGGGCCGGGTCCGCAGGAAACCGCCGCCCCTGACCATGACGGGCCCTTGCCCCGGGAGGCCGACGCCACCGGCCCCAAGGGATCGGCCCGGTTGGCAAGCTTTCTGGAAGCCCTGGCCGGACGCCTGGAAGCCCGGGCCGGATCGTGACCTCCCAGGCAACGATGCCTGGAAGATTTCTCCCACAAATCAGGAACAGCAAGAGGATACGGCCTTGAAACGTACTGCCCTCGCGGCCATGACCGCCTTATTGTGCCTTGTCACGCTCACCGGCTGCGGCTCCATGAAAACCAAGTGGCGCGAAACCCGCAAGCTCTACCGCGAATACATCAACACCGACCCCACCATTGATTTCAGCGATCAGGGCATAACCGACAAAGGACTGCAGCGTCTGGCTGCCCTTTTCATGCCCGTGGACGAGCGTCTGCTGGGCATGCTGCGTGTCCTTGGCAGCCAGGATACGCCTCCGGAACAGGAGTGGGCCCAGCAGTTGCTGACCACCCACAACTGGCTCTCCGGCGTGGTCGTGGTGGACACCTCCGGCGTCACCCTTGGGCAGGTCCCGTCGGTGCCCATGCGTCCCCTGGATTTCGCCCCTCTGCTGGAGCAGGCGGAACGCTACAAGGTGCGCAAGATGGGCGCCCGGGTCGTGACCGACGAAATGGGCACCGTGGTCCTGGTGGCCGCGCCCTTTTTCAAGGAAAACGAGTGGGCCGGCCTTGTGGTTGCCTACTTTGATCCGCGAAACCTCGTCCGCTTTTCCTCCGATCCCGGGGCGCTGGTCGTCGTCTCCACCGATGGTTTGGTGTGGCCCGGCGCAAACGGGCAGGGAGAGGCCCTGGCTGCCCTCAAGTGGACGGATATGCTCAAGGATTCCGTGCAGGGCGACATCAATGCCGCTGGCGGCCAGTATGTCTGGCAGGCGCGCTACCTTGGCCAGCTCGAACTGGTCTACTTGACCGATGCCCGGGAAGTGCGCAACCAAAAGCCCGAACCCAAAAAGGAAGCCGCTCCCGAGGCCAAATCCGACGTCAGAATTCCGTCCACCGAGCCGCTCCCGGTTCCGGCTGACCCGACGGCCAATCCCTGAGCAAGCGACGAACCCATGGGCCGGCGGTTTGGGCCGCCGGCTTTTTTTGTTTCCAACCCCGGAAAATCTTGTGGGAATTTTTCACTGATTGTACGATAGTCAAAGGCCGTATGCCCACGAGCCGCACGCCCGGCGTACCCACGCCTTGACGGCGGGAGGAGAAACCTATGCCGCAGATCACCGTCATCGAACACCTGCTGTTGCACCAAAAAGAATCCCCCATGGCCACCGGTCGGTTCACCCGGCTGCTCAATGATCTCATTTTGGCCGCCAAGATCATCTCCCGGGAAGTCAGCAAGGCCGGTCTGGTCGATGTCCTGGGCTTTACCGGCGAGATCAACGTCCAGGGCGAAGAGGTCCAAAAGCTCGACGAGTACGCCAACAAGGTGCTCATTCACCGCATGGAGCGGGCCGGGGTGTTGTGCGCCATTGCTTCCGAAGAAAACGCCGACCTCGTAGCCATTCCGGACCAGTTTCCCAAGGGTGACTACTTCCTCATTTTCGATCCCCTGGACGGGTCCTCGAACATCGACGCCAACGTCAATGTCGGCACCATTTTTTCCATCTACCGCGTGCCTGACGGCTGTTCCGGCGACAACCTGTGCGACCTGCTCATGGCCGGGGCCAAACAGGTGGCGGCCGGCTACTTCCTCTATGGCCCCTCCACCATGATGGTGTATACCACCGGCAAGGGCGTGCACGGCTTCACGCTTGACCCCAGTGTCGGGGAATTCCTGCTGTCCCATCCCGACATCCGCACCCCGGAAACCGGCAAAGTCTATTCCGTCAATGAAGCCTATTGGTCCTACTGGGATGCGCCGACCCGGGAAATCGTCAATGCCTTCAAGGGCACGGACAACCCCCGGGGCAAGCCCTACGGCGGCCGCTACATCGGTTCCCTGGTGGCCGATTTCCACCGCAACCTGCTCTACGGCGGCATCTTCCTCTATCCGGCTGACCGGCGCGACCCGGCCAAGCCCACGGGCAAGCTGCGGCTTTTGTGCGAAGCCAATCCCCTGGCCTATGTCATCACCCAGGCCGGGGGCGCAGCCACCGACGGCGAGCGCGATATCCTGTCCATTGTGCCCGATGATCTGCATCAGCGTGTGCCGCTTTTTATCGGCAGCAAAAATGATGTGGCCAAGGTGATGGAAGTCTACGACCGCGCCCGCAAGTCCTGATCCTGTATGTTGTGTCTCGGCATTGAGACGTCGTGCGACGAGACGGCTGTCGCCCTTTGCGACGACGGCCGTCCGGTCCTGGAGAAGCTGGCTTCCCAGGCCGGGCTGCATGCGGTCTATGGCGGTGTTGTGCCGGAGCTGGCCTCACGCGAGCATTTGCGCCGCATGGGACCGCTGTTGCAAGCGCTGTGGGCCGAGTCCGGGCGTACCATGGCCGATGTGGACGCCGTGGCCGTGGCCCGGGGCCCGGGGCTGCTTGGCAGCTTGCTGGTGGGGCTGGCTGCGGCCAAGGGCCTGTGCCTGGGCGCGGGCAAGCCGCTTATTGGCGTGGACCATCTCCATGCCCACCTGATGGCCGCCACCCTGGGCCATGCGGTCGCCTATCCGGCCCTGGGACTGCTGGTCTCCGGAGGCCACACCCAGATCGTTTCCCTGGCCTCTCCCCTGGAGATGACCGTCCTTGGCCGCACCATCGACGACGCGGCCGGCGAGGCCTTTGACAAGGCGGCCAAGTCGCTCAATCTGCCCTATCCGGGCGGCGTCTATATCGACGTGCTCGGCCGGGGCATCGCACCGGACCGCAGCCTGTTCCCGCGTCCCTATCTGGATAACGAGCACCTCGATTTCAGCTTCAGCGGCCTCAAAACCGCCGTGGCCACCTATGTGGCCGCCAACCCCGGACTGCGCGTGGCGGCCATGCCCGAGTCCGGCGGTCCCATCGACCCGGAGTCCTGGCCCATGGACCTTCGCGTGGTGTGCGCTTCGATCAATTTCGCCATCGCCGACACGTTGCGGGTCAAGCTGGAACGGGCCCTGACCACCGCGTCCAGGCGTCCGGCCTCGCTTTTGGCTGCCGGCGGGGTGGCGGCCAACGGCCCTATCCGGGCCATGCTGGCCGAGCTGGCCGTCCGGCGTCGGTTGCCGCTTTTCCTGCCCGAGCCGGCCCTTTGCGCCGACAACGCCACCATGGTTGCGGCCACGGGCTGCCTGCTGGGCCGGGCCGGCCTGACCCACGACCTGACCCTGGCCCCCATTCCCCGGGGCCGCAAAGTGCCCTGGGATTACCAGGCCGGAGCGCCCCTTGGGCGGGGATCGGTTGACAGCCGGTCCTTGCCGCAATAGGTTTAAACGATTACGGACCCTGTCCACAGGGAACACGCGGTCGGCCATGACCGCCTGCCAAACGGATAAAAACCCGGCCGCTGCGGCGGTCGGCCAAGCCCACGAAAGGAGAGCATCCATGGCCATCCAACTGAGCGACGCGAACTTCGAAGCCGAAGCCCTGCAGTGCGACCTGCCCGTCCTGGTGGATTTCTGGGCGCCCTGGTGCGGGCCGTGCCGCGCCATGGGCCCCGTCATCGATGAACTGGCCAACGAGTATACCGGCCAGGTCAAGGTGGCCAAGATGAACGTGGACGAGAACCCCAGCACGCCGAGCAAGTACGGCATCCGCGCCATCCCCACCCTGATCCTTTTCAAGGGCGGCGAAGTGGTGGAACAGATCACCGGTGCTGTGTCCAAAAGCAGCATCAAGGAAATGCTTACCCAGAAGGCGCTCTAATCCATGAAATGTTTCGACGCTGTCGTGATCGGGGGCGGTCCGGCTGGCATAACGGCCGCCCTGTATCTGGCCCGGTCCGACGTGTCCGTGGCTTTGGTGGAGAAGCTCTCGCCAGGCGGGCAGATGCTCATGACGCATCTGATCGAGAACTATCCCGGCTTTCCGGACGGGATCGAGGGCTGGAAATTGTCCGATGCCATGGCCGCCCATCTCGGGCATTATGCCATTGACCGGATCAATGACGAAGTCACGGCCATTGAGTCTGTCGGCGGCCTTCACCGCGTCCATGTGGGCGGGGAGATCGTCGAGGCCAAGGCCGTGATTCTCTGCACCGGCGCGCGTTACAAACGCGTGGGCATCCCGGGCGAGAAGGAATTCGTCGGGCGGGGTGTGTCCTACTGTGCCCTGTGTGACGGAAACTTCTTCCGGGACCAGACCGTGGCTGTCATCGGCGGCGGCAACTCGGCCCTGGAGGAATCCCTCTATCTGGCCCGGCTGGTCAAAAAGCTCTACCTCATCCACCGCCGCGATGATTTTCGCGGCCAGAAATGTTATCAGAACCGCTGCGCGACCAATTCGGTTATCGAGATATTGCGCTCGACGGTTGTGTGTTCCATCTCCGGCAATGACGGTGTGACCGGCATCGAGGTGCGCGACGTCAAGTCCGGCGATTGCCATACCATTCCCGTCGATGGTGTTTTCGTGTTTGTCGGCTTCGAGCCGCAGGGTGATTTCTATCCCAGGGGGCTTACGCGCGACGATCAGGGATTCATCCTGGCCGATGCGGAGATGCGCACGAGCATCGAGGGCATCTTCGCTGCCGGCGATATTCGTTCAAAGTCCTGCCGCCAAGTGGCCACTGCCGTCGGTGACGGTGCCGTGGCTGCACACGCTGCCTACACCTATATCAGTTCGCGGTTTCCGCAAGACTGACGGCCAAACCCGTTCGACCGGGCTGCCTGGGCAGTGGGTCGGACGGGTTCGGCTTTTTTCCGTTGTGCCCGTCTGGGCCATTTGGTAAGAGGACGCGCATCGAGACGCCGGGAACTGTCGCTGCCAAAGGGCGGTATCCCGTTCGCCGCATGGCGCCCGGCCAGGACCGGGCCATATCCGGGAATATACCATGAATGTGATGTTGCGCCGTTTCCTGCCCTTGGGCTGCCTGCTGCTGTTCCTTGGCGGTTGTGCCGGCTTGGTTGATTACTACTTCCTGCCGCCGCCCGAGGACACTGCCCAGGAGCTCTATGAGGCCGGTCGGCAGTCCATGTCGGAAAAAGACTACTACGGGGCCATCAACTTCTTTATGAAGCTCAAGGACCGCTACCCGTTTAGTCCCTACACCCCAATGGGCACCGTGGCTTTGGCCGACGCCTACTTCCTCACCGAAGAATACGGGATGGCTGCTGAAACCTATAAAGAATTCGAGTCGGTGCATCCGAGAAGCGAAGAAATTCCCTACGTCCTCTATCAGGTCGGCGTCGCCAATTTCAAGCGTTCCGAGTCCATCGACATGCCGCAGAGCAATCTCCAGGAAGCCATCCAGTACTTCTATCTCCTGGAACAGACCTTCCCGGATACCGAATACGGAAAGGAAGCGGCCGACTATATCCGCCGATGCCGCAAGCGTCTGGCCGAGCATGAGCTGTTCGTGGCTGACTTCTACTGGCGCACCAGCCAATACGGGGCGGCCTGGAAACGCTACATGTACACCGTGGAAAACTACAAGGAACTTGAGGAAGTTTTCGAGTACGCCAAGCTGCGTTCCGAACTGTCCTACCTTGAATACCAGAAGACCCTGACCGAGAACGAACGCCAGGCCATCGAAGGCAGCTGGCGTCACTGGGCCAAACGCTGGTTGTAATGAGCCGTCCCGGGACACTGCGGTGTTCCGGGACAATCCGGCAGCAAAACGGGGCGGCTGGCCGCCCCGTTTGCGTTTGCCACAAGGCGCAGCCATGAACCCTCCCTTTGCCCTGTCTGCGGGACAGTGGCCCGAAGTCATGGAACAGGGCCGGGTCGCCGACGAAGCCTTTGCCGCTGCCTATGCCCGTACCGGCGATGGCCGGCGGGCCTGGATCAAAACCGGACTGGCCGCGGTCTATGCCGCCGTGGGCGGTCCCAGGCCGGCAGCCTGCCAACGCCGCGACAGCCTGGGCCATGATCTGCTCCTGACCACCGTGGACGTTCCCCTCGATTTCGTCGTCGTTGTCTGCGGCCGGGATTTCCTGTCGCCGGCGCGGCTGGTGGCTGCCGTTGTGCCGGCCCTGTGCGCCAGGGTGCCGGACGTTGCCGTCGTGCGTCTGGGCGCGTCCTGGCCAGGACCGTTGCTCACCGCCCTGGAACTGTGCGGCGTGGAAATGGCCTGCCGTCTTGGTGTCCGGGGCCTGCCCGGCCTTTTGGCCGGGCTGCCGGCCAAGGGCAGGGGAGCGGTGGTGGTCCTTGGTGAGCTTGCCCTGCCGCCAAGGCTTCCTTTCGACCTGACCGTCTTTTCGGCCCGTATCGCCGGCCGGGCCGGGGTCTTTGGCCCGCCAGAGGCCGGCTTCGACCTTGATGCCCTGGCCTTTGCCCACCCGGACATGGCCTTTGTCCGCCACGGCGGCCCCTGTCCCGACCTGCCGGCCTGGACGGCCGGGCCGGGCGGGCTGGCTGACGCGGCCGGCTGCGGCTACGATGCCGTCTATGTCGCGCCGCAGCCCGGTTTGTCCGACCTTGCCGCTGCCCCGCTGGTCCTTGGCCCTGGCCGGGAAACCTTCTGGCTGTGGCCGCAGCTGCCCTGTGAAGCCTTTCGTGTCCGTCGCCTGGGCGCTGCTGTCGTCCCGTCGCGCCCGGACATCGCCTGATTTTTTATTGCCCGACGCACCCTGCCAACCCACCGGAGCGAGCATGAGCGCCAAAAAGGGCACCAAGAAGAGCCGTCTGGCCAGCCTTCGCAACATCGGCATCATCGCCCACATAGACGCCGGCAAGACCACGCTGACCGAGCGTATTCTCTTTTTTTCCGGCCGCATCCACCGCATGGGCGAAGTCCATGACGGCACCGCCACCATGGATTTCATGCCCGAGGAACAGGAACGCGGCATCACCATCACCTCGGCCTGCACCACCTGCTCCTGGAAAGACCATCAGATCAATATCATCGACACTCCGGGCCATGTGGACTTCACCATCGAGGTGGAGCGCTCGCTTCGGGTGCTTGACGGCGCGGTTGGGGTCTTTTGCGCCGTTTCCGGGGTGGAACCGCAATCCGAGACGGTCTGGCGGCAATCCGTGGACTACGGCGTGCCCAAGCTGGCGGTCATCAACAAGCTCGACCGCCCCGGGGCTGATTTCGAGGCCGTGCTGGCCGCCATGCGTGAAAAGTTGCGGGCCAATCCCGTGGCCGTGTCCATCCCGGTGGACCAGGGGCCGGAACTGGCCGGCATCATTGATCTCGTCAGCCTGGAACGGCTGGAGTTCGACCACGGCGGCGGGGACGTCAGCCGCTTGCCGCTTTCGCCGGCCGAAGCCGAACTGGCCGGCCCCTGGCGGGAGAAGCTGGTCGAGGCGGCCTGCGACTACGACGAGACTGTGCTTGAGGCCTATCTTTCCGGCCAACCCATCGACCCTGTCCGGCTCGTGGCCGCCCTTCGCACCGGCACCATCGCCCACGGGCTGGTGCCGGTCTTTGCCGCCTCGGCCCTAAAAAACGTCGGCATCCAGCCGATTCTCGACGGCGTGCTGGCCTATCTGCCCAGCCCGCTTGACCGCGAAGGCGCGGTTGGCGTTGACCCCGATACCAAGGCCGCGGTCGTCTTTCCCCCGGATGCCGACGCGCCGCTGGCGGCCCTGGTCTTCAAGGTCAGCATGGAAACCGGCCGGCGTCAGGTCTTTGCCCGGGTCTATTCCGGTCGCATCGAAGCCGGCAAGGATGTCTATAACGCCACCCGGGGCGAGATCGAACGGCCGGCCCGTCTTTTCCATCTCCACGCCGGCCACCGCGAAAAGGCCGAGATTGCCGGTCCGGGCGAGATCGTGGCCATTGCCGGGATGCGCCATGCCGCCACCGGCGACACCTTGTGCGTCCGGGAAACCCCGATTTTGCTGGAAACCATAGCCGGCTACAAACCGGTCATCAGTCTGGCCCTGGAGCCGCGAAACGCCGAAGAAACCGACAAGCTCGGTGAGGTCCTGGCCAAGCTGACCGAAGAAGATCCCACCCTGACGCTGACCCACGACGCCGACACCGGCCAGATGATTCTGTCAGGCATGGGCGAACTCCATCTCGACGTGGTGCTGGAGCGGGCGCGCCGGGAATATGGCGTCTCGCCCCGGTCCGGCAAGCCGCAGGTCGTTTATCAGGAGACGGTGACCAGCGAAGCGGCGGGCGAGGGCGAATTCGAGCGGGAACTGGGCGAGCGCTTCCACCATGGCCGGGTGGCGCTTTCGGTCTCGCCGCTGCCCCGCGAGGCCGGGCGCGAGATCGTTTTTGCTATTGACCGGCTGGCCTATCCGCCGGCCTGGAGCGCGGCCATGGCCGAGGGGCTGGAAGACGGGCTGCAAAGCGGGCCGCTTTCCGGCCATCCGGTGCAGGACGTGCTGGTGCGGGTGACAGGCATTTTCCCGGTCGAGGGCAAGACCACGGACGTCGGTTGCCGCATGGCCGCAAGCCAGGCCCTCAAGGCCGCTCTCAGCGCCGCTCGTCCGGCCCTCCTGGAACCGATCATGGAGCTTGAGATCGGCGTGCCCGACGCCTTTATCGGCGATGCCATCGGGCTGCTCGGCTCCAAGGGGGCCAAGATCGAGAACATGGTGGACCGGGGCGGGCACAAGACGGTCACGGCCCTGGCTCCGCTGCGCCAGATGTTCGGCTTTTCCACCGAACTGCGTTCGGCCACCCAGGGACGGGCCGGGATGACCATGCGCTTTCTCAAATTCGACCTGCTGCAATAGCCACGCGAGAGTCCATGTCCACACGTGCCCTGGTTCCTCCTGAAATTTCCAAGCGTTTCGATGTGTTGCGAACGCTCCTGGTGGTCTTTGTCATCGGCATCCATGCCGAGAAGGGGCTGCAGGCCTATTACACCGAGATTCCGGATCTTTTGCGGGCCTATCTGGACTTTTTCCCGCATAATATCTTCCGGCTGGCCGTGCCGCTCTTTTTTTCCATTTCCGGCTATCTGTTCTTCCTCACCTACAAGCCGGACGTCCAGGCCTATGGTCGGATGATCGTCAAAAAAACCAGAACGATTTTAGTGCCGTATCTGCTTTTCAATGCAATAAGCCTGCTGCTTATCCTGGTGTTTAACAAGGTGCCGTATATCGGCGACATCCATATGGTGGAAAAAGACGGCATCCTCCGGCTGTTGCTTGGCGTCTACCGCTATCCTGTGGTCTACACCCTGTGGTTTCTGCGCGACCTGTACGTCTATTTTCTCCTGGCCCCGGTCTTTTACGTGTTTTCCAAGGAGATTCCGCTTCTTGGGCTGGCGGCCTGCTGGGCTGTCTGGATGTTCATGCCCCAGGCCGGCATTCCGGTGGAGCTGAGCGGGCTGCTCTTTTTTTACGGCGGTTGCATGTTGGCCCAGGGCAAGGTCGATCTCGACGGGGCCAGACGCCTGACCCTGCCGGTGGCCGCCGTGTACCTGCTCTTTCTGTTTGCCACCGCCCACTATGAATTCCACTACGGGGCCGAGTCCTATTACCATCTGCTCTATCGCCACAGCATGATTTTCGGGACCATCACCCTGTGGCTGCTTTCCGCCTATCGGCCCCTTCGGGACAACCCGTTGCTGCTCAAGCTCGCTGCAACCTCCTTTTTCGTGTATCTCACCCATGAACCGGTTCTTTCCTACCTGATCTACGGCACCCGGTTCCTATTTAAACCCTCCGGCAGTCTGGTCGGCATCGCCTACATGTTGCTTCTGGTGCTCGTCACCTACAGCCTGTGCCACGGTCTGGCCCGGCTGCTGGAACGCCGTCTGCCACGCCTGTATGCCCTGGCTGTCGGGGCCAGATAAGGAGCCTTATGCGTATTATCGGCGGCCGGCTTGGCGGACGCAGTCTCAAGGTGATTGACGCTCCCGGCCTGCGCCCGGCCACGGGGCGAGTACGGGAAGCGCTTTTTTCCATGCTGACGGCCCGGGGTGTGGTGTTTCAGGGGGCGCAGGTGCTTGACTGCTTTGCCGGGGCCGGGAGCGTGGGCATCGAGGCCCTGTCCCGGGGAGCCGAAGCTGCCGTCTTTATTGAGCGCAGCCCGGCTGTCGCCAAGGTGCTCAAGGAAAACCTGCGCAGCCTGGGTCTTGATGCCCGTATCGGTCAGGTCATCGAGGCCGATGTGGCCAAGGCGCTGCCCCGTCTGGGCCGGCGACGCTTCGACCTTGTGGCCATTGATCCGCCCTATGGCCAGGGGCTGCTGCCGCCGACCCTGGCCAAGCTCGCCTCCCTGGGGCTTGTGGCCGATGGCGGCGTTGTCGTGGCCGAAATCGAAGCCGGAGTGGAACTGGACCCGCAGGCCCTCCCGCCGTCCTTCCTCTGCCTGATCGACCGGGTATACGGTCAAACAAGGATTATCGTATGGACACTGGCAAACCCTGCACAGCCATCTATCCCGGAACCTTCGATCCCCTGACCAACGGCCATGTGTCCCTGGTGCGTCGGGCGGCCATGGTGTTTGGCACCGTGGTCGTGGCCGTGGCCGGAGATTCCCACAAGACGCCGCTTTTTTCCCTGGAGGAACGCATCGCCATTGCCGAGGAGGTCTTTGCCAATGACCAGCGGGTGCTGGTCGAGGGCTTCAACGGCCTGCTCGTCAATTACGTCAAATCGCGCCAGGCCAATGTGATCCTGCGCGGGATGCGGGCGGTGTCTGATTTCGAATTCGAGTTTCAGATGGCGCTCATGAACCGCAAACTCGACCGCACCATCGAGACCGTATTCATCATGACCGACTATAAGTGGCTTTACATCAGCTCAACGATTGTCAAGGAAGTGGCCAAGCACGGCGGCGATATCCGGGGTATGGTGCCGGACCGGGTGCGCGAACGGATGCTGGCCCGCTACGGCCTTGGCGGCGCGCCGCAAAACGGCAAGGAAGGCTGATCGTGTCCAAGATCCAGGTGGTGTGCCTGCTCGGGGCCACGGGCACGGGGAAAACCGCTGCCGCCATCGCCCTGGCCGCTGCCTTTGGCGGGGAAGTGGTCAATGTGGATTCGCGCCAGGTCTATGCCGGCATCCCGGTGCTGACAGCCCAGCCGACACAGCAGGAACAGGCCGTCTGCCCGCATCATCTCTACGGCGACACGCCGCTCGATGTGCCGGTGGCGGCCGGGGACTTTGCCGTGCGGGCCCGGGCCGCTGCCGCCGCCATTGCGGCCCGGGCCCGGCTGCCCGTTTTTGTCGGCGGCACAGGACTGTATTTCCGGGCCATCCTCGGCGGGCTGGCCCCCATCCCGGCCATCCCTCCCGAGGTTCGGGCCGGCATCCTGGCCGATTGGCAGCGCCTGGGGTCGGCGGCCATGCACGCCCGGCTGGTTGCCGCCGATCCGGACTACGCCGGCCGCATCGCCCCGGCCGATCGCCAGCGGGTCACCCGGGCCCTCGAAGTTCATGCGGCCACGGGCCGGGCCTTTTCCGACTGGCACCGGCAGGGCGATCCGGATGCCCCGGATTATGACGCCGTCATGCTCGGCCTGTCCCTGCCCATGGAGGAACTGCTTCCCCGGTTGGCCCGGCGCATCGAGCAGATGGCCTGCGGCGGAGCGGTGGAGGAAGTGCGTGAGGCCTTGTCCCGCTACCCGGCCGACGTCCCGGGGCTGACCGGCATCGGCGGCCCGGAAATCACCGCCCATCTGGCTGGCCGCAGCAATCTCAAGGAGACCAGGGAGGCTTGGTTGTCCAACACCCGCAGCTACGCCAAGCGCCAGATGACCTGGTTTCGCAAGGAACCGGACGTGGCCTGGTTTGCCCCGGACGACTATGCCGGCTGCATCGCCGCCGTGGCCCGGCGTCTGGCGGAGTCCGGCCTGTGAATCGGCGTCAGGCGTTGGCCTTTCTGGCGGCAGCCGGGCTGGTCGCTTGCCGGCCGGGCCTTGCCCTTGCCGACACTGCCGATGAGCTGGCCGGTGCGGCCCAGGCCGAACTGACCGGCGGCAATATTGCCAAGGCCCTGCCGCTGCTCCTGGAAGCCGAGGCCAAGGACCCGCGCAATGACCGGGTCCAGGCCCTGCTTGGCCGGGCTTATTTCCAACAGGGCGACGCCCGGGCCGCCTTGCCCCATTTTACCCTGGCCGTGCGCCTTAACCCCGAAGATACCGTGTCGCGAATGCTGGCCGAGACGATCAGCCAGTTTCCGTTGCCGGCCAAGGGCGGCCAGGGCCAGGGCGGGTCAGTCTCCCGCCCCAGGCCGTCTGCTCTGGCCCGGGAAGCCCAGGCTGAGCGTGAAGCCCTCATCGGCCGCCAGGTCCGGCCAACGCGCCAGGGGCCGGTCCGGGTGCTGCTTGATCCCGGCCATGGCGGCACGGACAGCGGGGCCGGCGCCAGCGGCCTTCGCGAGGCCGATGTGGCCCTGGATCTATCCCTGCGTCTGGCCCGGCTGCTGGCTGCGGCCAAGGACGTGGTGGCCATCCAGCTCACCCGCACCGCCGATGTCTACCTGCCGGGTTGGGCCAGGGCCGGGCTGGTCGGATTCTACGACGCAGACTTGCTCGTATCCCTGCACGCCACCCGCGTAGTCGAGCCGACGGCTGCCGGCATTCACGTCTATGCCTACGCCCGCCAGCCGTCCGATGCTCTGGCCGCCCTGGTTGTCCGGGCTGAAAACGCTGCCCAGGGAATGGGTGCCACCTGGATGGCGCGGGGAGGGGAAGGGCTGTTCGTGTCGGCGGTGCGCGAGGCGGCCGGCCAGGACAGGCACGGACGAAGCCGGGAGCTGGCTACGGCCCTGGTCCGGGCCCTGCCGGCCAACGCCCCCTTGCCGGTGCGGGGAGCGGCGGCCGGACCGCTTGGGTTGCTTGGCGAGGTGGACGCTGCAGCCGTGCTGGTCGAAACCGGTTTTTTGTCCCATCCCGACGATGCTGCGACCCTGGCCATTCCGGACAAGCGGCAGGCCCTGGCCGGCTGTCTGGCCGACGCCATACTGGCCGTTGCCCGGACGCTGGCGCCCGGCCCATAAAAAAAGCCCCGGGGATGCGTCCCCGGGGCCGAAACAGGCAGCGTCCGATCGGCTAGTTTTTGTCCGTCGTGTCGTCTTTGGCCTTGCCCGGAGTCACGTCGATTTCGTCGGGCTCATTGGTGGCCTTCTTGAAGTTCTTGATGGCTTTCCCCATGCCGGCACCGATCTCGGGCAGCTTGTTGGCTCCGAAAATGATGAGCACAATGACCAGGATAATGAGAAGCTCCGGAAATCCTATTCCAAACATGCTGCGCCTCCGCAAGTGGGTTGGCCAAGGCTTTACACGCGGCTTGCCAGCAGGTCAAGAAAGGCAGGCTTTCATGGAAAATCCGTCATGCCCGCCGGTTTGACCCGTCTGCCCGGAGAGGGCTGTCCCCATTGCCGGGCCGGGCGGTGCCTGTATGAAGAACACCTCAACCCCGGTCTTTGCCAGGCCAATCGCTGCGTTGTGCTGCGCCGCCTGTGCCGGGCTTTTGACGACTTCGTGCTGCGGGCCGACAACATGGGCCTCAGTGATGCCACGGCCCAGGCGCTGTGGCAGGCCCGGTTCCCGGCCACCCTGGCCAAAGAAGGGAATTGTCAGGATTACCTGCCCGGTGGTACGACGTCCTTCCCGGACTGCGTCCACGCCGCAGGCGACCTGTGCCTGCAGGCCTTTCCCCGATGTCCGGGCCGATGCCCGCGGTATCTGACGCGCCAGGGCAGGTAAACGGTTTACGCCAAAGGACGGTTTCCATGAACGCGTTATCAGGCGACGCTTCGGTGTTGCTCTATTTTCCCTGCCTCACGCCGGCTGTGGCCGCGACTGCCGTGCCCGGGGTTTTGTTTCTTGATCCCGGGCTGGCCGATGCGTCCGAACCCGGCCGGCTGCGTCCGGCCGGGCTGCCGCTTGCGGATGCGGAGTTGGCGGGATTTTTGCGCGAATTCGAACGGCTGCGTCGCGAGACAAAAAATCCCAAGGATCTGGCCATGCTGGCCGGAGCCTCCAAGGGACATTTTTTCGCCGACACCACCTTTGCCGTGCGCGAGGAACTGGAAGACCAGCTCCATCCCGAGCGCGTGGCCGTCCGGCAGGCCAAGGCTGCCCAACTGGCGCTGTGCCTGGCAGCCATGATCGAACAAAGCGTGGCCGAACTGGCCGAGGCCGGCGGCCTGGACGACCGCTTCCGCCTGGGACTGGCCGAGAGCCTGGGCATCGAACACGGCCTCGATGACGACGATGACGCCCTGGCCCTGACCGCAGCCCTGTCGGCCGCCGGCGGGATACCATCGGCCGCCGCCTTTGCCGACGAATTTCGCCCGCCCTGGCAACAACTCCTGTCGCCATTTTGGGCCTTGGCCCCGAAAGATGCCGGCCTTTTTATCGAAGACCCCGCGCTGGCGGCCACACTGCTGGACGCCGGCCTGGGTCTGGAACCGGCCTCAGGGCAGCAGTTGGCCGCGGCGTTCCCGGACGGCCCCCCGGACATGGCGCTGCTCGTTGCCACGGTGACGGGCTGGCGGCTTCTCGGCAAGACCCGGCCCGATGCCCAATCCCCCTGGCTGGATACGCCCCGACCGGTTTTTGTCGTCAACCCGAGCAGCCCTGAGCAGGTCTAAGGAGGCGCTTCCCGGTGTATGTGTGCAACCCGACTTCTCCGCCGCAGTTTCTTTCCCGGCTGACCGGCGTTATTTTCGACTGCGACGGTGTCCTGGTGGATTCCAGGGACGCCAACCGCATGTATTACAACCTCATCCGCGAGGGCCTGGGGATGCTCCCCATCACCCCGGATGAGGAGGACTACGTGCATATGCATTCGGTCACCGAATGCCTGGTCCGCATCATCCCGGCCAACCGCCTGGAAGAGGCTGAGGTTGTGCGGAAAAATCTCAATTACGAGGCCATTTTCCCGTACATCTTCCTGGAAGACGGACTCGTCGAACTGCTCGACGCCCTGGCCGGACAGGGCATCCGCATGGCCGTGCACACCAACCGCACCAATACCGTGGAGCGATTGCTGGCCCATTTTGAGATCGACCGGTATTTTTCACCGGTCATAAGCGCCGGCAGCCTCAAACGACCAAAACCCGACCCCGAGGGTGTCTATCGCATCCTGGACGCCTGGAATCTGCCCAAAGATACGGTCGCGTATATCGGCGATTCGGCCCTGGATGAACGCTCGGCCGCCGCAGCCGGAATTCCCTTCTGGTCGTATAAAAATCCGGCCTTGGCGGCGGCGATGTTCGTGCCGGACTTCGGGTCGCTGCGCGCCTGTCTGGCCGGGGAGAACGCCGGCTGAGCCGGAGCTGGCGGCCAGGAACCGGATTTGTCTTGATTTATGGCCTGCTCTGTGCCATTTTTCAGGTAAAGCGCGTCGGTTTTTGATTACTGATTGCAAGGAATACGCATGGATATCATTGGCTATTTTTTTGTTGCTCTGGCCAGGGTGCTCGACATTGTCTTTAGCCTCTATTTCTGGGTCATTCTCATTTCCGCCCTTTTGTCCTGGGTGCGTCCCGACCCGTACAACCCGGTGGTCCGCTTTCTGCGCGCCGTCACTGATCCGGTCTTTTACCGGGTGCGGCGCTGGTTTCCATTTCTCACTATCGGCGGCATCGACCTGTCGCCCATTGTGGTGATCCTGGCTTTGCAGTTCCTCCAGTGGTTTCTGGTGCCCACCCTCATGCGCCTTGGCGGCGTGGGCATGGGGCGCATGTAGGGTGGCGGCTGTGGCGGCCGATGCCCGGACATTCGCCGGCAACTGCAGCGGGACGGCAGGCTTTGCCGTCTCCTGTCCGGATGCGTAAGCTGTGACCCTGGACAAGATTGATCTGCTCGACCGGAAATTCTCGCACAGCCTCGTCGGCTATCGCCGCGACGAAGTGGATCGCCTTGTGGCCGAGGCGGCGGATTCCATCGGCCGTCTGGCCGAAGAAAAAATGGCCCTGGCCAGGGCCAACGACGGCCTGACCCGGGAAATTGCCGAATACCGGAGCAGGGAGGCCACCCTTCGCGACACGCTTTTGACCACGCAGCAGATTGTCGAAGATTTGAAAATAAAGGCCCGCCAGGAAGCCGAACGCATCCTTGACGAGGCCCGCGATCAGGCGGCGGCCATGCTGGCCGAAGCCAAGGGACAGGCGGCCGCTTTGGCCCGGGAGATCGATGCCCTGGCTGCCCGCAAGGCCGCCCTGTCCGCCCGGTTCCGGGACATGCTGCTGGCAGCCCTGGACATCCTCGACGCCCAGGAGCAGCCAGCCTCGGGCTCGGATGCCGCTGCGGCCGGCCCGGAGGCGGCAACGGCGACCGGCGAGGAGTTCATCTTTGCCGATGCGTCCGGGGCGCTGCAGGCATCCCCTGCGCCGGAGGCCTCCGAGAGCCCGGATGACCCTGACGCCCCAGGCACGCTGGACCCGTTTGCCCTGGTGAAGCGGTAGGCGGCAATGGCAGCCGGAAAAAGGGCAGGGCGGGCCGGAAGCCGGGCAGGCGAGACAGAACAGGACGAGCGGGGGGGGCAAAGAGGGCAGGGGGCGCAGGCAGAGGAAACGCTGCCGATTTTCGCTGCTGCCGCCGGTCCCGGGGCCTGGACCCTGCGGGTGGCGGTGACCCCGGGCGGGGCCAAGGACGCCCTGGCCGGCTTGGCCGAAGACCGGCTGCGGGTGCGGCTTCGGGCCAAAGCCGTGGAAGGCCGGGCCAATGCCGCCCTGACGGATTTTCTGGCGGTCTGCCTGGGACTCAAGTCCCGGCAGGTGCGCATAGTGTCCGGGGAAAAGTCCCGGAAGAAAACGATTCGTATAGAAGCAGAGTCCGAACCCGACTGGTCTTCAGTGGCCGGGACGGGTTGAGACTAGAACCGTCAACAAGGAGTCTGTGCCATGGATCAACGCGATCTGGATCTCGTCGCCAAGTACGGTGAAGCGGACCCGGAACTCAAAAGTCTCTATGAAGAGCACGTCGCGTTTGAGAAGATTTTGGAAAAGATGGAGTCCAAGCCTTTTCTGACTCCCGCTGAAGACACGGAGCTTAAGGAGATCAAGAAGAAGAAGCTGTCCGGCAAGACTCGCATCGAGAATCTTCTGATGAAATATCGCAAGGCGGAGGACCAATAACATGGAACTCACCGGGGCCCAAATCCTCCTGGAATCCCTGCGCCGCGAAGGCGTGGAAGTCGTCTTCGGCTTTCCGGGCGGTGCGGTCATAGACATTTACGACCAGTTGCCGAACTACCCCCTGCGCCATGTGCTGGTACGCCATGAACAGGGTGCCATCCACGCTGCGGATGGCTATGCCCGGGCCACGGGCAAGGTAGGCGTATGTCTGGTGACTTCGGGTCCCGGAGCGACCAATACCGTAACCGGCATTGCCACGGCCTACATGGACTCCGTGCCGGTCGTCATCATCACCGGACAGGTGCCGACGCCGCTTATCGGCAACGACGCCTTTCAGGAAGTGGACATCGTCGGCATCACGCGTTCGTGTACCAAGCATAATTACCTGGTCAAAGACGTGCGTGATCTGGCTCGTGTCATTAAAGAGGCCTTCTACCTCGCTTCCACGGGTCGGCCCGGTCCGGTGCTGATTGACCTGCCCAAAGATGTGCAGACCCGGCTTACGGAGTACAAGTACCCGAAAACCATCAAGATGCGCAGCTACAACCCCACCTACGCCCCCAACTCCAAGCAGGTGGGCAAGGTGGCGGACGTGGTGCGTCGGGCCAAAAAGCCGATTATTTACGCCGGCGGCGGCGTCATTGCCTCCGAGGCCAGTGCCGATCTGGCCTGGCTGGCCCGGTCCTTCAACATCCCGGTCACCGCCACCCTCATGGCCCTTGGCTGCTTCCCGGCCGAAGACCCGGGCTGGCTCGGAATGCTCGGGATGCACGGGACCTATGCCGCCAACATGGCCATCAGCAATGCCGATCTGATCCTGGCCATCGGCAGCCGCTTCGATGACCGGGTGACCGGCAAGATCAGCGAGTTCGCCAAAAACGCCAAGATCGTGCACATCGACATCGACCCCACCTCGATCCAGAAAAACGTGCCTGTGGACATTCCGGTGGTGGCCGACTGCAAGAGCTTTTTAACTGCCCTGCGCCAGACCCTGGAGCCGACCCTGGCCGAGGAGCCGGCTGCCGGGCTCGAGGCCTGGAACACCAAGGTGGCCACCTGGAAAGCGGAAAAGCCGTTGTCCTACACCCAGGAAGGCACGGTCATAAAGCCCCAGTTCGTGGTGGAAACCATTTCCCGGCTGACCAAGGGCGAGGCCATCATCACCACCGAGGTTGGCCAGAACCAGATGTGGACGGCCCAGTTCTATGCCTTCAACCGGCCCCGGTCGTTTATCAGTTCCGGGGGCCTTGGCACCATGGGCTTTGGTTTCCCGGCGGCCATCGGGGCCCAGATGGCTTGTCCCGACCGGCTGGTCATTGACGTGGCCGGCGACGGCTCCATCCAAATGTGCATTCAGGAGCTGGCCACGGCCGTGTGTTACAATCTGCCGGTCAAGATCGTCATCTTAAACAACGGCTATCTTGGTATGGTCCGGCAGTGGCAGGAGCTTTTCTACAAGAAAAACTACTGCGCCACCTGCCTGGATGTGGCCCCGGATTTCGTCAAACTGGCCGAGGCCTACGGTGCAGCCGGCTTCCGGGTGACCGATCCGGCCAAGGTGGAATCGGTGCTGGCCGAGGCGTTTGCCCTGCCGCGCCCGGTTATTGTTGACGTTGTGGTGGACCGCGAGGAAAATGTCGCGCCCATGGTCCCGGCCGGCAAGTCCATAACCGAGATGATCCTCGTCTAGGAGCACCCCATGCGCCACATTCTTTCCATCCTCGTCGAGAACGAACCCGGGGTGCTTGCCAGGGTGGCCGGCCTTTTCAGCGGCCGCGGCTACAACATCGAAACCCTCAATGTCGCCCCGACCCTGACCGAAGGCCTGTCCATGATGACCATCACCACCACCGGGGATGAGGCCATCATCGAACAGATTGTCAAGCAGTTGCGAAAGCTCGTCACCACGCTCAAGGTCGTGGACCTCACCGACGTCAAGTCCGTCGAGCGCGAGATGATGCTCCTGCGCGTGGACGCCGAAGGCAGCAAACGGGCCGAGGTGCTGCGCATCGTCGATATTTTCCGCTGTAAGGTGGTGGATGTGAGCCCGGATGAACTGGTGCTCGAAGTCACCGGCACCCAGGACAAGCTGACCGCCCTGGTGAGCCTCTTGCAGCGCTACGGCATCAAGGAAGCTGCCCGCACCGGCGCTGTGGCCATGCGGCGTGGAATGCAGGAATAGCGGCGGTTTTTTTCACCGTCGCCGCCCGACATCGAGCGTGCCACTTACCGGCACGATAAAGGAGCTAGGATGAAAATCTATTACGACCAGGACGCCGACCTCTCCCTTTTGGCTGACAAGACCGTGGCTATCCTCGGTTACGGCAGCCAGGGCCATGCCCACGCCCAGAACCTGCGGGATTCCGGCGTCAAGGTAGTCATCGGCCAGCGTCCCGGCGGCCCCAACTGGGATCTTGCCAAGGAAAACGGCTTCACGCCCATGAGCGCGGCCGAAGCTGCCGCCGCGGCCGACGTCATCATGATCCTGGTCCCGGACCAGCACCAGAAGGCGGTCTACGAAAAAGACGTGCTGCCGAGCCTGACCGCCGGCAAGATGCTCCTTTTCGCCCACGGTTTTAACATCCACTATCAGCAGATCGTGCCGCCGGCCAATGTCGACGTGGCCATGATCGCCCCCAAGGGTCCGGGCCATCTGGTGCGCCGGGTCTACACCGAGGGCGCGGGCGTGCCGTGCCTGATCGCCGTGCACCAAAATGCCACGGGCAAGGCCATGGAAATGGGCCTGGCCTACGCCAAGGGCGTTGGCGGCACCCGGGGCGGCGTGTTGACCACCACCTTCAAGGAAGAGACCGAGACCGACCTTTTCGGCGAGCAGGCAGTCTTGTGCGGCGGCGCGGCGGAACTGGTCAAGGCCGGTTTCGAGACCCTGTGCGAGGCCGGGTATCAGCCGGAGATCGCCTATTTCGAGTGTCTCCACGAGCTTAAGCTCATCGTGGACCTCATGTACGAGGGCGGGCTGTCGCGGATGCGCTATTCCATCAGCGACACCGCCGAGTACGGCGATTACGTGAGCGGTCCCCGGGTCGTCACCGACGAAACCCGGGCCGAAATGCGCAAGATTCTGAAAGAGATCCAGGACGGCACCTTTGCCCGGGATTTCATTGTGGAAAACATGTCCGGCCGGGCGCACTTCCTGTCCATGCGCCGCATCAACGCTGAACATCCCATTGAAAAAGTCGGCGCCAAGCTGCGCGAGATGATGAGCTGGCTCAAAAAATAGCTGCCGCCACGCGGCCGGTCCCAGCCGGGGCCGGCCGCTTCTGCAAGGAGACGCCCATGCCCTTACGTATTTCCGGGACAGGGTGGCGACGCCCCGGCGCTGTCGCGTTCCTGGCAATTGTGCTGGCGCTGGCGGCGCTGGCCGGGCCGGGGGCGGCCATTGCGGGCCAACCCCAGGAGTTCCCGCTTGAGCAGGCGGCTGATCCCGTCCCGGGCCAGATGGCTCTGGCGGAAAACGGCGATCCCAAGGCCCAGTGCGACGTCGGCATCGCCTACTTGAATGGACGCCATGTGGCCCAGGACTATCGCCTCGGCCTCCACTGGCTGACCAAATCCTCAGATTCCGGCTTTGCCTATGCCCGGTTCGTCCTGGCCGATGTCTACAACCGGGGGTTTGCCGGCGTGCCGGTCAACGTTGAACTGGCCTATTATTACGCGTCCCTGGCCGCTGCTTCTTCCACCTTGCCCGACAAGATCCGGGATCGGGCCGCCAAGCTGCGCGATGCCGGCGCCAAACGCCTGAGCACGGCCCAGATAACGGGACTGCAGGCCAAGGCCGCCATGGCCCCCCTGGACGCGGCGGTGGGGAATTAACCGGACTGACCGGGGCTGGCCGGGAACGCCCCGTCGCTGCTGCGACGGCTGCACCGGGAGCGCCTTTGCGGATCCTTACCCCCGTCTTCGGGACGCCCAGCCAGAGCCGTCTGCGGCCACGGAGGCTTGCCGATGAGCCTTGGACGCGAAAGAAACAGAGAAACTGGGGCCATGCGGGCCGGGCAGGCAACGGCGCGCCCTCTGCTGTGCCCGGGTCGAGCGGCAGGCAGGCTGGCCGCCCTGGTCCTGGCCATGGGCCTCTGTCTTGTCGCCGCAGCGCCGGGTCTGGCCGCCAAGGCCGACACCAAGACCTTCAACGCCTACTACGCCAGCCAAAGCGCCAGGGTTTATGACCATCTTCTCAAGGTCACGGACTATTACACCTCCCTGACCAAAGAGGGGAATACCGACCGGGTCAAGGATGTGCTGGCCCTTCGGGCTTCGCTTGCCGCTTGCTGGGAACTGGTGCTCAACGCCGGCGATATGGTCTATATCTATGACACCCTTGACCCTGGCTGCACCGGTGCCCTGACCCAGCTCGCGGGAATGATCAAAACGGGCCTTGGCACGGTGGCCGGCAAGCTTGACAAGGAGCTGCAGTGGATGCGGCTGGTGGAAAAAAATGTCGCCGATCTGCCAATCTCCGTGGAACTTTCCCAGTCCTTTCGCGACATAGAGGCCATGGCAGCCTATTTTCGCACCGCCGCCCAGACCTTTGAACCGTCCGCTGCCGGCGAAACCCGGCAGCCGGTCAAAAAATAGCGGCTCTATGACCGGGTGGTCCGATTGGGTCGGGTTTGCCGCCGGCCTGTGCACCACGGCAGCCTTTGCCCCCCAGGTATTCAAGACCCTGCGCAGCCGGTCTGTTGGGGATATTTCGCTTGGCATGTACGCTCTCATGGTGGTGGGCATAGCACTGTGGCTCATCCACGGCCTTGCGGTCGGTTCGGCTCCGGTTGTAGCGGCCAATGCCGTGTCTCTGGTTCTGGTCGGGCTTATGCTCGCCATGAAGCTCCGGTATAAATAGACCGCGCCAGTGTGGCGTTGGGAGGTTGCCATGCGTGTCCTGATCTTCTGCCTGCTGCTTGCCTTGACGAGCCTGCAATTCGGTTGTGGCCGCCATACCTATTATGTCGAGACCATGGATCAAAAGTCCTTTTACGCACAACCGCCACTGGTGCTGGATGCCGACAAGGGCGTCTACTACATGTGGGTCAATGGCCAGCGCCGCACCGTACCCATGGACCAGATCTACCGCATCGATGACAGCGCCCAGATTTGTTACCAGAACGGCCTGACCGACACCTTCACCTGCTACGACAATCTCTACTACTTCTAGTCGCGAAAACCCATGGCAAGCGACGACCTGCGGACCCTGGCCTTGCAGTTGCTGGAGCGCCGGCCGCCCCCGGGACCGGTGGTCCCGGCCCGGATGGTCCTGCCGGGATCGCTGCCGGCCCTCATCGAGACCCTGGCCCGGCCGGGAGCGGCGATCGATCCGCCGGTGCTGGCCGGCCTTTGTCTCAAGTATTTTCACGCCTATGTGCATCCCGAACACCTGGCCGCCGACGTCTCCCTGGACGCGCTCACCGAACTGGCCGGGCAGTTTGTCCGGCGGCGGGGCGGCTGCGCCCAGTTGGCCGGCCAGGGCGGGCTGCGCCGCTTCCTGCTCCACCATGGGTTTGCCCTGCAGATGCTCGTCGATCTGCCCAAAACGGTCCATCTCCTGGCCGCCCTGCTGACGGCCGAGGTGCCTGCCGGCCAGGGGTTTCTCGGCCTGGATATCGGGGCAGGCACAGGCATTTTGCTCCTGGGACAGTATCTTGCGGCCCGCCGGGCCGGCTTTGAGGCCCCGACCCTGATCGGTTTCGAGTGCCAACCCCATGTGGCCGAGCGGGCCCACAGCCTTGTGTCTGCCCTGGGCATCGGCCGGGTGCACCGGGCCGACGCCACCAAGGCCGGGGTGTACGCCGAGTTGCCGGACGGTCCGGTGGCCTGCGTCACCAACGAAACCCTCCCCTCGGCCGGCCGCCGGCTCTACAAGGAGCCGTTTGCGGCCATAAACGAAGCGCTTTTTGCCGCCTTGGGGCCACGGCTGGCCAATACGGTCTTTTTGCCCGAAGCGGTCTGGGCCTGTGACCGCCCGGGGCGGTCCTGGCTGCGTCTGGCTCCGCAAAACGCCTTTGCCGGGGACGGGGGCGGGCAGGGCAAGCCGCTGCGGCTGGCTTTTATGCGCGATGTGGAACTGGCCGGGCAGCGTATCCCGGTCGACCGGGTGGGCGAGGGGCTGGCGGGGCTTGTTTCCCCGCCCTGGCAGGAGAGTCTTTGCCGGCGCTGGTAGAATTTACAAGGCCAGCTCGTAATGGAGTGCGCCGTCAAGGGGCGTGAGGCAGTAGGGGTCGATGCGGCCAAACCCGAGTTTTTGATACAGGGCGTTGGCAGCGGTCATGCTCTCCAGGGTGTCCAGGCGGATGGCGGCAAAGCCGCGTTCCCTGGCTCCGGCCACGGCGGTCTCGGCCAAGGCCCGGCCCAGGCCGTGGCCGGCATGGGCCGGGCGTACATAGAGCCGCTTCATCTCGCAAAGACCGTTCTCCAGGGGGCGCAAGGCCACGCACCCGGCGGCCATTTCGCCGACCCAGGCCAGCCACAGCCCGCCCATGGGCGGCGCGTAGCGGCCGGGCAGTTCGGCCAGTTCCTGGTCAAAATTCTGAAAGCACAGGGAAAATCCCAGGCCCTTGGAATATTCCTCAAACAGGATGCGCACCACAGCCATGTCCGTGGCCGGGACGATGCCCGGAATCTGCCGCGAAAGTCCGTGTGCCGATGTCTGGTTCATGATGCTTGGCGCTCCGTAAACAATACAGGCCCGGGCGAGTCCTGCCGCCGTGTCCGGGACGTGCGGCCGCTCATCCATTTTGGCTGTGACTCCTAACAGCCTTTTGATCGTTCCCCAAGAGAAAAGGGGGAACGTGACTGGGATTTTCGTCGTTGTTACCGAATTTTCGACTGGGCCTATCCGGCCGGATGCGTTAGCACGTCCCATGTACTGGACAACCGCTCCCTGTGTGCCCTCGACATTGGACGTGCCCCCGGCCATCCGGGCCTTTCTTGTCCCCGGCGACCGCATGATCGATCTGGGCTGTGGTCCGGGCCGGACGCTGGCCGCCCTGCGCCAGGCCGGGCTTGGCCGTTTCCATGTCGGTGCCGATGCCAATCCGCCGAGCCTGGCCCTGGCCGCCGGAGCCGGATTTCCCGTGGTGCGCGCCGAGTTGGCCGCCCTGCCCGTGGCCGACGCTGCCTTTGACGTGGGTATCCTGCAGGCCGTGCTGACGACCATACCCGGTCCCGAGGCCCGTCTGGCCGTCTTGCGCGAGGCCCGGCGCGTCGTGACCCGAGTACTGTGCCTCGGCGATTTCCTGCAGAATTGGGACCAGCCCTATTATAAGGCCCGCTACGAGGCCGGCTTGGCCGAGACCGGGCAAGCCGGCAGTTTTCTGGTCCGGGAGGTGGGGCGGTGCTCTATGAGGCCCATCATTTCACTCCGGACGAACTGGTTGGCCTGCTTGGCCGGGCCGGCTTCGCCGTGGCCGAGGCGGTCTATCCGACCGTGCGCACCCGCTCGGGCAATCTGGTCCGGGGGGTGTTCCTGGCTGCCCTGACGCTTTGACTTTTCGGGCCGCAAGGTCTACCAGCCATCTTTTACGTTGCGCATACGTCTGGAGGTTTCGATGAGCGTTGCTGCCGAGATGGAGGGCATGGCCACACGGGCCATGGGAAGCCTCCCGGGCTATGGCTGCCGCCTCTGGTGCGGCCAAGGACGTTTTTTTGGCGGCCCTGGCCGGGCTGCTGGAAACCCGGCGGGACGAGGTGCTGGCCGCCAATGCCGCGGATATCGCCAAAGCGCAGGCCGCCGGCCTGGACGCGCCGCGTCTGGACCGCCTCACCCTGACCCCGGCCGTCATGGACGCCATGGCCAAGGCCTGCCGGGAAGTCATCGGCCTGCCCGATCCGGTCGGGGCCATCGAAGCCATGCGCGCCCGGCCCAATGGCCTGCTTGTCGGCCGGATGCGCGTGCCGCTCGGCGTTATCTGCATGATTTACGAGTCCCGGCCAAACGTCACCATTGATGCCTCCATCCTGTGCCTCAAGGCAGGCAATGCCGTCATTTTAAAGGGCGGCTCCGAAGCCCTGGCTTCCAATCTGGCTTTGGCCGGGTTGCTGCGTTGCGCCCTGGCCGAGGCCGGCCTGCCCGAGGACGCGGCCCAACTCGTGCCCACAACCGACCGGGCTGCCGTGGCCGCCTTGTGCAAGCTTGACGAACTGATCGACGTCATGATCCCGCGCGGCGGCGAAGGGCTTATCCGGGCCGTCGTGTCCCAGGCCACCATGCCGGTGCTCAAGCATTACAAAGGCGTATGCCACGCCTATGTGGACGCCGGAGCCAACGAGGGCCAAGCCGAAACCGTTGTCGTCAATGCCAAAGCCCAACGTCCGGGTGTGTGCAACGCCCTGGAATGCCTCCTTGTCCATGCCACCGCTGCCCCGACCTTCCTGCCGCGGCTGGGCGAGGCCCTGCGCCGGGCCGGGGTGGCCATGCGGGCCTGTCCGCGCTCCCTGCCGCTTCTGGGTGAGGGGGGGGCGGCTGCAGCGCCGGAAGATTTCGGCCATGAATTCCACGACCTCATTTTGGCCGTCAAAGTGGTGGATTCCATGGAAGAAGCCCTGGACCACATCCACCGCTACGGTTCGGGCCACACCGAGGTCATTTTGACCGAGGACCATGGCCGGGCCATGGATTTCCTGCGCCGGGCCGACGCCTCCATGGTCGGCATCAACTGCTCCACGCGCTTTAACGATGGCGGCGAACTGGGCCTTGGGGCCGAGATCGGCATTTCCACATCCAAACTTCATGCCTACGGTCCCATGGGACTGGTGGAACTGACCAGCGCCAAGTTCGTGGTGCTCGGCCAGGGACAAGTGCGCGGCTAACCGAGTTGTGTGCCACATGCCCGGGCCTTTGATCGGTATTTTCGGCGGGACGTTTAATCCCGTCCACATAGCCCACGTGCGCGCCGCTATCGAGGTGGCCGAGGCGCTCGGGCTGGCCGGCGTGGAATTTGTGCCGTCCGCCCGGCCGCCGCACAAGACGGGTGCGGAGTTGCTCGATTTTTCCCTGCGCCTGGCCCTGTGCCGGGCCGCCGTGAGCGGGTTGACGGGGTTTTCCGTCAATGCCCTTGAAGCCGAGCGCCCGGGGCCGTCGTATACCTGCGACACCCTGGCCGAGCTCATTGCCAGTCGCCCGGGACAGCGATTCTGTTTCATCATGGGCATGGGCGACCTGCTTTGTCTGCCTTCCTGGAAAAACGGCCTTGGTCTTGGCCGGTTGGCCCATCTGGCCATCCACTCCCGGGAAGGGCAGGGGATCGAGGCTTTTCGCGCCTTTCTCACTGCCAACGCCCAGGCCATGGGCGCTTCGCCCACGTCCGATCCGGCCGTCTGGGCCTTGCCTGCCGGCCACCTGATCCAGTATGTGCCCATACCCCGGCTCGACATCAGCGCTTCGGACATCCGGGAACGCTGGCGCGGCGGCAGACGTATCGACGGACTGGTGGGCCAGTCCGTATTGGCCGAACTCCTAACCCATGCGGACGCGCTTTTGGCCGGCTGGGGCCGGCCCAAGTCAGCGTGATCCCCGGACGACATCCCTTGCAAAGCCGACTCACCTTCTTTCGTCGTACGATCTCCTGTCTGGCCGCCATCCTGTTTCTGACCATGCTGGCCCTGCCGACCCTTGATCGCGTCTTTCAATTCTCGTCCAAGGGCACGCTGGCCGAGTCTGATACCGCTGCTTTGCCGACATTGACCGCCGAACCGGCCTCCTGGGGCCGCTGGTTTAACACCCTGCGGCGCGGCTACCTCGACCGCCGCTATAATCTGCGCAGCCTGCTTATTACCTGGAACAGCTATATGGACACCTTTGTCCTGGCCTCCACCATGCCCTCGTCCAAGGTTTTGGCCGGCAAGGAGCATTGGCTGTTTTTGTCCCAGGACGGGGCCTTTCGCAGTGTCATCGAAGACGCCCGCTCACCGGATGATTTGCCGGCAGCCTCGCTCAATATCCTGGTTGATGAGCTTGATCGCCGCCAGCGATGGCTCGAGGCCAGGGGCATTCGGTATCTGGTCATCCTGACCCCGAACAAAAATTCCGTCTATGCTGATATGTTGCCCGAATCGTTCCGTCCCCAGCGTACGGAAAGCCACCGGGATCAGTTCGTCAAGGCCGTGCAGGCCAGGACAAAAGTTGATATCGTTGATGTTACTTCTGCCCTTATTGAGGAAAAAAAGAACAACAAAGTCTTTTATATGACGGATAGCCACTGGAATGCCCACGGTGCTTTTGCCGCCTACCGGCGTGTCATGGACAATCTCGTGCGCGATTTCCCGGCCATTACGCCTCTTAATCGCGAGCAGTTCCGGGTGGAGCAATACACCTGGCTGCCGGGTGATCTCGCCTTCATGATGGGACTTTCCGATTATCTCAAAGAAGATCGTGTCATCTTCTTTAATAAAGAATGGTACAAAGCCAGAGGCGTTTCCTACAACGGGCCAGTTGACCCACAATATTTTGAAATTCCCCAGTACTCTGTCACCGGCAACGCCAAGCTGCCCAATGCCGTGATCTTTCACGACTCGTTTTGGTGGGAACTGTTGCCCTTCATGGCCGAGTCCTTTGACAAGGCCCTCTACGTCTGGCTCAAACCCCAGACGGAAACCCAACTGCGTCTGTTTGATTACGCCCTGGTCGAGCGGGAAAAGCCCGACGTGGTCATCGAGGAATTTACCGAACGCTACATCATCCCGCCCTTGCGCGGGGGATTCAAACTCAAAAATGACACGGCGGCGGGACAGAACTAGCGCCCCTGGCCGCTTTACAAGCGCCAGGAAATCCGTATAGAGAAAAAACCACTGTAGTATGTCGCGGCCCAAGGCCACGAGGAGTCTTGCCCTTTCCCATGGAACACGATTCAGCCCCTTCATCCCCGGACGCCGATTTTCCCGCTCCTGCCAGCCCGGCTCCGTCCATTTTGTCTTCAGGGGCCGATAGCCAATGCTGACCTTGATCGTTGCCGTGGCTCTGGCTGTCGTCCTGTCGGCATTTTGTTCGATGAGCGAGGCGGCGCTGTACTCCGTGCCCTGGAGCTGGATCGAACGGCTGCGCAAGGATGGCCGGGCCTCCGGGGAGCTGCTCTATAGCCTGCGCTCCAATATCGAAAAGCCCATCACCGCCATCCTGACCCTCAACACCATCGCCAATACCGCCGGAGCAGCCGTGGCCGGGGCTGCCGCCTCCACGGTCTTCGGTTCCGATGATGTCTGGCTTTTTACGGCCGCCTTTACCGTGGTTATCCTGGCTGTTGGCGAGATATTGCCCAAAACCGTGGGGGTCGCCTATTGCCGCCCGGTGTCTGTGCTGATCGCCGCGCCGATGAAATACATGATCCTGGCTCTGCTTCCCATCATCTGGGCCGGCGGCCTGCTGGCCAGACTGGTGGCCGGCAAACGCCGCGACCCTATGTCGTCGGAAGAGGATTTGCGGGCCGTGGTCAGCCTGACCCGGCGTGAGGGCATCATAAAGCCCCTGGAAGAACTTTCCATCAAGAACATCCTCTCCCTGGACTGCAAGGCCGCCAGCGACGCCATGACCCCGCGCACCGTGGTTTTTTCCCTGCCGGCCCAGATGACCGTGGCCGAGACCCACGCCGAGGGCAAGGGCATGTGGCCCCACAGCCGCATTCCGGTCTATGACGCCGACGACCCGGAAAACATCGTCGGCATCGTCTACCGCCGCGAGGTCCTCGAAGCCCTGGCCAACGACCACGACGACGTCCGCCTGTCCGATCTCATGAAGCCGGTCCGCTTCGTTTTGGATACCATGACCCTGGACCGGGTCTTGGTTAAATTCCTGGAATCGCGTATGCATCTCTTCGTGGTGCTTGACGAGTACGGGGGCGTCTCCGGCGTCATCACCCTGGAAGATGTCCTGGAAGAGATTTTAGGCAAAGAAATCATTGACGAAACCGACCAGGTAGCCGACATGCGCGAACTGGCCCGGACCCGGCGCGAGGACCTTTTGCGCCAGCGTGCCCGGGACGACGCGCCCACGACGTAATCTTCAACCGAATCGGGTTTTGCCATGGCGAAAAAAAAGAATACCCCCATGTATCTTGTGGCTTTGGCCCTGTTTCTCGGTGGCCTCGGCTATTTGCTCTATTCGGGACTGGGCGAAAATACCTCCTATTTCCTCAATGTGTCCGAGGCTTTGGCCATGCAGCCCAAGGAGCTTTCCAAGGCTCGCTTGTTTGGCACCGTGGCTGAGGCCGGTGTGGCCCGTCCTGAAGACGACCTTGGAGTCAGTTTCAATCTCATCGACAAGGATCAGGCCGCCAAGACCATCCGCGTCGATTTCCGAGGCGTGGTTCCCGATACGTTCAAGCCGGGCGTCGAGGTCATTGTGGAAGGGGGGATCAATCCCGCCTCCGGCGTTTTCGCCGCCAGCACCCTCATGACCAAATGCCCGTCCAAGTATCAGAAGGAAAACCGCGGATAATCCATCGGCTCCTTGCCGGGCGCTTGGTGCCGGTCGGAAAGCCTAGCCGACCTGCATCGCCTGTCGCATACCTGCGGCAGGGAAACGGCGGTCCCACCCTGAATCAACTGCTACGAAACTGTCTGGAAGCCCCTTTGCTCGCTGTGGCCTATTGCTGACCGACAAGCAATTGCAGCGTGGAGGGAGGGCTGCACCATAGGAGTCCTGATGCACGTTACGGCATATTTCTCCCTGCTTGCCGCCATGATGCTGTGCCTTGCCGGTTCTGTTACGGCAATGTTCGGTTTGTGGCGACGGGAATACGGACGACTGGCCCTCATTGAAAAGGGACATCTGCTGGCCACGGCCGCTGTGGTCCTGTCCTCGGCCATCCTGGCCGTGGCCCTGTGGCGCCGGGATTTTTCCTTTGTCTATGTGGCGGAATATACCGATACCTTGCTGCCGCTTTTTTACACGCTGACGGCCTTTTGGGCCGGACAGGCCGGGTCGCTGCTCTTTTGGATGCTGGTTTTGGCCCTGTGCGGCGTCTGTTTTGCCTTGTCGCCGGCCTACAAAAGCTTAAGCGTCCCGACCCGCCATGCCTACTGGATGTTTTTTCTGGCTGTTGAAGCCTTTTTCCTGCTGCTCCTGACCGGTCCCACCAATCCGTTCCTGGAAGCCGTGCCGCCGGTGCCCCAGGGCCGCGGCCTCAACCCGCTGCTGCGAAATCCGGGCATGATCTTCCATCCGCCGCTGCTGTTTCTCGGCTATGCCGGATTCGCCATCCCGGCCTGTCTGGCCCTGGCCGCCTGGCTGGTCGGCGAGCAGGCGTCCTTTGCCGTTGCTGCCCGCAACACCACCATCCTGTCCTGGATCTTTCTGTCCGCCGGCATCATTCTTGGTGGCTGGTGGTCGTACATGGAACTGGGCTGGGGCGGCTACTGGGCTTGGGACCCGGTAGAAAACGCTTCGCTTATTCCTTGGCTGGTGAGCACGGCCTTCCTGCACACCTCCATTGTCGAGCGCCGCACCAAGGCCCTGGCCAAGACCAACGTCGCCCTGGCAGTCGTCACCTTTGTCTCCTGCATCCTGGGCACCTATCTCGTGCGCAGCGGGGTGGTCGAATCGCTGCACGCCTTTGGCGAGGGCGGGGTCGGCGGGCCGCTGCTCCTTTTCATGCTTTTCACCCTGGTCATCCTGGCTGCCGTGCTGGTGGCCGGTGCGCCTTTCTTTGCTGATCGCGTCAAGCCCCTGGCCGGGCTTATGAGTGTGCCGGGCTTTCTGGTTGTTTTGGCCTGGCTCATGCTGGCCTTGTCCGCTGTTGTTTTCCTCGGCACCCTGTGGCCGGTCATCAGCAAACTGTGGAGCGCCAACCCGGTCGGCCTGGATGCCGGGTTCTACAACCGGGTATGCCTGCCGCTGTTTGCCCTGGTCACGGCGTTGGTTGCCTTCTGTCCGCTGTTGTCTTGGAGCGAGGGCGTGCGCGACAAGGCAGGCCTTGGCGTGGCCGTAGGCGCTTTTGTCGGTGGCGGCGTCATCCTCTACAGCCTGGGCATCCGTCTGCCGGTGCCGCTTTTTGCCTCGAGTGCCTCCATCGCCGCCATGGCCACGGTAGGGTATGTCTTTCTCCGACAGCGCCATGCCAGAAGCCGGGCCGGAGCCCTTGGCGCCTACAGTGTCCATCTGGGCCTGGCCCTGGTCACCTTGGGCATCGCCTTTTCCGGCCCCTACCAGGTAAGCCAGGAAGCCGTGCTGACTCCCGGGCGCACCATGGAAGTCGGCGGCTTCACGCTCACCTTCAAGGACCTCGAACAGGAACAAAACGAAGCCATGGCCATCAGCCGGGCCATTATCGACGTCAGCCGCGACGGCAAGCCTGTCGGCGTCCTGGCTCCTGAACGGCGCATTTACACCGGTTTTGAACAGCCCTTTGCCGAAGTCTCCACCATCCCGAGCCTTGGCGACGAACTGTATGCCACGCTTATAAGCTCCACCGACAAGAAGGCAGCCAGCCTCAAGGTCAGCGTCAACCCGCTGGTCAACTGGGTCTGGATCGGCGGCACGCTTATGTGTCTGGCCCCGTTCCTGAGCCTTCGCCGCCTGCGGGCCAGGGCCGAGTAGGGCGGGGGTATGGCCGAGGCAGTCCTGACGCTTCGCCGGGTGAGCCGTTTTTACGGCGAGCGGGCGGTGCTCAAAAACATCGATGTGGCTGTGTTGCCCGGGCAGGCCCTGTTGGTGGTCGGTCCCAACGGCGCCGGCAAATCGACCCTGCTGCGCCTGGTGGCCGGACTCCTGCCGCCAAGCGAAGGCGACATCGAATCCGGGCTGGCCCCGGGGGAGATCGGCTACCTCGGCCACAAGACGCTCATTTATCCCAGGCTGACGGCCCGGGCCAATCTGGCCTTCTGGCAGACCATGTTCGGCCTGCCCCGCGACGACGCCCCCATCGAGGCGGTTTTGGCCCGGGTGGGACTGTCCCGGTTTGCCGACGAGGAAGCCGGGGTCTTCTCCCGGGGCATGTCCCAACGCCTGAGTCTGGCCCGGGTGTTTCTGACTGCCCCGCGCCTGCTGCTCCTGGACGAACCGGCCTCGGGGCTTGATCCGGCCTCGGCTGCAATGCTGCGCCGGGAGATCCGGGCGGCGGCCGATGCCGGGGCCTCGGTGGTTTGGGTCAGCCACAATGTGGTTGCCGATCTGCCGGTGTGCGACCGGGTGCTGCTCCTTCGCGGCCATCGGGTGGCCTACGACGGTGCGGCCCGGGACTTCGACGTTTCGGGTCTGGCCGGGGAGGCCACATGCTAGGCGCGTCCGTTGCCATCGCCCGAAAGGACCTGCGTCTGGCCCTGTCCGGGGCGCAGGGTCTGGTCCAGACCGTGCTGCTTGGGCTTTTGCTCATTTTCATCATGAGCCTGTCGCGCGAGCCCGGGGAAATGTCGCCGCCGCTGGCCGCCGCCGCCATCTTCTGGCTGGCCACGGCCTTTGGCCAGGTGCTGGTGTTCAATTTCCTCTATGGCCTGGAAGAGGCCGAGGGGGCGCGGCTCGGCCTGCTTTTGTCGCCGGCCCCGGCCCAGGCCGTGTGGCTCGGCAAGGCGGTTGCCGGCTGGGTGTTGCTTTTTTGCTGCCAGATGGTATTCGCCCCGGCAGCGGTGGCCTTCCTTGGCCAGTCCGTGGCCGGTTCCTTCGGCATGGGCTTGGTCGTCGTGGCGGCTGTCGACTGGGGGCTTTGCGCCCTGGGCTCGCTGCTGGGGGCTCTTTCCGTTGGCCGCTCGTCGCGGGAATCGCTGTTGACCGTGATCCTTTTTCCGCTGCTCATCCCGGCCCTTCTGGCCGGCATCCGGCTGCTGGAAACGGTCATTTCGGGTCGGGGCATGGAAACCGTCGGGGCCTGGACCGGAACCGTGGTGGCTTTTGATGCGGTGTTCACCGCCGCCGCCCTGGTCCTTTTTCCCTTTCTTTATACCGGCGAGGAATAGGCATCCCATGATCCGCATATGCGCCCTGGCCGCTGCAGTCCTGTCGATCCTGGCCCAGTACGCCATCTGGTTTTACGCCCCGGTGGAAGAGACCATGGGCGTGGTCCAGAAGATTTTTTATACCCACATGCCCATGGCCTGGTGGTCACTCGTAAGTTTTTTCGTCGTGTTTGTTGCTTCCATCCTCTATCTGGCCAGACGCCGGGACGCCTATGCCCGGCTGGCCGGGGCAGCCGCCGAACTGGGCGTTTTGATGTCCGGTCTGGCCCTGGCCACGGGCATGTGCTGGGCCAAGCCCATCTGGGGCGTCTGGTGGACCTGGGACCCCCGGCTGACCACCACCCTGGTCATGTGGTTCGTGTACGCAGCCTATCTGCTTCTGCGATCCTCTGACGTCGGCGGGCAGCGCAAGGACACGGTCCTGGCCGTCCTTGGCGTGGTGGCCTTTCTCGATGTGCCCCTGGTCTTTATCTCGGCCCGCTACTGGCGCAGCATCCACCCGGCCGTCCTTGGCTCCCAGGGCGGCGGCATGGAACCGGAAATGTGGCTGGCCATGGCGGCCAACCTCGTGGCCATGGGCCTTTTGTGGCTGGCCCTGCTTGTTGCCCGCACCAAACAACTCGCCGCCGGCGCGGCTGTCACGGCCCTCCTGCGCCACGGCTCCACAAGGAATTAAGTCATGGGGAAGGAAGTCTATCTGTTTGCGGCCAACGTCCTGGTCTGGGTCGGCCTCGGCTGCTACGTGGCTTTTTTGGCAACCTCCCAAAAGCGTCTTGAACGGCGTCTCAAACGCCTGGAGATTTTAAATGACGACAACTGAACAGAGCCAGGGACCCAACGCCTCGGGGCGCATGGTCCTGGCCTTTGTGGCCTTTTCCCTGGTCATCATCTTTGCCGCCTCCTTCATCTACCGCATGGAGCGTCCGTCGCTTGAAGTGCACCAGAAAAAAGGGCAGGGCGGGATGCCCCAGGGCATGGATTCGGCCATGAACGGTCCCATGCGCGAAGTCATGGAACTGATGCAGAAGTTGCAGGAAAACCCGGATGATCCGGGCCTGCAGATGGCCATGGCCGAGCGCTTCATGGCCATGGGATCGTTTGACCGGGCCAAGGCCTTTTTGGACAAATTGGTCAAGGTCCGCCCGGACGACCCAGATGTCTTAAACGCCCTGGGCGTGGTCCGCTACAACGTCAACGACCTGGAAGGGGCCAAGGCCGCCTTCGAGGCCATCCTGGCCAAGGACGCCGAAGACTACCGGGCGCGCTTCAATCTGGGCCTTTTGTACAAATATGCCCTGGGACAGCCGGACAAGGCCAAAGAGGCCCTTTCCGCCGTCATTGCTTCGCCCAAAACCGATCCCGAGACCCGAAAGACCGCCCAAACCGAACTTGAAACGAAACCGGGTTCGTAAGCGAGATTGCTTTTCATGACGTTTTAGTGAATGTTGCCGCGTAACGCGACCGTACCCAATCCGGGCCGGCGAGGCCGTCGCCCGGAAACCGTGCTCCGATAGCCCCTTACAACCATAACGGGAGGAAGACTCGATGTTTGGCAGGAAATTGACCCGGTCAACCCTGTTCGCCGCCGCCCTGGCCCTTGGCCTCTCGGCCGGCCCGGCTGCCGCTGCCGACACCATCAAGATCGCCGTGCCGTCACCCTTTACCGGCAGCGCTGCCGGGTATGGGGAAAACGTCAAGGCCGGCGTCATGCTCAAGCTCGAAGAGATCAATGCCGCCGGCGGCATCGGCGGCAAGAAGCTCGAAGCCGTCTACCTCGATGAGCAGTGCGAACCCCGTGAGGCCGCCACAGTTTCCTCCTCCATCGTCAATGATCCCGAGATCGTCGGCATCGTCGGCCACCTGTGCTCCTCGGCCCACCTGGCCGGCCTGCCCGCCTACGTGCGCGAGGGCATCGCCGCCATCACGCCCACGGCCACCAACACCACCATCTCTTCCAAGAGCAAGGACGAGGCCGGCAAGGCTTGGTCGTTTAGAAACGTCTACCGCGACGATTTCCAGGGCAAGTTCCTGGCTGATTACACCGACAAGGTGCTGGGGCTTAAAAAAGGTCGCCGTGTTCTACGAGAACAACGACTACGGCATCGGCCTGAAAGACGCCTTTATCAAGGAAGCCAAGACCCTGGGCCTGACCATTGTCGGCGAGGAAGCCTACAAGAAGGGTGACCAGGACTACACGCCCCAGTTGACCAAGATCAAGGGCGCGGCTCCCGAGGCCATGTTCATCGCCGGCTACTATCCCGAAGGCGCGCTCATTGCCGACCAGTCCAAAAAGATTGGCCTCAACATCCCCAAAATGGGTGCTGACGGTTTTGACAACGCCGACTACGTCAAGCTTGGCGGCGCGGCCGTGGAAAACACCTACCTGACCGCTCCCTTCCTGGTCGAGACTGCCGGCGCCGACGCCAAGAAGTTCATCGACGCCTTCAAGGCCAAGTACAACCGCGATGTTGACTGGATGAGCGCCAACGCCTATGACGCCGCCGGCATCATGGCCGAAGCCATTGCCAAGGTCGGGGCCGATCGGACCAAGATCCGCGATTATCTGGCCAGCCTTAGCAGCCCCGAAAAAGGCTACAAGGGCGTCACCGGCGTCAACTACTTTGACGCCAACGGCGATTGCTTGAAGCCCGCCTATGTCAAGGTGGTCAAGGACGGCAAGTTCGTCCCCGCCCCCAAACAGATGAACTAGGCGGCCGCTACCGGAAAACCGAACGCGAACAGGCTGGACACCCTCCAGCCTGTTCGCGCTTGAAGGCCCAACCACTTCACGTCAAACCGCCTCGGAGCAGACGTTGCTCGAACAACAGCTCGTTAATGGGTTCACCCTGGGCCTCATATACGCACTCATAGCCGTGGGTTACACCATGGTTTACGGCGTCATTGAGCTTATCAATTTCGCCCACGGCGAAATCTATATGCTCGGGGCTTTTCTGACCCTGTCGTTTATTTCCCTGGGACTGCCGCTGCCTGTCGCCGTCTTGCTGGCCATGTTGGCTGCCGCCGCCATCGGCGTGCTGCTCGACATCGTCGCCTACCGGCCTCTGCGCGAGGCCCCGCGGCTGGCTGCACTCATTACCGCCATCGGCATGTCCATTTTTCTGCAAAACCTGGCCATGATCATCTGGGGCAGCCGGCCGCTGCCGTTTCCCAAACAGGCCATCCCCGCCTTTTTCAATGATCCGGCCCTAACCTTTTCCGACGTGACCATCTCCTGGATGCAGGTGATCATCTACGCCGTGGCCGTGGCCCTCATGGTGGGCCTTAACCTGATCATCACCAAAACCCGCGTGGGCACGGCCATGCGCGCCCTGGCCCAGAACCAGACGGCAGCCGCGCTCATGGGCATCAACGTCAACCGGGTCATCACCTTCACCTTTGCCCTCGGCTCGGCCATGGGAGCCATGGCCGGCATCATGGTGTCCATGTATTACAACACCATGTATCCCACCATGGGCTATCTGGCCGGGGTCAAGGCCTTTGCCGCCGCAGTGCTCGGCGGCATCGGCTCGGTGCCCGGGGCCATGCTCGGCGGCGTGGTGCTCGGCATCGCCGAGACCCTCGGCGCAGGCTATATCTCCTCGCCCTATCGCGACGGCGTGGCCTATGCGGTCATGATCCTGGTCATCATCTTCCGTCCCTCGGGCCTGCTCGGCCGGGCCGTGACGGACAAGGCGTAGCAACCGGCGGCCGGTGCGACCGGCTCCCAGAACAGATCGGAATACACATGCGCGGCGCGGCAAATACACTGAAATACCTGCTTCTGGCGGCGATCCTGACCTACCCGTTGATGCCTTTTCGGGACACCTACGTCCTGCACGTCCTGGTCCTGATCATGGTCTACATGGTCCTGGCCATGGGCCTTAACATCCTGCCTGGATTTTGCGGCCTGCTCGACCTCGGGTTCGTCGGCTTCTACGGCATCGGGGCATACACGGCCGGGCTGCTCACCATCCACTACAACATGTCGTTTTGGCTCATTGTCCCTCTGGCGGTCATCAACGGGGCGCTGTTCGGGATGCTCCTTGGCGCGCCCACCTTGCGGCTGGTGGGGGACTATTTTGCCATCGTCACCTTTGGCTTCTCCGAACTGGTGGTCCTTTTTCTCACCAACGAAATCTGGCTCACCCGGGGGCCGCTTGGCATCCCCGGCATCGCCCCCATTGCCTTCGACGTCACCTGGCTGGCCACGCTGCTTGGCATCAACGAACGCTGGCGCTACGCCTTCCGGGGCGAGATCCCGTATTACTATCTGGCCATGGTCATGGTGGCCCTGGTCTATCTGGTCATGCGCCGGGTGGAGGATTCGCGCCTGGGCCGGGCCTGGCTGGCCATCCGCGAGGATCCCATGGCCGCGGCCTCCTGCGGGGTGAACCTTTTCGCCTACAAGGTCATCGCCTTTGCCGTCTCCACCGGCATCGGTGCCCTGGCCGGAGCCTTTCTGGCCCGGTGGACGCTTTTTATTTCGCCGGACATGTTCAAATTCTGGGAATCCTTCCTGGTCTTGTGCATGGTGGTGCTCGGCGGGCTTGGCAACATCAAGGGCGCGCTCATCGGCTCGGTCATCCTGATTGCCCTGGGCGAGGTGCTGCGGGTGGTCCTGCCCAAGCTCGGACTGCCGGCCGAAACCCGGTTTCTGGTCTACGGCCTCATCATGGTGCTCATCATGCGGTTTCGTCCCAACGGCATTTTCACCCAGGTGGCGGAATCGACCATGCAAAGCCAACTGATAAAGGATCTGCGCGCCCGGTTGGATGCGCGTCGGACGGCGTAATATGGATGCGATACTTACTGTAGACGGTGTGAGCAAACGCTTCGGCGGGCTCATGGCCTTAAGCGACGTCTCGTTTGCCGTGGAGCGTGGGGCGATTACCGGCCTCATTGGCCCCAACGGCGCAGGCAAGACCACGATGTTTAACTGCGTGGCCGGCATTTACACCCCGACCGACGGCCGCATCCTCTTTGCCGACGGAGCCGAAGAGCGCAACGTGGCCGGCAACAAGCCCGAGCGCATGACCATCCTGGGCGTGGCCCGGACGTTTCAGAATATCCGGCTTTTCGGCACACTGACCGTGCTTGACAATGTGCGCATCGCCCGCCACTGCCGCACCTCGGCCAATTTCTTCGGCGCGGTGCTGCGGACCCGGTCCCAGCGGATCGAAGAGCAAGGCATCATTGACGCGGCCATGGACAACCTCGATTTCGTGGGCCTTGGGGAAACGGCCCTGTCCCCGGCCTCGAGCCTGTCCTATGGCGACCAGCGCCGCCTGGAAAATCGCCCGGGCCCTGGCCACCGACCCCAAACTGCTGCTGCTCGACGAGCCGGCCGCCGGCATGAACCCCAGGGAGACCGAAGCCCTGGTCGATCTTATCCACGCCATCCTCGGGCGCGGCGTGACTGTCGTGCTCATTGAACACGACATGAAGCTCGTCATGCGCATCTGCAAGCGCCTGGTGGTCCTGGACCACGGCGTCAAGATCGCCGACGGCTCCCCCCAGGACGTGCGGACCAACCCTGACGTTATCGAGGCCTACCTCGGCAAGGGTGCGGCACATGCTTGAACTGTCCGGCATTGAATCCTATTACGGCAACATTCAGGCGCTCAAAGGCGTCTCCCTGCACATCGCCCAGGGTGAAATCGTCACCCTGATCGGAGCCAACGGCGCAGGCAAAACCACCACGCTGATGAGCATTTCCGGGGTGGTCCAGCCCAGGCAGGGCAGGGTGGCCTTTTTGGGCGATGAGACCACGCGCCTTTCAACCGAGCGCATCGTGTCCCTCGGCATCACCCAGGTGCCCGAGGGCCGCATGATTTTCCCCAGGCTGACGGTCAGGGAAAACCTGCTCATGGGCGCATACCTGCGCAAAGACAAGGCCGGCATCCGGGCGGACGAGGAGCATGCCTATACCCTGTTCCCGGTGCTGCGCGAACGGCGAAACCAGATGGGCGGCACGCTTTCGGGCGGAGAACAGCAGATGCTGGCCATCGGACGGGCGCTTTTGGCCCGGCCCAAACTCCTGCTGCTCGACGAGCCGTCCCTGGGGTTGGCTCCTTTGGTGGTGGAAAACATTTTCGAAATCATTCAGCAGATCAACAAGGACGGCGTAACAGTGCTGCTTGTCGAGCAAAATGCCCAGATGGCGCTGCAGATCGCCCATCGCGGCTATGTGCTCGAAACCGGCCGCGTGACCCTGGAGGGGCCGGCTCGCGACCTCTTAAACGACCCCAAGGTGCGTTCCGCCTACCTCGGCCTGGACTAGGCCGACCCATAACCCGGACGGAGATTGCGATATGGAGAAAGTCATTAATTTCGGCCTCACTTTTGACGATGTGTTGCTTGTACCGGCCTATTCGGAAGTGCTGCCCGACCAGGCCGATGTTTCCTCGTGGCTGACCCCGGACATCAAGCTCAACATCCCCCTGGTCAGTGCCGCCATGGACACGGTCACCGAGTCGCGCATGGCCATTCAGCTGGCCCGAAGCGGCGGGGTGGGCGTGGTGCACAAGAACATGTCCATTGCCCAGCAGCGCCTGGAAGTGGAAAAGGTCAAGAAGTCCGAATCGGGCATGATCATTTCCCCCATCACCGTGGTTCCGACCATGACGGTGGAGCAGGCCCTGCGCCTTATGAGCGAATACAGCATTTCCGGCCTGCCGGTCGTTGACGGCGACACGCTCGTCGGCATCGTCACCAACCGCGACGTACGCTTCATCAAGGACTCCGTCACCACCGTCGGCCAGGTCATGACCAGCGAGAAGCTCGTCACCGTGCCGGTCGGCACCACCCTGGAAGAGGCCAAGCACCACCTGCACGCCAACCGCATCGAAAAGCTGCTGGTGGTTGACGACAACAACAAGCTGCGCGGCCTTATCACCATCAAGGACATCGAAAAAATCCGCAAATACCCCAATTCCTGCAAGGACAGCCTGGGCCGGCTGCGGGTGGGCGCGGCCATTGGCGTTGGCGGCGACCGGGACGAGCGGGTCCAGGCCCTGCTCGATGCCGGCGCGGACTTCCTGGTCCTCGATTCCGCCCACGGCCATTCCAGAAACATCCTGGACTCCATCCGGGCCATCAAGGTCGACTATCCCGACTGCCAGCTCATTGCCGGCAATGTCGGCACCTACGACGGAGCCAAGGCGCTCATTGCCGCCGGAGCCGACGCGGTCAAGGTCGGCATCGGCCCCGGCTCCATCTGTACCACCCGGGTGGTGGCCGGTGTGGGCGTGCCCCAGGTCACGGCCATCATGGAAGCGGCCCGGGCCTGCCGCGAGACCGGCAAGCGCATTGTGGCCGACGGCGGCGTCAAGTTCTCCGGCGACATCGTCAAGGCCATTGCCTCGGGTGGCGACACCGTCATGATGGGCGGTCTTTTTGCCGGCACCGAGGAAAGCCCCGGCGAAACGATTCTCTACCAGGGCCGCACCTATAAGATCTACCGCGGCATGGGCTCCATCGACGCCATGCGCGACGGCAGCTCCGACCGCTACTTCCAGGAAAAAACCAACAAGCTCGTGCCTGAAGGCATCGTCGGCCGGGTGCCGTTTAAAGGCCCGGTCACTGACAGCCTGTACCAGCTCGTCGGCGGCCTGCGTTCCGGCATGGGCTACTGCGGCTGCGCTTCCATCGAGGAATTGCAGCAAAAGGCCCAGTTTGTGCGTATCTCGCCGGCCGGACTGCGCGAAAGCCATGTCCACGACGTGATCATCACCAAGGAAGCCCCCAACTACCGCGTGGAGACCTACTGATATGCTCCAGCCAGACAAGGTCGTTATTCTCGACTTCGGCTCCCAGTACACCCAGCTTATCGCCCGCCGTGTGCGCGAGGCCGGCGTGTATTCGGAAATCCATCCCTGCACCGTCACCGCCGCCGAGGTGGCGGCCATGGCCCCCAAGGCCGTCATTCTCTCGGGCGGGCCGTCCAGCGTCACCGACGCCGACGCGCCGCCCTTTGACCCGGCCGTCTTTGCCCTGGGCCTGCCGACCCTTTGCATCTGCTACGGAATGCAGCTTCTGGCCCACCACCAGCCCGGCGGCACAGTGGCCGCCTCCACGGACCGCGAATATGGCCGGGCCGATCTGGAAGTGCTGGCCGATGTGCCGCTGTTTGCCGGTTTGCCGGAAAAATCCAGCCACATCGTGTGGATGTCCCACGGCGACAAGGTCACTACGCCGCCGGCCGGCTTTGTGGTGGCGGCGCGCACCAAAAACGTGGACATCGCCGCTCTGGCCGACGTGTCCCGGCGCATCTACGCCCTGCAATTCCACCCCGAGGTGGCCCACACCGAGGATGGCGAGCGCATCCTGCACAACTTCCTCTTTGACATCGCCGGCCTGACCACGGGCTGGACCATGTCGAGTTTCCTTGAGACCGAGCTTGCCGCCCTGACGGCCAAGGTCGGCGACGACGAGGTGGTCTGCGCCCTGTCCGGCGGCGTGGATTCCACCGTGGTTGCCGTCATGCTGCACAAGGCCATTGGCAAGAAGCTCCACTGCATCTTCGTCGACAACGGACTTTTGCGCATGGGCGAGGGCGAGGAAGTGGCCGCCTACCTGCGCGAACACTTCGACCTCAATCTCCACTATATCCAGGCGTCCAAGCTCTTCCTCGACAAGCTGGCCGGGGTGACCGACCCGGAGGAAAAGCGCAAGATCATCGGCCGCACCTTTATCGAGGTCTTTGAGGTCGAGGCGGCCAAGCTGCCCAAGGTCAAGTATCTGGCCCAGGGGACGCTTTATCCCGACGTCATCGAGTCCGTGTCCTTCAAGGGCCCCTCGGCCGTCATCAAAAGCCACCACAATGTGGGCGGCCTGCCCGAGATCATGAAACTTGAGCTGATCGAACCGCTGCGCGAACTGTTCAAGGACGAAGTGCGCAAGGTGGCCGTCGAACTCGGGATGCCCGATTTCATCATCTGGCGGCATCCGTTCCCCGGTCCGGGCCTGGCTATCCGCATCATTGGCGAGGTCACCGAGGAACGGCTTGAGATTTTACGGCGAACGGATAAGATCGTGCAGAGCGAGCTTATTGCCTCCGGCTGGTACCGCAAGGTCTGGCAGGGGTTTGCTGTTTTGTTGCCGCTTAAAACCGTCGGGGTCATGGGCGATGGACGGACCTATGAAAACGTGGCCGCCATCCGGGTGGTGGACAGCCTCGACGCCATGACGGCGGACTGGAGCCGGGTGCCTTCGGAGATCCTGGCCGTGATGTCCAACCGCATCATCAACGAGGTCAAGGGCGTCAACCGCGTGGTGTTTGACATTTCGTCCAAACCGCCAGCGACCATCGAGTGGGAATAGTCACGGCGAACGCGTCACAATCCCGGACCGCTTCGGCCCGGCCAAAAGAGTAGTGCTATGTTCGGCATCGGTTCCACGGAGCTTCTGGTCATCTTAGTGGTGGCCCTGATCGTCATCGGCCCTTCCAAGCTGCCTGACCTCATGAAGACGCTTGGCAAGGGCATGGCCGAATTTCGGCGCATGAGCACCGACGTCAAATCCACCCTGGAAGCCGAGGTGGACCGGGCTGATCGGGAGCAGAAACAGGCCGAGGCCAAAAAACAGTTGTATCCCGAAACTGCCGAGACTCCTGACGCAGCCAAACCGGCCCAGGCCCAAGCCGCTGCGCCGGTTTCCAAGGAGGCCCCGGGCGCCTAGGCGTCCGGGGACACAACCATGCCTGATCGTTTTGGAGCTTATTCCCGGGAAACCGGAGAAACCCGTGTGGCCGTCGAAATCACCATCGACGGCGACGGCACGGCAGTGGTGGACACCGGATACGGTTTCGCCGACCACATGCTCAATCTACTCACTTTTTGGGCTGGCTTTGATCTCAAGCTGACCTGCCGGGGCGATTTGGAAGTGGATGCCCACCATTCCCTGGAAGACGTGGCCATCTGTCTTGGCGAGGCTTTTCGCCAGGCCCTGGGGGACCGGGCCGGCATCGCCCGGGTGGGTGATGCCCGGGTCCCCATGGACGAGGCCCTGTGCGAGGTGGTGGTCGATCTGTCCGGCCGCCCCTATCTCGTCTATCGGGAAAACGTGCTGCCTCCGGTCATTGCCGGCGAGGAAAAGGACTTGTGGCGGGAGTTTTTCAAATCCCTGTCCATTTCCAGCCGCATGAACCTGCATATGCATTTCGTTTACGGTCAAAATGGCCACCATCTGGTGGAAGCGGCCTTTAAGGCGTTGGGACTGGCCCTGCGCCGGGCCACGGCCGCGCAAGGATCGAGCAGGGTGCCGAGCACCAAAGGGAGCCTGGACTGATGCGAAGCAAATCAATGGCCTATCTTGGCGTGGCGCTGGTGGGCTTAAGCCTCATGGCCGGTTGCGTGCGTCATAACACGACCTCTGCCAGGCCCCCGGTGGCCACTGATGCCTCTACCTCGGCCGTGGCTTTTCTGGGCAAGACCTTTGCCGTGATTCCCTTCACCATCCCCGCCACGGACGCCGATTTGCTGGCCGGCTATTTGCCCGCCGCCCGGGTCGTGCCGGAAGTCGCCCCGGTGCATCTCGACGCCGCCCTGGACCAGGCCCTGGCCGGCTCCAAACAGACCCTCGCCCCGGCCAATCTGGCGGCTTCCTGCGCCAAATCCGCTCCGCGCGGCGAGGAATCCGGCCGTCTGGCCACGCTTCGCTACTATCAAAACGTCGGCAAGTGTGCCGGTGTGGACTTTGTTGTCGTGCCCATGGTCATTGACTGGCGCGAGCGTGTCGGTTCGGAGATCGGATCGACCAATCCGGCCAGCGTCGATTTCGTGCTCTATCTCATTGACGTGCGCACCGGCGGCCTGATCAAGCAGTACCACTTCGATGAAACCCAGAAATCCTTGTCCGCCAACATTCTGGACGCCCGGAAGTTCGTGGCCAGAAACGGCCGCTGGCTTTCGGCCATGGAACTGGCCCAGGAAGGCCTCAAACAGGGCCTCGCGGAGCTTGGGCTGTGATCGTATTTCCGGCTGTCGACATCAAGGACGGACAATGTGTCCGGTTGCGCCAGGGCGTGGCCGATGCCGTTACCGTGTTTTCGCCCGATCCCGAGGCCATGGCCCGGCATTGGGCCGGCCTTGGGGCCGAGTGGCTGCATCTGATCGACCTGGACGGCGCCTTTAGCGGCAAGCCCCGCAATTTCGATCTTATCGCCCGCATCTGCTCCGGCCTGGACATTCCGGTCCAGCTCGGCGGCGGCGTGCGGGATGCGGCCACGGCTGCCGCCTATCTTGAAGCCGGGGTGCGCCGGCTGATCATCGGCACCCTGGCCCTGGCCGATCCTGCGGCCTTTGCCGCCATTTGCGCCGCCCATCCCGGCCAGGTCGGGGTGTCGCTCGATGCCGTGGACGGCCGGCTCAAGGTCAAGGGCTGGGTCGAGGACTCGGGCCAGACCGTCGAGGACGTGCTGCCCGGGCTGGCTGCGGCCGGTGCGGCCTTTGTGGTCTATACCGATATCAGCCGCGACGGGATGCAGTCCGGGGTCAATTTGCCGGCCTTGGCCCGCTTGCTGACCCTGACCGAGTTGCCGGTCATCGTCGCCGGCGGCGTGGCCACCCTTGCCGACGTCAAGGCGCTCTATCCGTATGGGAAAAAAGGTCTTCAGGGCCTCATTTCCGGCCGGGCCATCTACGAGGGCAGCCTCGATTTTCCGGCGGCCCTGGCCTACATTGCCGCAAAGACCAAGGAGGATGCATGAAAACCATTGAAGTCGGCGGAATGCACTGTGGCAACTGCGCCAATTCCGTGACCAAGACGTTGTCTGCTGTGCCGGGTCTGTCCAATGTTTCCGTGGATCTGGCCAAGGGACTGGTTTCCTTTGAAGGGGAAGCGCCCGAGGACGTCATCAAGGCGGCCATCAACGCCATCGGTTTTGTGCCCGGAGCCATCAAGTAGCCAAGCGGTGTTCTATCGCTGCGGATACGGCCGTCGCGGCAAACGCGGCGGCCGCTTTTTTTGGGGAGGTGGAGCTATGGGCTGTGAAACAGGTCGTAGGGCAGGGAGGCGCTGCGTTGCCGGGCTTTCCTTCTGTCTGGCCCTGGTATGGCTTTGCTTTACAGCGGCCCAGGCCGGGCCGGCCCCGGTGCGGGTGGCTGTAGTCTTTGACGGCGACACCTGCCAGCTGGCCGACGGCCGCCGGGTGCGTCTGGCCGGCATCGATGCCCCGGAAATGGCCCACGAGGGCCGGGCGGCCCAGTATTATGCTGCTGCGGCTGCTGCCTTGCTGCAACGGGTCACCCGGGGCGTGCCGTTGCGGTTCGTTGGAGTCGGGCCGGACAAGGACCGCTTCGGCCGCATGCTCGGCGACCTCCTGCTCCCGGACGGTGCTTCGGTCGCCGCACTCCTGGTTGGCGAGGGGGCGGCCTTTTTCTTCTGGTTTGACGACGTGCCTGCTGAACTGGCCGAACGGCTGCTTTTGGCCCAGCGCCGGGCCATGGCGGCGGGCCGGGGCGCGTGGCCGCGTTTGCTCGCCCTGCCAAGGCCGGGTGCACCCTATGTCGGCAATACCGCTTCCCATCGCTTTCATGCGCCCGACTGCCCGGATGCGGCCCGTATCGGCCGGCGCAACCGGGTGCTTTTGCCGACCCTTGCTGAGGCCTTTGGCCGGGGATTTGCCCCGGCCAGGGGATGCACACCCTGGCCCGAGGCGCGATAATCCGGCCTTCCCGGCCGGCCCGAACGCAATTGAACCTTGACGTGACGGCTTTTTTGGACCATCCATTTTGGCGCGATAGACTCGTTCCGAGCCCTGCATCGTCTTGCGGATGTTGCCGCGAGACGGTCTTTCGGACGCTACCACCATCTCAACTGGAGGCATCATGCTTTTTCCGAGCTTGGCGCACGCCATGGGCGCCGCTCCCGGCGGCGACGCTGCCGGGGGCAACCCCATCACCGCCTTTCTGCCGCTGATCCTTATGTTCGCCATCTTCTATTTTCTGCTTATCCGTCCCCAGCAGAAAAAGGCCAAGCAGCACCGGGAATACCTGGGCGGCCTCAAGCGCGGCGACTACATCCTGACCGGCGGCGGCATCTACGGCCGCATCATGGAAGTTCATGGCGACAAGCTGACCGTTGAAATTGCCAAAGACCTCAATATCGAGATCAATCGCAGTTTTGTGTCCGGTCCCGGCGACGCCGCGACTCCGGCCGCCAAGGCCGAGCCCAAGGCCAAAGACAAGTCCAAAGACTAAGGATATCCCACTTCGGGCCGCGTGACGCCCGAAGCGACGACGAAGGGCTGCTCGCGCAGTCCCTTCGTTTTGTCGTTGCACACGAAGTGTTAGCCTCCCAAGGAGAGCCTCGCCCATGACTGGAACTCTGCGTTGGCGACTGGCCGTGATCAGTCTCGTGGCCTTTCTGGGCCTCATCTACATGTTGCCCTCCCTGGGGTCGGTCAAGCAGACTTTTTTGGGCAAATTCCTGCCCGATGACGTCATCAATCTGGGCCTTGACCTCAAAGGCGGCATCCACCTCACCCTCGGCGTTGATGTTGACAAGGCCCTGACCACCTCCCTGGCCCAGATGGGTCGCGATATCCGCGACCAGGCCAAGGAAGAGGGCATTGTCATCCAGCGTCCGGCGACCACGGCCGACGGCAAACAGCTGGAATTCGTCCTGGCCACCCCGGAAAAGCGCGATGCGCTGGGGAGCTTTCTGTCCAGCCATTTTTCAGTGCTTCACGTGGACAGCGTGAACAGCGCCGCCGAAGGCCGCTTCGTCTACAAGCTGTCGTTCACCCAGCGCTACAGGGACGACCAGGCCCGCATGACCGTGGATCAGGCCGTCAAGACCATCCGCAACCGCATTGACGAATTCGGCGTGACCGAACCCGACATCCGCAAGCAGACCGACAACCGCATCCAGATCCAGTTGCCGGGCCTACAGGACCCTGAACGGGCCATCAAGCTGATCGGCAAGACCGCCCACCTGGAGTTCAAGGTCGTGGATGACACGGCCGATCTGGAAAAAGCCCAGAAGGGCATCGTGCCCCCGGGTGATGAATTGTCCGTGCTGCGCCACAGAAATCCTGACGGCTCCTATCTGGAACGGCCCATTGTGCTCAAGGCCGACGCCGTCATGACGGGTGAGAACATTGCCGATGCCCGGGCCAACTTCGATCCCAACAATCAGGCCTACGTGGCCCTGACCTTCACCCCCGGCGGCTCGCGCCAGTTCGAGCGGGTCACCGGCGAAAACGTCAAAAAGCAGCTGGCCATTGTCCTGGACGGCAAAGTCTATTCGGCCCCCACCATCCAGGAGAAAATCGGCGGCGGCCGGGCCAGCATCACCGGCCGGTTTTCCACCGAGGAAGCCCGCGATCTGGCCATTGTGCTGCGCGCCGGCGCGCTGCCGGCCCCGGTCAATATCTTGGAACAGCGCACGGTCGGCCCATCCCTTGGACAGGAATCCATTGAGAAGGGCGTCTATTCGGCTGTGGTCGGCGGCATCATCGTCATTGCCTTCATGATCATTTACTACGGCGTGGCCGGAGCCGTGGCCGACATGGCCCTGCTGTTCAACCTCGTTCTTATTGTGGCCGGTCTGGCCGGGTTCGGGGCCACCCTGACCCTGCCGGGCATCGCCGGCATCATCCTGACCATCGGCATGGCCGTTGACGCCAACGTCATCATCTTCGAACGCATTCGAGAAGAACTGCGCCGGGGCCTGACCGCCCGGTCAGCCGTGGACGTCGGCTACAGCCGCGCCACCCTGACCATCCTCGATGCCAACGTGACCACGGTCATTGCCGCCGTGGTCCTGTATCAGTTCGGCACCGGCCCCATTCGGGGCTTTGCCGTGACCCTGATCCTTGGCATCGTGGCTTCGATGTTCACGGCCATTTTCTTCACCAGGTTCCTCTTCGATCTGTGGCTGTCTAAACGGCCGGCTGACGCGACAATTCACATCTAGGTTCCACGGCCCCCGCAAGGGGGCCTTTCTTGTTGGGGATTTGACCGCCAGGCCAACCGATCGTACAGTGGCGGCCACTGTTTGAAACGAGGTCCTTTGTGCCCCATTTTGCCGTCCGACGTCTGCTGACCGGCCTTGTCGCCCTGGCGCTCCCTTGGTTTGCGACCTGGACTGCCGCGGCCGAGTCGGGGAAAGCCTTCGACATCGACGACATGTTGCGCGTGGCCATGGTCAATGACGTGCGCGTGGCTCCCGATGGCCGGCGAGCCGCCTTTGTCGTCACCCGCAGCGCCATGCAGGGCGATGCCGGGGAACTCTCCTCGCGCATCTATCTGGCCGACCCGGCCAAAGGAACCGCCAAGCCCGTCACGCCGGAAAAAGAGACCTGCGACAAGCCGCGTTTTTCTCCGGACGGCTCAAAATTGGCCTATACCGTTGCCGGCGAAAACACCCTTGACCTCTACATCCTTCAGACTGCCACGGGCCAGACCCGCCGCCTCGCCGGCAGCTACGAAGATATCCTGGACCTGGCTTTTTCCCCGGACGGCAAGTCCCTGGCCCTGTCTGTGACCACGGCCGGCAAGACGACCGAGGCGCGGCAATCCGGCTGCGATGCCGAGGTGGAGGTGTTCGACAGCGACGTCGGGGTGGCCAGTCTCGCCCTCCTGCCCCTGGGATCGGGCGGCCAGCCCCGTCCCCTGGTCACCAACCGTGATGTGGGGGCCTTCGCGTTCTCCCCAGACGGCCGGCACATTGTCTTTGAGACCACCGATCCGGCCACACCGCCCCGGGGGCGGCACAGCACCTCCCCGATCAGCCGTTCCGACCCGGTCGATGCCGCCAATACCGACATCGCAGTGGTTGATGTGGCCCGTGGAACGGTGCGCCTGCTGGCTGCCACCGAGGCCTCGGAAAATACCCCCTGTGTTTCCCCGGATGCCGCGACAGTGGCCTATGTCGCAACCGCGGCACCCGGTTTTTATTACAGCGCCGGCCGGGTCATGGTGGTGCCCCTGGCCGGAGGCCAGCCTCGGGCCTTGGCCCAGACCCCCAATGCCCGCCCGGAACTCCTGGGCTGGGCCAGTGACGGCCAAAGCCTTCTGGTTCGCGAGGCCGAGGGAACAACCTCCGTGCTCTACGCCCTGCCGGCAAGCGGCGAGGCCCCGCAGCGTTTTTCCGACACCCCCCATGTTGTCGCCCAGGCCGCGCTGTCCCCCGGCGGCCGCCATCTTGGACTGGTTCTGACCGACACCGATCTGCCGCCCGAAGTCTTCCTGACCCCGGCCGACCGGTTTGCCCCCCGGGTGATTTCTTCGGTCAACAGCGCCTTTGCCACATTTCGGACTGCCCGTTCCGTCGTCGTGCACTGGCAGTCTGCCGACGGCACACCCATCGAAGGCCTGTACATCCCGCCGGTGGCAGCCGCCAAAGGCCCACCGCCGCTTTTGATCGAACTGCACGGCGGCCCGGCCCAGGCCGCGCAGCGGATCTACGTTGGTGCTCTGGACAGCTACCCCCTGGCTGTTTTTTCCGAGCGCGGCTACGCCATTTTCCAGCCCAATGTCCGTGGCTCCGATGGCTATGGGCCGCAGTTTCGCCGGGCCATCGTCAGCGATTGGGGGGGCAAGGATTTCGAGGACCTGCAGACCGGGATTGATGCGCTCATTGCCCGCGGACTGGCCGACCCCAACCGCCTGGGCATCATGGGCTGGAGCTACGGCGGCTATCTGACCGCCTGGGCCATCGGCCATACCGACCGCTTCGCCGCGGCCTCCATCGGGGCAGGCATCACCAACCTGACCAGCCTGTGCGGCAGTATGGATCTGCCGGATTTCATTCCGCTGTATTTCGGCGGCGAGGCCTATGAGCGATTCGACTTCCTGTTTGACCGCTCACCGCTCAAATACGCCGCCTCGATCAAGACACCGACTCTCTTCCAGCATGGCATAAGCGACGAGCGGGTCCCTTTTACCCAGGCCCTGGAACTCTATACCGCCTTGTCGCGGCGCGACGTCGTCACCCGTCTGGCCGCCTATCCCCGAAGCGGCCACGACATCACCGAACCGGGCCTGCTGCGGGACCTCATGGTGCGAAACCTTGACTGGTTCACCAAATTCGTGCCGGTTGGCGGCCAGGCCTCTCCCGGTGCCCCTGCCGCCGCACCGGCTGCCGGGCCACCGGGCAACGGCTAGCGGGCATGGCCGTGCCTGGGCAGAGCCTGCCGCGCCGGACCGGGGGTCGCCTGTTGTGGCTGGCCTGTCTGCTGCTGCTCGTAAGCGGTGTGGCTGCGGCCGAGGACGGACCGTTTGAAATGTCGGCCACGGTGCGTTCCCTGGGCTACCGGGACATGCGTGAGCCGGTTTCCTTTACGCCTTCAGCCGCTTATGTGCCCCAGCACGGCGGCTGGACCCGTAGTTGGACCGAGCAACGGGCCTACGCCGGCGTATTGTATCGGGTGCTCGACCGGCGGCATGTCGTGGTGTCGGTCGGTGGGCATCTTGGGACGGCGGCGGGCGTTTTTGAAGCCAAGAACGTCGGCCAGGGCTTTGCCGAGTTGTGGCAGACCCGGCCGGCGTTCCTGTGGGGACCTTGCGCCCGGGTGGTCGTTCGGGAGGGCCCGGGGGAGGGGGTGTTTGCCCGGCTGGACTATGCCTTTTTTTCCGCTGCCGCAGCCGAAACCCGGGAAGAGGTGTCCAGCCCTTCCGGCGTCGGGACACCCCCTGCGGCCCGGGACGCTTTTTTTGCCTGGACCAGCCATGAAGCGACCGCTGCCCTCGGCTACGACTTTGGCCGCGTCAGCGCCAGCGCCGGTCTGTCCCTGATCGCCTTTCGCCTGGACAAGCGGCTCACCCACCACGTCGATCCCACCGGGGCCACAGGCAATGCCCTGGCTGCCATCCTGGCGCTCAATGCCTTCCCCAGCCACTACGTCTACCAACCCCGATGCCTTCTGGCTCCGGTCCTTGGCTTGGCCTTTCGTCCGACCGCCCGGCTGGCCCTGGAAGGGAGCATCCGGCCAACGGACCAGCCCGACGTGGCCCTGCGCCTGATGCTTGCCTTCTAGATAGCGGGCATCTGCTTGTCGACGCGGGCTGGACTAAATTGTCATCTTTGCGTGTTACTATATTGAACATCGTCTGAATTTGGGGTACCTTTCTGGTGCGTCGTGCTGGATACTGACGCTAAAACATGGAAAGGAGACTGCATAATGCGCCTATCCCGTCTTCCCCTGGCCCTGGCCGCCCTGGCCCTTTCCGCCAGCCCGGCCCTGGCCCACTTCGGCATGATCATCCCGTCGGCGGACGTGGTCAGCGACAAAAGCAAGGCCAAGGTGGAGCTTGCGATCTCCTTTTCCCACCCCATGGCAGGCAACGGCATGGACATGGCCAAGCCCAAGGCCTTTGGCGTCAAGGACGGCGACCAGAAAACCGACCTGCTCCCCACGCTCAAGCCCGCCAAGATCATGGACCATGCCGCCTGGACCGGGGAGTTCACCTTCAAAAAGCCCGGTGTCGGCACCTTTTTCCTTGTTCCGGAACCGTATTTTGAGCCGGCCGAGGACAAGTTCATCGAGCACCTGACCAAGGTGGTGGTGCCGTCCTTTGGCGAGGAAGAGGGCTGGGATGCGCCGGTCGGGTTGGCCGCCGAGATCGTGCCGCTCACCCGTCCTTTCGGCAATTATGCCGGCAACGTCTTTACGGGCAAGGTGCTCATTGACGGCAAGCCGGCCGCCGATGTTGCGGTGGAAGTGGAATTTTACAACAAGGACAAGGCTTACGAGGCACCCAATGACTATCTGGTCACCCAGGTGGTCAAGACCGATGCCAACGGCGTGTTCAACTACGCCGTGCCCTTTGCCGGCTGGTGGGGCTTTGCCGCCCTGACTGATGCCCCGGAAACCATGCAAAAGGACGGGGCCGACAAGAAGATCGAGCGCGGAGCGGTTTTGTGGACCAAGTTCGTTGAACCCAAACGCAAGAAGAAGTAGAACAAACCGCCTTGCCGGGGACAGCGGGACCGTACCTGTCCCCGGCTGCTCGGACCTTCTACCCCGGGACGACCAATGCATATCTCCGAAGGCGTACTCTCCGGGCCGGTTCTGGCCGGCGGCTGGGCCCTGGCCGCTGTCGGCACGACCCTGGGGCTCAAACGCCTGGACTACGATCGCCTGATGACCGTGGCCATTTTGTCGGCCGCTTTTTTTGTGGGGTCGCTTATCCATGTGCCCATCGGCCCGGTGAGCGCCCACCTGATCCTAAACGGTCTGCTCGGGGCCATCCTCGGACTTGCCGCTTTCCCGGCCATCTGCGTAGCCTTGCTGCTCCAGGCCGTGCTGTTTCAGTACGGCGGTCTTGTGGTCCTCGGTGTCAATACCTTTGACATGGCCTTTCCGGCCGTGGCTTGCTCCCTGATCTTTGGACCATGGTTGCGCAGCACCGGAACCATGCGCACGGTGGGCGCGTTTTGCTGCGGCTTTTTCGCCGTGCTCCTGGCCGCGCTGTTGACTGCCGGTGCGCTGGCCCTGTCCGGCGAGGCCTTCATGACCACGGCCACGGCCATTTTCCTGGCCCACCTGCCCATCATGGCCGTGGAAGGGGTCATCACCGCCATGGCCGTGGGCTTTTTAGCCAAAGTGCGGCCCGAGTTGCTGGCCATCCGTCTGGCCGGCTGAGGACTGCCAAGGAGCCCTTATGTCCCGTTTGTTTCCGCGTCTCCCGGCCTTTGTCTGGGCGGCGATCCTCTTCGTCGTCTCGGCCGGGCCGGCCCAGGCCCACCGGGTCAACGTGTTTGCCTATGTCGAAGGGGATGACGTGGTGGTGGAGTGCAGCTACAACCGCACCGACCGTGTGCGCTTTGGCGACATCGAGGTTGCCAACGCGGCCACGGGTGCGCTGTATCTGACCGGAAAAACCGACGAGAAGGGCTCTTTCCGTTTCCCGGTGCCGCTTGCAGCCCGGGCGGCCAAGGCTGACCTGCGCATCGTTTTGCGGGCCGGCGAGGGCCATCAAAACGAAGGGGTGGTCAAGGCTGCGGAATACCTGGCCGTAGCGCCGGTTGCAGTTGTGACGACGCCAGCCACGGTTGCGGCATCACCGGTCCCAACCACCAGCCCGGATGCGCCTACCGTTGCCGGGAAACCGGCCCAGACCCCGCCGGCCGCAGCGCCTGTCGCCCTCCAGGCCGGCCCGCCGGTGGTCGCCCTGGATCCGGCCGCCCTGGAAGCCATCGTCGAAGCGGCGGTCGAAAAAAAAATCGCGCCGCTTCGGGCCATCCTGGTGCGTGAAGAGGAGAAAGGACCTGGGCTGACGCAAATCATTGGCGGTATCGGCTGGCTGGTCGGTCTGGCCGGCATTGCCGCCTATTTCGGCAGCCGGAGACGTCCCGGCGCATGATCGACGACCAACTTGCCACTGGAACCTCGCCCATCCACGGGCTGGACGCCCGCTGCCGGCTGGCGGCCTGCCTGCTCCTGTCCGTTGTTGCCGCGCTGGCCCAAAACCAGCAGACCGCGCTGGTCATTCTCGCCGCCGGGCTGCTCCTGACCGCCCTGTCCGGGGCCTCGTTTGGGGCTGTGCTGCGCCGGGCGGCAGCCATCAATGTCTTCATCCTGTTTCTCTGGCTCTTTGTTCCGCTTTCCACCCCCGGGGTGCCGCTGTGGCAAGGGTTTGGCCTGACCATCAGCCGGCAGGGCGTCTCCCTGGCCTGGCTGGTGACGCTCAAGGCCAATGCGGTTTTTTTCTGCGTCCTGTCACTGTTGGCCACCATCCCGGCCCCGGCCCTGGGGCGGGCCATGACCGCCCTTGGGGTCCCGGCCAAATTTTCCTTTCTGTTTGTCTTTACCTACCGCTATCTCCACGTCATTGCAGAGGAATATGACCGGTTGGTGACTGCGGCCCGCTTGAGGGGCTTTGTCCCGGCAACGGACGGGCGCACCTATCGCACCTATGCCGCCCTGGTCGCCATGGTTCTGGTGCGCAGCTACGACCGGTCCCAGCGCGTCTATCAGGCCATGCTGCTGCGGGGGTTCACCGGGCTTTTTCCGTGCCTCAACCGGTTTCGGGCCGGTCGCCGGGATATGCTCTTTCTTCTTGCCGCCGGGGCCGTGGCCGGGCTTGCGGCCTTTCTCGAAGTACGGGCCAGGAGTGGGAATGTCTGAACCGTTACTTGAACTGTCGCAGGTGTCTTTCACCTATCCGGGAGCGGCGGGCGCCGTGCTGGAAGCGTTGGATTTGCGCTTCGAGGCCACGCAGCGCATCGGGCTTTTCGGACCAAACGGGTCGGGCAAGACCACGCTGCTCCATGTGATCATGGGGCTTTTGCGCCCCCAGTCCGGCATGGTGCGGCACAAAGGGCGGGAAGTGGCGACCGAGCGTGATTTCCGGGAGGTGCGGCGCAGCATCGGCATGTTGCTGCAAAACGCCGACGATCAGATTATTTACCCGACCGTCCTTGACGACGTGGCCTTCGGACCCCTCAACCGGGGCCTGCCCGGCGAGGCTGCCCGGGAATTGGCCGAACAGACCCTGGCCATGCTCGGCCTTGAGGGCTTCGGCGACCGGCTGGCCCATCGCCTGTCCGGCGGCGAAAAAAAACTGGTGTCCCTGGCCGGGGTCCTGGCCATGGAGCCTGATGCCCTGCTTCTGGACGAACCGACCGGGGGGCTTGATCCCGCCACCCGGGAACGGCTGGTCGAAATTCTGGAGCGTCTCGGCAAACCCATGATCATTATTTCCCACGATTGGGATTTCCTGGCCCACGTGACCGACACCTACTATTCCATCGGAAACGGCCGCCTGATCCGCAACCCGGATCTCATCCTGCACCGCCATGTCCACGGCCACCCCATGGGCGACCACGAGCATCATCATCACTAGAGCGATCTGTTTTCCCGGTTTCGTCTTCGCCGGCCATGTCCCCTCTGCCGCGGCCAGCGGCAGGGCAGGGGGAAAGATACCAAAACGGTCCTGTGCTTGGCTTGGCGCCTGAAGCGGGAGCAAAGCGCGAGGCAGGCACCGGATGGGACATTCCGGACGCAGGGATACCAACGCAAAGGGCGCGCTGCCGGGAAAAGCCACGGCAGCGCGCCCTTGAGGCACGGGGTCAGGGTTGCCGGACCGCTGCGCTAGTCCAGGCCGAGCTGGGCCAGCAGATCGTCCACCGAGCCCTGCTGGGTGTCCATTTGCGGTCCCTTGAGGTCGGAGACCTTCTGCCTGGCTTCGGCCTTGAGGTCTTCGATGTCGCGATCAGGCGCTTCGGCTTGGGCCCGGATTTGCAAGCCGGTGGAGAGATAGAGCTCAAGAACGATCTGTTCGACCTTCTTGATGGCCGAAATGATGCGCTTGATACGCTGTCCGGTCAGGTCCTGGAAGCTCAGCGTGGTCATGATGCGCATCAGGTCTTCACCCAGGGCATCGTTGGCCGCCTGCAGCTTGGCCACATCTTTGGGGCCGGCATAACCGCCGGGGAGTCCGGCCAGCACCGAGGCCGATTCGGCTTGCAGGTCCATGTGCTTCTCGACGATGTCCATGATCTCGGTGGTGGCCGATTCCGTGGTCTGCAGAATGTTGTCGAGTTGCTGGGCGGCTTCCTGAAAGAGCTGGTCAGCCTGCTGCCTGTCTCCGGCGCTCGGTTCGCTGTCGTGCTTGGCCGCCTGCATGATTTCTTTGTAGATATCCTGCAGGCCGGTGCGCATTTCATCGTTTAAGCGTTTGTGAAACTCGCTTTCCAGAAGGGCCCGGGAGAGTGTCCGGGCCACTTCCCGTTCGATGGTGGCACCGATGCTTTCCCGCAGGTCGGGCACCACTTCCTGGACGATTTTTTCAAGCAGCCGGTCGAGCAGTTCGTCGTCATTAACCATACGGCATCAGTCCCACTTTTTTCCGCGAAGATCGTCGCGTTGGCTTTGGAAGACGAATTGCACGATGCTTTCCAGGTCGCGTTCCCGGATGCGCGTGAAATCAAGAGCGTAAATGGCCGTGCCGTCAACCTCGTCGCAGCGGATGATCCGCCCCATGGCCCCGGACAGACGCATGGGAAAGCGCGACAGTACAATAACGGCTTCCACCGGCTGATCCAGGGGCAACTCGTTTGGAGTCGAAAACCGCACTCCGGCTCCGCTTATCTCCACGATATCCATGAGGACTGGAAAGTCAGCTTCGAGCAGATCGCGGTTTTGTATGGACAGCAGCATGTCGAGCTTGGAATTGATGGTGCTCAGCATCGCATAGAGCGGTTCGCTCATGCCGGTGTCGCGTGGGTCCACACTGCAAATCGTCGACCCCATAGGTGGCGAATCCCGATAGAGCGGTACTTCTTCGGTGTCTGGCAAGAGTCGCAGATGGCCGCGAAGGCGCGTGGGGATGCGCATGTAGGAGCGTTTTTCTTCCACGGCAGACACCTCGTTGTTACATGACGCCGTTTTCGAGCAACATCTCCATGGCCTTTACCGGACAGACCTTGGTGCACATGCCGCAGGCCGAACAGGTTTCGCTGTCAAACTCCACCAGTCGGGTTTCGATGTTAAGCGACAGGGCTCTGGTCGGGCAAAGGGCCGTGCACATGCCGCAATGAAAGCAGCTGTCTTCATCGCGGGAGATGCGTTGGGCCACCGGGGCCACGCCGATGCCGTGCTCCTTGAGGTAGTCGACGCCGCGCTGGTAGGCATCCCTGGGACCGGTGATCTCAATGGTCATCTGTCCTTCCTGGCGCGGCGTGATCTGGGCGCGCAGGATGCTGAAACCCAGGCCGTGCAGCCGGGCCAGATCGCAGACCAGCGGCTTGCCCGAGGCTTCGGGAGGAAAGGTCAGATAGACAACCTTGCGGTATTGCTTGTCTTGTGTCGTATCCATGAAAACGGTCGCTCCTGGCCGGCGCTACTTGGGCATCATGGTTTTGGCCCGGGCAGCGAAGGCGGAATCCGGGTATTTGTCGATGACTTCCTTAAACGACAACTTGGCCGCGCCGGCATTGCCGAGCTTGGAGAAGGCCACGCCGCGTTTGAACAGGGCGTCGGCATGTTTGGCGCTCTTGGGATATTTCTCGATGACTTCCTGGTAGGCCAGGGCGGCATTGGCGAAATCCCCGAGCTGGAAATAACATTCCCCGGTCCAGAACATGGCATTGGGCATCAGCGGGCTGGTCTTGAAGTTGCGGGCGAACTCCTGAAAAATTCCCAGCGCCTGCTGGTACTGGCGGGCATTGAAGCTGGTGAGGCCCTTGGCATAGACCGCGTCGGCCGGGCTTTGCGCTTCAGACACGGCCGGCGGGGCGATGTTGCCGCTTGGAGCCGGCGGCGGGACCTGGGCCGGAGCCTGGGGGGCTGCGGCATAGCCCGAGGGATTGTACGGCGGAATGGGTTCATCCGCATCGTCGCCGCCCTGGGCGGCTTGGCCGCCGTAACCGGCTTGGGGCTGGCCGTATCCGGGCTGGGGAGCGGCGGCGTACCCGGTCTGCGGTGCCTGGGCTCCATAGCCGGCCTGGGGGGCCATGGCCCCTTGGCCGTAGCCGGGCTGGGCCGCCGGGGCGGCTGCGCGGGCACCCCCGGCGTCAATGTCAATGGCCAGCTGGGAGGCCATGCGGCTGACCTGGCCTTCCAGGCGGGAGACGCGGCCGGACAGTTCCGGGTCCTGCCGGTTGTGCTCCACCTGCTGGGTCAGCTCCTCGATCTTGGCATTTAAGCGACGAACTTCACCCTTGGTATTTTCCAGTTCGGCCCACATGTCGGCCGGGGTATTGAGCGGTGACGGGGCCTTGGGAGCCGGCGCGCAACCGCCGATCAGCGCTGCGAGCAGGGCGGCGGCCAGGGCCGCGGGTTTGGCGTGACAGGGCTTCATGACAGCTTGCGACCTCGCTTGCGTCCCCAGATAAAGTAGATAACCCCTCCCAGCACGGGCACGAAAATGGCCAGGAGGAACCAGAACATCTTCTCCAGGTGAGTGGGAAACTCCCTGTGGAAGCTGTGCCATATCGCAATGAAATTGGGAAGGATAGGCAGGGCCAAAAGTCCGAAGAGAAGAGCCAGCTGACCCGGCGTCATGGCCGGCAATTCAGGCAGAATCATGTGCGTCCTCGCGAAGTTAGGAGCCGGCCATCGGGCGGCGCAGGCGATAAAAAGCCACCAGAAGACCAAGCGACCCCAGGAATATGGCAATGTCGGCCACGTTAAAGGCCGGCCAGTGGTAACTTTTCCAGTAGAAGTCCAGGAAATCGACCACCTCGCCGGTCTTGATGCGGTCAATGAGGTTGCCGATGGCCCCGCCGAGGATAAGCCCAAGGCCGATGATAAGCAGCTTGTCGTCGTCCCGGGCCATGCGCAGCAGATGCATGATGATAAGCACGGCCAGGGCCGTGGCCGCGAAGAAGAAGTAGGTCTGCCACTGGATGTCCGAGCGGTTGAGAAAGCCAAAGGCCGCACCGCGGTTGAGCACATGGACAATGTTGAAAAAGCCCGGAATGACCGTTCTGGTCGTATAAAGCACCAGATGGTCCTGTATCCAGAGCTTGGTGACCTGATCGAGCAGGATGATGGCAGCGGCCACAGGCAGCGCCAGTTTATAGCTCAAACGCATGGTCTACATACCCTCTGCGGCCAAAACCGCGGCGCAACGCGGACACAGGTCGGGTGACTGCGGTCCGGCCATTTCTTCACTGTACAACCAACACCGGGCGCACTTTTCCCCAGCGGCCCGGGATACCCCGACAAAGGCCTTGGCAATGGTTTCGCAGGCCACGGCATCGGCCGGGGCAGCCGCAGCCGGCATAAGCGTCACCTTGGACACAATGAACACTTCGCGCAGATCCATGCCGAGGCTTGAAACGGCCTCCAGCACGTCGTCCGGCAGATACAGGACCACGGTCGTCTCCAGCGAATGGCCCACCTCGCCGGCCTTGCGCCGGGGTTCGATGGCCCGGGTGACCTCGCCGCGAAGGGCCAGGACCATCTCCAGCCGTTCCCGGCTGGCCTCGTCCAGGAGCCAGGAACCGGCATCGACCGGAGGCAGGGTGAAGACCGAATCCCCATCGCCGCGCTGGCACACCGGGGTGTGGCGGAACACCTCTTCCGCGGTAAACGACAGGATCGGGGCCATGTCCCGCAACAACAGCAGCAAAATACGCCACAGGGCCGACTGGGCCGAGCGGCGTTCCAGCGAGTTCGTCGCTGAAACGTAGAGGCGGTCCTTTAAGATGTCGAGATAAAAGGCGGACAAATCCGTGACGCACTGGTTGTGCAGCGTATGGAAGACCTTGTGGAACTCATAGAGGCCATAGGCTTCGGCCATACGGGCATGGCCCCGGGCCACGATGTCCAGGGCAAAGCGGTCAAGGGGCAGCATGGCCTCGGGCGCGATGGCGTTTGCCGCCGGATCGAAGTCGGCCAGATTGCCGAGGATGAACCGGCAGGTGTTGCGGATGCGGCGATAGGCCTCGACCAGACGGGCCAGGATCTCGTCGGAAATGCGGATATCGTCGCGGTAATCCACCGCCGACGTCCACAGGCGAAGGACCTCAGCCCCATGCTTGTCGATGATTTCCTGGGGTTCCATGCCGTTGCCAAGGGACTTGGACATCTTGCGGCCATCGCCGTCGACCACGTAGCCGTGGGTCAGAACCTGGCGGTAGGGGGCCTGTCCGCGTGTGCCCATGGCAGCCAAAAGCGAGCTGTGAAACCAGCCCCGGTGCTGATCCGAGCCTTCCAGGTACATGTCGGCCGGAAATCCCAGTTCCGGCCGTTTTTCCAGCACAGCGGCAAAGCTCGTACCGGAATCGAACCACACGTCCAGGATGTCGGTTTCCTTGCGAAAATGGCTGCCGCCGCACTGGGGGCAGGTCAGCCCGGCCGGCACGATGTCGGCCAGTTCGGCCTCGAACCAGTAATCGCAGCCGCGCTCGTGGTCGGCGAACTTCCCGGCCACCGAATGCATCCAGGCTGCGTCGTTGTAGGCCGCGTCGCAGGACTCGCAGATAAGGGCCAAAATCGGCACGCCCCAGGTCCGCTGGCGCGAGATGCACCAGTCCGGGCGAAAAGCGATCATGTTGTGGATGCGTTCCTTGCCCCAGGCCGGAATCCACTCCACATCGTTTTCAATGGCGGCAAGGGCCTTCTGGCGCAGTTCGCCGGCGTCCATGGAAATGAACCACTGGGTGGTGGCCCGGAAAATCACCGGTTCCTTGCAGCGCCAGCAGTGGGGATAGGAGTGCTTGAGTTTTTTTAATGCCAGCAGATGCCCGACTTCGGTGAGCTTCTCGATCACTTTCGGATTGGCTTCCCAGACCGTGAGCCCGGCGAAATAGGGCACCACGTCAAGAAAGCGGCCGGCGTCGTCCATGGGCGAGAGGATGTCCAGGCCATAGCGCAGGCCGGTGTCGTAGTCCTCGCGGCCGTGGCCCGGGGCGGTGTGGACCAGGCCCGTGCCGGTGTCCAGGGTGACATAGTCGGCGGTGACGATGGGAGACGGGCGGTCGTAAAAGGGATGGCGGGCAGCCAGGCCTTCCAGGGACGCACCCGGAGCCTCGCCCAGGATGGCGGCATCGGTCCAGCCGAACAGTTCGCGAACATTTTCAAGGAGCTCCCGGGCCAGGATATACTGCCCGTCGCCGGCCGCAACCAGGACGTAGTCGAACTCCGGGTGCACGGCCACGGCCATGTTGTCCGGCAGCGTCCAGGGCGTGGTGGTCCAGATGACGGCATAGGTTTTGGCCGGGTCGGCCATGGGGAAAACGTCTTTCACCTTGGGATCGGGCAGGGGAAAACGGACAAAGACCGATGGCGAGGTTTCGTCGGCGTATTCCACCTCGGCCTCGGCCAGGGCGGTCTGGCAGGACAGGCACCAGTGGATGGGCTTTTTGCCCCGGTAGACCGAACCGCGCTCCACGAAATCGCAAAGGGCTGTGGCCGTGGCCGCCTCATAGGAGGGGCGCATGGTCAGATAGGGATCGTCCCAGTCGCCAAAGACCCCCAGGCGTTTGAATTCCTTGCGCTGGATATCGACGAATTTCGTCGCGTAGTCCCGGCACAGCCGGCGCACGGTGACGGCCGGCAGGTTGGTCTTGCCCTTGGCCTTGAGCTCCTGGGACACCTTGTGCTCGATGGGCAGCCCATGGCAGTCCCAGCCGGGCACGTAGGGGGCTTGAAAGCCGGCCATATGGCGCGACTTGACGATGATGTCCTTTAAAATCTTGTTGAGCGCATGGCCCATGTGCAGGTGGCCGTTGGCATAGGGCGGGCCGTCGTGCAGGATGTAGCGGGGGGCGCTTTCCCGGTCGGCGACCATGCGGCGGTAAATGTCGCTTTCGGCCCAGAATTTGAGGGTTTCCGGCTCCTTTTCCTTGAGATTGGCCTTCATGGGAAAGGAGGTCTGGGGAAGCTTGAGGGTCTTTTTATAATCGCTGCTCATGGAGTGTCCTTGCGCTATTTCCGGCTTCCGAACGACGCCGGAGAAACAGGCTTTTTGAAACAAGGCGGGCGGGAAGTCAAGAAAGGGAGCCGGCCTGGCTCCTGCAGCTGGCCTGTCCGAAACCGGCGGCTGCCCGGTCTCGGTGCAAAACCCTTGCCCAATGGGGCGAAGTGGCATATCCCTGTGCGGTTCCGCTTACATCGTTTCACCCTCTAAAAAAACACACCCACGCCCATGCCCAAACGGACGGACATTAAAAAAATCATGATCATCGGCTCGGGGCCCATTGTCATTGGACAGGCCTGCGAGTTCGACTATTCCGGGTCCCAGGCTGCCAAAGCCCTCAAAGAAGAGGGCTACGAAGTGGTCCTCGTCAATTCCAACCCCGCCACCATCATGACGGACCCGGGACTGGCCGATCGCACCTACATCGAGCCGATCGAGCCGGGGACCGTGGCCCGGATCATCGCCCGGGAAAAGCCTGATGCGCTCTTGCCGACGCTCGGCGGGCAGACGGGCCTCAATACGGCGGTGGCCCTGGCCGAGTCCGGCGTTTTGGCCGAACACGGCGTGGAGCTTATCGGCGCGTCCCTGGACGTGATTAAAAAGGCCGAATCCCGGGATCTGTTCCGCAACGCCATGGCGAATATCGGGCTGAAGATTCCGCAAAGCGGCATCTGCCACACCATGGACGACGTGCGTGAGTGGGGCAAGAAGATTCCCTTCCCCATCATTGTGCGCCCGGCCTTTACCCTGGGCGGCACCGGCGGCGGCGTGGCCTACAACCAGGAAGACCTGGAAACGATTTCCGCAGTCGGTCTGGCCGCCAGCATGAAAAGCGAAATCATGCTGGAACGCTCGGTCATCGGCTGGAAGGAATTCGAGCTCGAGGTGATGCGCGACCGGGCCGACAACTGCGTCATCATCTGCTCGATTGAAAACATCGATCCCATGGGCGTGCACACCGGCGATTCCATCACCGTGGCCCCGGCCCAGACCCTCACCGACGACGAATATCAGATGATGCGAAACGCGGCCATCGCCATCATGCGCGAGATCGGCGTGGAAACCGGCGGCTCCAACGTCCAGTTTGCCGTCAATCCGGCCGACGGCGAGATGTTCATCATCGAGATGAACCCCCGCGTGTCGCGCTCCTCGGCCCTGGCCTCCAAGGCCACCGGCTTTCCCATCGCCAAGATCGCGGCCAAGCTGGCCGTCGGCTATACCCTCGACGAGATTCCCAACGACATCACCCGCGAGACCATGGCCTCCTTCGAGCCGACCATCGACTACTGCGTGGTCAAGATTCCGCGGTTCACTTTTGAGAAATTCCCCGGCTCGGAAGACTATCTCACCACGGCCATGAAGAGCGTGGGCGAGGCCATGAGCATCGGCCGCAATTTCAAGGAAGCCATGCAAAAAGGCCTGCGCTCCCTGGAAATCGGGGCCACGGGCTTTTCCGCGCTGACCGGCGTGTGCGAGGCCGACCGGGAGCAGGTGCTGGCCGATCTGCGCAAGCCCAATTCCCGCCGGCTCTTCCAGGTGCGCGAAGCCATGCGCTGTGGCGTCTCCCTCGAAGACATCTTCGATGCCACCTGGATTGATCCCTGGTTTTTGCGCCAGCTCAAGGAAATCGTGGACATGGAAGGGCAGTTGGCCGTTTTCCCGAAAGAGAAGATCGCCGCGACCAATGCCGAGTGCCGCGAACTGGTCCTGGCCGCCAAGAAAAACGGCTTTTCCGATCCGCAGATTGCCTCCCTGTGGGGCATGGCCTCAAGCCTGGAGGCCCGCAAGCTGCGAAAAGACATGGGCATCAATCCGACCTACTATCTGGTTGATACCTGCGCCGCGGAATTTGAAGCCTACACTCCGTATTACTATTCGACCTACGAAACCGGCCGCGAAGTGGCTCCCAAGGCCGCCCGCAAGGTCGTCATCCTCGGTGGCGGCCCCAACCGCATCGGCCAGGGCATCGAGTTCGACTACTGCTGCTGCCACGCCTCCTACGCGCTGCGCGAGATGGGCGTGGAATCCATCATGGTCAACTCCAACCCCGAAACCGTGTCCACCGACTACGACACCTCCGACCGCCTGTATTTTGAGCCGCTGACCTTTGAAGACGTGCTCAACATCATCGAGGTCGAAAAGCCCGAAGGCATCATCGTCCAGTTCGGCGGGCAGACCCCGCTCAATCTGGCTGTGCCGCTGTTAAATGCCGGGGTGCGCATCCTTGGCACCTCGCCGGACAGCATCGACCGGGCCGAGAACCGGGAACGCTTCCAGGCCATGCTGCAAAAGCTGGGACTGCGCCAGCCGGCCAACGGCACGGCCTTTACCGTGGAAGACGCTGCCGTCATTGCCGACAAGATCGGTTATCCCGTGGTGGTGCGCCCCTCCTATGTGCTCGGCGGCCGGGCCATGGAGATCGTCTACGACCGGGCCGACCTTGAGAACTACTTCAAGGTGGCCGTGGTGGCCTCGGGCAAGCACCCCATCCTCATCGACAAGTTCCTGGTCAACGCCATCGAGGTGGATGTGGACGCCGTGTGCGACGGCACCGACACCTACGTGGCCGGCGTCATGGAACACATCGAAGAGGCCGGCATCCACTCCGGTGATTCGGCCTGCGTCCTGCCGCCCCACAGCCTTGATCCGGCGCTTATTCAAGAGATCGAACGCCAGACCCAAGCCCTGGCCAATGAGCTTGCGGTCGTTGGGCTCATGAACATCCAGTTCGCGGTCAAAGACGGCGACATCTATATCCTGGAAGTCAATCCCCGGGCCTCGCGCACCTCGCCCTTCGTGTCCAAGGCTACGGGCGTGCCCCTGGCCAAGCTCGCCACCAAGGTCATCATGGGCGGCAAGCTCAAGGACATCAATCCCTGGGCCGAGCGCAAATCCGGCTACTATTCGGTCAAGGAATCGGTGTTTCCGTTTAACCGCTTCCCGGGCGTGGACGTGCTGCTCGGACCGGAAATGCGTTCCACCGGCGAAGTCATGGGCATCGACAAATCGGTCGGCCTGGCTTTCATGAAAAGCCAGCTCGGCGCGGGCCAGAACCTGCCCCAGTCCGGGACGGTGTTCATCTCCGTTGCCGACAATGCCAAGGACGACGTCTTGCCCGCCGCCCAGATTCTGAGCGAAGTGGGCTTCCGCATCATGGCCACCAAGGGCACGGCCGCCTACCTTGGCAGCAAGGGCATCGCCGTCACCCCGGTCATGAAGGTCTTCGAAGGCCGGCCCCACGTGGTCGACCATATGAAGAACCGGGAGATCGACCTCGTTATCAATCTCGTTTCCGACAAGCGCACCGTGCGCGATTCCATGACCATCCGTCAGACGGCCCTGCTGTACGGCATCCCGTACACGACCACGGCGGCCGGCGCCAAAGCCATGGCCCAGGCCATCCGCGAGATGGACGGGACAGGACTTACCGTCAAAAGCCTTCAGGAGTATTACGGGGACAACTAGCCCCGGGCGACGCACCATGAAAAAGGAATACTGCGGACTGTTCGGCATCTACGGCCACCCCGAGGCGGCCCGGATGACCTACTTCGGACTGTATGCCCTGCAGCATCGCGGGCAGGAGTCGGCCGGCATCGTCACCTGGGACGGCACCCGTATCCGCGAACAGCGCGGCATGGGGCTGGTGGCCGACGTGTTCAGCGAACGCCACCTGGGCAAGGAACTCAAGGGCACGGTGGCGGTGGGGCATATCCGCTATTCCACCACCGGCGCTTCGCTTTTGCGCAACTGCCAGCCGTTTCTGGTGCGCTTTGGCGACTACCATTTGGCCATCGCCCATAACGGCAACCTGGTCAACACCATGGAACTGCGTCAGGAACTGGAAGCCTCCGGCTCCATCTTCCAGACCACCATCGACTCCGAGGTGTTCGTCCACCTCATTGCCAAGTACTTAAACGGCCATTCCCTGGAGGAAGCCGTCATCATGGCCTGCAACAAGGTCAAGGGCGCGTACTCCATCCTGCTTCTGGCCAATGACAAGATCATAGCCGTGCGCGATCCCCACGGCATCCGGCCGCTCATGCTCGGCCGCATGGGCGACGCCTACGTGCTGGCCTCCGAGACCTGCGCCTTTGACCTCATGGAGGCCGAGGCCATCCGGTCGGTGGCCCCGGGCGAGATGCTCGTCATCCAGGACCGCCGGCTCCAGTCCTATCGCATCTGCGATCCCCAGCCCGTTCGCCAGTGCATTTTCGAGCTGGTTTACTTTGCCCGGCCCGATTCGGAAGTCTTTGGCGAGGTGGTCTACGAACGGCGCAAGCATATGGGCTCCATCCTGGCCCAGGAAGCGCCGGTCGACGCCGACTACGTCATGCCGTTCCCGGACTCCGGGTTCTATGCCGCCATCGGCTATTCCCAGGCCTCGGGCCTGCCCTTTGAAATGAGCATGGTGCGCAACCATTACGTGGGCCGCACCTTCATCCAGCCCTCCCAGGACATGCGCGATTTCAGCGTGCGGGTGAAGCTCAATCCGGTCAAGAGCATGATCAAGGGCAAGCGCATCCTCATTGTCGAGGATTCCATCGTGCGCGGCACCACGATCCGCACCCGGGTCAAGCGTCTGCGCGAACTCGGCGCCCGCGAGATCCACATGCGCGTCTCCTGCCCGCCCATTCGCTTCCCGTGTTTTTACGGCATTGATTTCTCCTCCAAGGGAGAACTCATCGCCGCCCACCAGTCCGTGGACGATATCGCCCGCTTCATCGGCCTTGATTCGCTCCATTACCTGAGCATCGAGGGCCTGCTTGAAGCCGTGCATTGCAAAAGCGGCCAGGAGCCGCCGTACTGTCTGGCCTGTTTCGACGGCCAGTACATTATCCCGCCGTGCGGCGAGGGCCTGAAGACGTGCCTCGACGATGTGTCGGTGGCCCTTTCCTGGTAGATCGCCCATGGCTTTTGACATCAACAATACCCTGGCGTCGGCCAAAGACAAGTCGCTGTCCAAGCTGCTCTTGTCCGCTGCCAAGCCGTTTCTGCGCGAATACGGCGAAGTGGTGGCCCTTTGTATCGACAGCAGCGCCCGGACGCTCACAATGGAAGTGCTCCCTGTGGGCGAGCGCGAGACCATTGGGGTGGAGTTGACCGGCTACAAGCTTGTCACCGACGAGACCGGACGCGGCTGGCTCACCTTTGAGCGGTTTTCCACCACCCGCCAGTGGCTGACCCTTGTGGCCGAAAAAGCCTTGCCCGAACGGCGGCTCAAGCTGCCTTCGGCCACGCCCATGGCCTTGCTCCAGACTATGTTGTAGACGGTTGGGGAGCATTGCGGAAAAAATGCCAAGGCGCATCGGGATACCCGGTGCGCCTTTTTTGTCGCCGTCTCGGCCGGACGCAACCGGTCACGAAGTGGCCAACGGGCGTGTCTGCCGGGAGCACTCTGCCGGCCGGCGCAGGCGCGTATTTTTATTTCCCCCATTTTCTTCCGTAAATTCAATCCGATTGCCCTTGTCCAGCCAAAGGGGCTGTCAATTGGCAATTTTAATTTAGTTTCCCGTATGTTAAGAATCCGTATCGGCGGATGTCAAGACCTGGAAAGAGACGTTCCGACACTGCTTTCCTCACGAAACCATTGGTGGCAGCAGACATCGGCCGACCCGGTCCTGGTGTCACTCTTTTTGCCGTCCCGGCCCGCAACGCCCAAGGAGACCGTCTGCCATGGAGCCTTTGGAACTCGCCGTCGCCTCGCCGGAGCCTAGAGACCGGCTGCAGGCCCTCGACGTCCGGTCGTGTCTCGGCTGCGGGGCCTGCGCCAGCGGCTGTCCCATTCCCGGCACGCCCGGCATGGAGGGCTTTGACCCCCGGGTGGCGGTGCGGCTTATAGCCATGGGCCGCGAGGCGGAAGTGGCGGCCTCGCCGTTTCCCTGGGTCTGCACCAGCTGCGGCCGGTGTTCCCATGTCTGTCCCATGGGCATCGACCTCACGGCTGTTTTCAGCCTGCTGCGCGGGCTGGTTCCCCGGTCCAAGGTCCCGGGGACGCTTGAGAAGGGCGTGGCCTCGGTGCTGGAGACCGGCAACACCCTGGCGATCCCCCTGGAAGACTTCCTCGATACCTTAAGCGACATCGGCGGCGAATTGGCCGAAGAGGAATGTCCCGGCTTTTACGTGCCCGTGGACAGCCCCGGAGCCGATCTGCTCGTGTTTCTCAATTCCAAGGAAGTGTTCGGCGATTTCGATGACCTCAAATGGTGGTGGCGCATCTTTTACAATGCCCGGGAGCGCTGGACCGTGCCGTCGCGTAACTGGGAGGCCGAGGACTGGGGACTTTTCACCGGCAATCCCGACGTCTCCCTGGTGCTGGCCCGGCGCAAGCTCGATCTCATGCGCAGCCTCGGGGCGGCCAGGCTGCTCATCCCCGACTGCGGCGGCGGTTCCTACGGCTGCCGCATGGGCCTGAAAACCTGCGCCCTGGAAGACCCTTCGCGCCAGGTCGATTCCCTGTATTTCTACGACTATCTGCTGGGACTGATCGATTCGGGCCGCATCCGTCTCGATCCGGCCCGCAATGCCGGGCGCACCTACGTCTGGCACGACGCCTGCAAACACGGCCGCGAACTGGAACGCCATTTCGGCAAAGGCTATTACGACGAGCCGCGCGCCATCCTCACGGCCTGCGTCGGACCGGACAATGTCGTGGCCATGGCTCCCGACCGGGCCAACAACTACTGCTGCGGGGCCGGCGGCGGCAACTGGCCCATGCCCTTTGAAAAGGAATCGGCTGCCCACGGCCGGTTCAAAGTGGCCCAGCTTGAAGCCTGCCGGGCCGATGTGGTGGTGGTCGGCTGCGCCAACTGCCGCGACCAGCTGCAAAAACGCCTGCCCCGGTTCTTTCCCGGCCGCTGTAACTACGAGGTCAAATACCTCTGGCAGCTCGTGGCCGAAACCATGATCGCCACTCCCTGGACCCCGGCCGAAATTGCCGCGGCCAAGGAACGCAGCCGGTTGCAAAACCAGCATTTTGAAGCCGAACTGGACGGAGGCTTTTGATGGACGCCAGCCAGCCTCTCCCCATCCTTGTGGCCGGCGGCGGCATGGCCGGCCTGCGGGCGGCCCTTGATCTGGCCGCGGCCGGCGGCAGCGTCGTTCTTGTTGAGGCCGGCACACGCCTGGGCGGCAGCCTGTCCCATGTCGCCACCCTGGCCCAGACCGGCCGGCCCATCCGGGATGAGCTCGACGCCCTGGTCGCAGACGTGCTGGAGAATCCGGGCATCACGGTCCGGCTGGGCCAGCGCCTGGAGTCCTTTGCCGGCCAGCCAGGGGAATTTCGCGCCGTGCTTGGCCGGCCAGGGGAGCAGGGCAGGGAGGAGGTCGCGGCCTCGTGCCTCATCCTGGCCATGGGCAGTGTTCCGTTTCATCCCGGCGGGCTCGATTTTCTGGGCCATGGCCTTATACCCGACGTGGTCACGAGCCTTGACGTGGAAGCCATGGCGGCTGGGGCAGGCGGCATCGTGCGTCCCTCCGACGGGGGGAGACCGCTGTCGGTTGCCTTCATCCAGTGCGTGGGGTCGCGAATGCTTGCGCCGGTCGAACGTCCGGTCTGCTGTGCGGCCTGCTGCGCCGTGAGCGTGCGCCAGGCCCTGGCCATGCCCCAGGCCCGGCGCACCATTTGCGCCATTGATCTGCGCACCCATGTGCCCGGCACCCAGGAGGCGCTCAATCAGGCCGAATCCGAGGGGCTGGCCGTGCGCTACGTCCGACCCCACACCCTGGAATCGGGTCCGGACGGTCGCGGGGTCAGCTTCCGTTTTGTCGATACGCAGGGCCTGGAATGCCGGGAGACCGTCGATCTGGTCGTCCTGGCTGTTGGCGTCGGGCTTTCCGCCGCAACTCGGGCCATGCTTGAGGCCTCGGGAGTGGCCACGGGGCGGCATGGCTTTGTGGCGACGCAACCGTTTGCTCCGGTGGCCACCAGCCGGCCCGGCGTGTTTGCGGCCGGCACGCTGCGCGGCCCGGCCGAGGCCTCCCTGGCTGTTGTCCAGGGATCGGCCGCCGCCCGGGAAGCCCTGGCTGCGGCTGGCCCCAAGACGGGGCAGGCCGGGGTGAAAACTGCCTTGGTTGTTGGCGGCGGAACAGCCGGTCTGGCCTGCGCCCTGAGTCTGGCCCGGTGCGGCCTGCCCGTGGCCCTGGTCGAGGCCACCGACCGCCTGGGCGGCAATCCGCGCAAGCATCCGACGGTCTGGAAGGGCCAGGAAACCCGGCAGGCCGTTGCCGCCATGGCCCAGGCAGCCCTGGATCACGCAAGCATCACGGTGTTGACCGGGACGCGGCTGGTTGGCCTGTCCGGCCAACCGGGCCTTTGGACCGGGAGCCTCGACACGCCGCAAGGCCGTTGCGACCTGGCCTTTGGCGCGGCCGTATTGGCTCTGGGCGGCAACGAAGCCAGGCCCGACGAGTATCTTCTCGGACGCGATCCCCGGGTCATGACCCAGCTTGAATTCGAGAACTGGCGGCGCTCCCATCCTGCGCCCGAAGACGCGCCGCAGTCCGTGGTTTTCATCCAGTGCGTCGGGTCGCGGCAACGCCACGGCTACACCGCCTGCGCCCGGGTGTGCTGCTCCCAGGCCCTGTGCGCCGCCGTGGACGTCAAGAAAAGCCGCCCCGACGCCCAGGTGGCTGTTTTCTACCGCGACATCACCGCCTACGGCGAGGCCGAGGACATCTACACCGAGGCCAGACGCCTGGGCGTGCTCTTTTTCCGCTATGATCCCCTTTGTCCTCCTCGGGTTGAGCGCTTGGGCACTGATCTGGCGGTGACCGGCGAGGACAGCCTCCTTGGGCGAGCGGTGCGGCTTCGTCCGGACCGGGTTGTCCTGGCTGTGCCGCTTGTGCCCACCGGCGTGGCTGAAATGGCGGCCCTGTTTGCCCTGCCGACCGATGGACTGGGATTTCTGTCGCCGGTCCATCCGGTGCTGTATCCGGTCGATCTGCCCCGGCCCGGCCTGTTTGCCGCCGGCCTGTGTCTTGGTCCCAAGCCCTTGGACGAGTCCGTGGCCGAAGCCCAGGCTGCAGCCATGCGGGCGGCGGTGTTTCTGGCCGGACGCACCTGAGGTCTGTCTGGGCAGGGGGGGGAATCCGTGCTAGAGCGGGGGAGAAGCGCGTCTCAAAACTGCAACGCACGGAATCCCGCCCATGAATCGCCCCAAGACTTTTGCCAAGGCCATTGTCCTTGGCATCGACGGACTCGATCCGGTGCTGTGCCGCCGGCTCATGGCCGCCGGCCGGCTGCCCCATCTGGCCCGGCTGGCCGCAACCGGCCGGTTCGCCGCCCTGGCCACGGCCAACCCGGCCCAGAGCCCGGTGGCCTGGACCTGCCTGGCCACCGGAGCCAACCCCGGCCAGCACGGCATTTTTGATTTTATCGTGCGCGCTCCGGGAACCTATCTGCCCCGATTGTCGCTCACCCGCCCCGGTCCGGGCGGCCAGCCCCAGCCGGCCTATACCTGCGAAACCTTTTTTGAAGTCGTTGCCAAGGCCGGACTGCCGGTGACCGCCGTCCGCTGGCCGGTCACCTATCCGCCGGCCTTTGCCGGGGTGACGACCCTGGCCGGCCTTGGCGCGCCCGACGTCAAGGGACGCCTGGGCAATTACGTGCACTATGCCGAGGAGGCCGGGGCTGCCGGGGGGGGCGCGGCAAGTTCGTGCCGGTGCGCTTGGCCGACGGTCGGGCCGTGGTGACCGTGGAAGGCCCCCTGGCTGTGGTGGCCGGCCAGAAGACGCCGGCCGTCGTGCCCTTGGAATTATTCGTGGACGAGGGCCGGCTGGCCTATGCTGTGTGCGGCCAGTCCGGCAGCCTTGAACCGGGAAGCTGGTCGCCGTATCTGACGCTCGATTTCGACGCCGGGGAGGGCCGCCGGGTGCGCGGGCTCACCCGGCTGTGGCTGGGAAGGCTCAGGCCGCTTGAACTCTACCTCGGCCCGGTCCAGGTCGATCCCGGCGCGCCCAACCTGCCCATTGCCGCGCCGGCCGGGTATGCGGCCGAACTGGCTGCCGCCCTGGGCGGGCCGTTTTCCACGCTCGGGATGCCCGAGGAAACCAAGGGGCTCACCGATGGGGTCATGACCGATGAGGCCTTTTTGGCCATGTGCGAGGATGTGACGCGTGAGCGCGAGGCCATGCTGGATTTTGAACTGGGCCGGTTCCGGGAAGGGCTGTTGTCTGTGGTTTTCGACACCTCCGACCGCATCCAGCACTGTTTCTGGCGGCTGGCCGATCCCGGCCACCCGCTCTATGACCCGGTCGAGGCCGCCCGCCTGGGGCCGGTTATCGACGACCACATGGTCCGCATGGACGCGGTGGTCGGCCGGACCATGGCCGCAGCCGGCGACGATACAGCCCTTTTTGTCTGCTCGGACCATGGTTTTTGTTCCTACACCCGGTCCTTGAATCTCAATGCCTGGCTGGTCAGCGAAGGCTACATGAAGCTCTCACCCCACGATCCGGCTGACAGCGGCGAACTCTTTCGCCATGTGGACTGGACAGGCACCCGGGCCTTTGCCCTGGGCTTTGGTTCGATCTGCCTCAATATCGCCGGCCGGGACCGGCAGGGCGTGGTGCCGCCGGAGAGGGCCGACGCCCTGGCCGGGGAGATCGCCAGCCGCCTGGAAGCGCTCAGCGATGGCGGGAACTCCCCGGTGGCCGCCGTCCATCGCAAGGCCGGCCTCTACCATGGGCCCCTGGCCGGGCAGGCTCCGGAGTTGGTCGTCGGCTGCCGCCCGCCCTACCGCGTGGCCTGGACATCGGCCATTGGCGGCACAGGGGGCGAGATTTTTACGGACAATCGCCAGAAATGGTCGGGCGATCACTGCGTGGACGCCTCGTTTGTGCCGGGTTCGTTGTTTGCAAACCTGCCCCTGGCCGCATCCGACGGGGTGGCCCAGACCCGGCTGGCGGCTACTGTCTGCCGCTCCCTTGGCCTGACGCCGGCGGCGCATATGGATGACGACTTGCTTGGGTAATGCAGCCATGCCCTTGACGCGACGCTTTTCCAGCCCTACTGTTTCGAAAACTAACTATTAGCGGTAAGGGTACTGCCATGGCCGACTCCCTAGACATCTGCGCCCGCGAATTGCTCGACGTCATGCCGCTGGTCATGCAGGATTTACGACGTACCATGCGCAGCCAGAGTGCGCCCGATCTGCGGGTGCCGGAACTGCGTAGTCTGGCCTTTTTGCGGCACAATCCCGGCTCCAATCTGACGGATCTGGCAGAGTACATCGGCGTTTCCCTGCCCTCCATGTCCAAACTGGTCGATACCCTGACCTTTCGCGGCTTTATCGAGCGCACCCCGGACGCCCAGGATCGGCGGCGGGTGCGCCTGGGGCTCACCGAGTCCGGGCTGGCCATATTGGCCAAGGCCCGGGAAGCGGTCAAAGCCTCCTTTGTCGCCAAATTGGCCAAGCTTGAGCCGCAGGATGTCGAACGCATCACGACCGGCATGAAACTGCTGCATTCCCTCTTTGCCCTTGCCCCGGACACCGACGTGGCAAACGGCTAACTATCCCCGACCAACCATACCGCCGCGGCAGCCCCCTGGCTGCCGCAGGTTTTACGAGCCATGGCCATCTCCCCGAACCCGACCGGCAGTCTGCTTTTACGGTCTTTTCGCCACCGCAACTTCCGGCTGTTTTTTGCCGGCCAGTTTATCTCGCTCACCGGCACCTGGATGCAGTCGGTGGCCGTGTCCTGGCTGGTCTACCGCCTGACCGGATCGAGCATGGCTCTGGGGCTGGTGGGCTTTGCCAGCCATATTCCGGTCTTCCTGTTCGGTCTTTTCGGCGGCTGTCTGGCCGATCGCGGCAACAAACGGGCCATTCTCATTGCAGCCCAGGCTGCGGCCATGCTGCAAGCCCTGGCCCTGGCCGCCCTGACCCTGTCCGGAACCGCCAACGTCTGGCTGGTTGTCTCGCTGGCCACGTTTCTGGGGCTGGTCAATGCCGTGGACATGCCCACCCGCCAGGCCTTTGTGGTGGATATGGTGGGACGCGAGGATCTGCACAACGCCATTGCGCTGAATTCCTCCATGTTCAACAGCGCCCGGGTCGTCGGCCCGGCCCTGGCCGGAGTGCTGGTAGCCGCCATTGGCGAGGGCTGGTGCTTTCTGGTCAACGGCCTCAGTTATCTGGCCGTCATCGCCGCCCTGGCCGCCATGCGCCTGCCCCCCTCCCAACCATCCTGCGGGTCCGGCTCGGTCTCGGGCCATGTCCGCCAGGGGCTGGCCTATGCCTGGGGCGACCGCAGCGTGCGTTCGATCCTGGGCAGCCTTATCATCACGAGCCTTTTCGCCTCGTCCTACATGGTGTTGTTGCCTGTGGTCGTTAATACGGTGCTCGGCCATGGGGCTCAGGCTCTCGGGTTTCTTATGGCTGCAACCGGGGTTGGCAGCGTGGCGGCCGCCTTGCTGCTGGCCCTTCGCCAGAAAAGCCGGGGGCTTTCGCGGTGGCGGATCGTTTCCGGCCTGGGCGTGGGACTGGTCATGGTGGCTTTCGCCTTTTCGCAGACGTTCTGGCTCTCGGTGTGCCTGTCAATGATCATGGGGTTCTGCCTGATCTTTTTCTTCGCCGCCTCCAACACGATGCTGCAACTGCGAAGCCCCGACGCCATGCGGGGCCGCATCATGTCCCTGTATTCCGTCACCCTGGTCGGCATGGCCCCCTTCGGTTCGCTGCTGGCCGGGGCCGCTGCCAGTCTTTTGGACGCGCCGACCACCATTGCCCTGGCCGGCGGCTTGTGCGTGGCCGGGGTGGCGCTTTCCACCATCCTGGACCGAGAGCCGGGGCAGGAGCGCCCGGCCTGACGCCCTGTTGACAACCACGCCATAGTGCGGCCAGACAACGGCTGGCACGCACAGCCGCTTCCACGCGGCAAAGGAGACGGACAATGCAGACGCGGACCCTGGGAAACACCGGCCTTGCCACCTCGGCCGTCGGCTTTGGCGGCATCCCCATCATCCGGCTGGGGCGCGACGAGGCAGCCGCCTTGCTGCGCCATGCCGTGGAGCGGGGCATCACCTTTTTCGATACCGCCAATCGGTACATGGACAGCGAAGAGAAGATGGGGCAGGCCTTTGCCGGCATCCGCGACAAGGTGGTCATTGCCACCAAGACCGGGATGCGCGGGGCCAAGGAAGCCCTTGAAGAGTTGGAACTGAGCCTTACGCGCCTCAAAACCGACTACATCGACCTGTACCAGCCGCATCAGGTCTCCAACCCCGAGGAATTTGCCACCTTGATGGGCCCTGGCGGAGCCATGGATGCCCTGGTCAAGGCCCGGGAACAGGGGAAGATCCGCCATATCGGCATCACCTCCCACAGCCTGGAAATGGCCCGCAAACTCGTGGCCACGGGTCTTTTCGCCACCATCCAGTTTCCCTACAACATCGTTGAGACCGAAGCGGCGGCGGAACTGTTTCCCGAGGCCCTGGCCAGGGACATGGGCATCCTGGTCATGAAGCCCTTTGCCGGCGGGATGCTCGACGACGGCGATCTGGCCCTGCGCTTTTTGCGCCGCCACCCCGACCTGCTCGTGCTGGCTGGTTGCGACACGGCGGAACAGGTGGATCAGGCTGTGGACGTCTTTTCCGGCGACTCGGTCTGGACCGAAGCGGATGCGGCCAAAGCCGAGGGCTATCGCCAGGAGTTGGGATCGCGGTTTTGCCGGCGTTGTGAATACTGCCAGCCCTGTCCCCAGGGCGTGCGCATCACCTACGCCATGATGTACCGGGTGGTGGCCAAGCGGATGTCTCCGGCCAAGGCCGTGAATTTTGCCGGCGCGACCATGGAGACGGTGCGCGAGTGCGTGGACTGCGGCGAATGCGCCACGCGCTGTCCCTACAATCTGCCCATCCCGGAGATGTTGCGGGAGTATCTGGCCCTGTACGACAGCCATCGGCAGGAGGCTCAGTGACCCCGGCCGGGCCGGCGCTGGCCGAACGTCTCTGGCAGGCCGGGGCGGTCACCGTCTCGGCCGAACCCATCACGCTCAAATCCGGGCGGGTGAGCCATGTCTATGTCTCACTGCGCCATTTCGTGTGCAATCCTGGCAATCTGAAGGGGCTTGGCGATGTGTTCGGGACGTGGCTTGGAGAGCGGCGACTGGCCCTTGGCAGTGTGTCGAGCCTGCTCTCGCCGGTCCTTTGCGGGGCCTTTGCGGCCCGCTTCGGCCTGCCGCTGGCCCTTTTCAGACCGGACACAGCAGAGAAAGGGCTGGCCGGGCAGGTGTTTGGCGGCGAGGCCGGGCTGCCGGTCGTGTTGCTCGACGACGTGCTCACTTCCGGCGGCACGGCCCTGGCTGCGGCCCGGGCCTTTGCCGGCCAGGGCCTGGGCGAGGTCTCGCTGTATGTCTTCGTGGACAAGCGGCCAACCGGAATGCGGGCGGCATTTACCCTGCCTGTGGCCGGGCTGCTGACGCTGACGGAACTGCTCGGCCACGGTCTGGCCGCCGGCCATATCACTGGTCCGGCCGTGGCCTGGGCTGAAGAGGAATTGGCTTTTTTGGAAGGGTGAGCGTGCCTTCGCAAGACTATTTCAGTGTTGCGAAGGGTTGCTTAATGCAGTGCCTTGCCTTTTGCAAATCCAAGGAAATGCCGCCAAAGGCCGCATACGGGCAGGAAAAATAAAAAAGCGCGAGTTGCCTCGCGCTTTCAAGGGAAGCCGGACACCCGGCTCCAACCGTTACCGCTGCTTCCTTTCGGACCTGACGGGGTTGGCGGCGAAACCGCCATCCGACTTCCCCAAAAATCGTGGCGGAGAGGGAGGGATTTGAACCCTCGGTACCCGTTAAGGTACATACGATTTCCAATCGTACTCCTTCGGCCGCTCGGACACCTCTCCGCGAAGCACTGCTATCTAGCCAAGACCCTTGACCTTGGCAAGTGAAAAATGCTGCCTAGGCCAATTTTTTTCCGGTCAGCACTTCGTAGGCCGTCAGATACTTTTCCTGGGTCCGGGTCATGACGTCCTCAGGCAGGCGCGGCGCCGGCGGCTGCTTGGAAAAACCGACAGAGGTCAGCCAGTCGCGCAGATACTGCTTGTCGTAGCTCGGCTGGGACTTGCCGGCCACGTAGCCCTCGGCCGGCCAGAAGCGCGAGGAGTCCGGGGTAAGGACCTCGTCGATCAGAATCAGCTCGTCGCCGAGCAGGCCGAATTCAAACTTGGTGTCGGCGATGATGATGCCGCGCTCCCGGGCAAAGTCCCGGGCCTTGGCGTACATGGCCAGACTGACTGCTTCAACCTTGTCGAAAAGAGCGGTTCCCAGGAGCTTCCTGGCCGCGTCCCGGGTGATGTTCTCGTCATGGGACCCGAGTTCGGCTTTGGTCGACGGCGTGAAAATGGGTTCGGGCAGGATCTGTGATTCCACCAGCCCGGCCGGCAGGGCGTGGCCGCAGACGGTGCCGGTGGCCTGATAGTCCTTAAGCCCCGAGCCGGTGATAAAGCCGCGCACGATGCACTCGATGGGCAGCGGCTTGGCCTTTTTGGCCACAACCGCCCGCCCGGCCAGATCGTCGGCATAGGGGGCAAGCGGGGCTGGAAATTCGGCCGTGGTCGTGGCCAGCAAATGGTTCGGGATCAGGTCCTTGAACATTTCCATCCAAAAAAGGGTGATCTGGTTGAGGATCACGCCCTTAAGCGGGATGGGGTCGGGCATGATGACGTCGTAGGCCGAGATGCGGTCGGTGGTGACGATTAAAAGGCTTTCCGGGGACAGCTCGTAGATGTCGCGGACCTTGCCGCGCGAGAGCAGGGGATAGGCCTTGATGTCGGTTTCAATGACGGCGTGCATGATGACTTCCTCGCTTAGGCTTTGAAGCGGCATTCCACGCTGCGGGCGTGGGCTTCGAGATTTTCAAGCCGGGCCAGCCGGGCGATCTTGGCGCCATGGGCGGCGACATAGCCCGGCGCGGCGGCAATGAGGCTGGTTTTCTTGGTAAAGGTCGCGACCGACAGGGCCGAGGAGAACCGGGCCGTGCCCATGGTCGGCAGCACATGGTTGGGGCCGGCAAAGTAATCTCCAACCGGTTCCGGGCAGTGGTGGCCCATAAAGACCGCCCCGGCGTGGCGTATCTGGCCCACATGCGCCCAGGGATCGGCCACGCACAGCTCGAAGTGTTCCGGCGCGATGGCGTTGATCAAGTCCATGCCGACGGTCATGTCCGGCACGGCCACCAACGCCCCGAAGTGGCGAAGCGAGGCTGCGGCAATGTCGTTACGCGGCAGATCGGCCAACTGGCGGGAAAGGGCCGCGCACACGGCGTCGAGCAGGGCCGTATCGTCGCTCAGGCACACGGCCGCAGCCATGGGGTCGTGCTCGGCCTGGGAGAGCATGTCGGCAGCCAGCCAGTCCGGGTTGGCCGTGGCATCGGCCAGGATGGCGATTTCACTTGGCCCGGCAATCATATCGATGCCGATGCGGCCGATCAACAGCCGCTTGGCCGTGGTGACGTAGATGTTGCCCGGCCCGACCACCACGTCCACCGGAGCGATGGAGGCCGTGCCGTAGGCCAGGGCGGCAATGGCCCAGGCGCTGCCCACCCTGTAGACTTCGGTGACGCCGCACACAGCGGCCGCGGCCAGGATGTACGGATTGAGCGTGCCGTCGGCCCGGGGCGGGGAGACGACCACAATGCGCGGCACGCCGGCCACCCGGGCCGGGATGGTATTCATGAGCAGGCTGGAAATAAGCGGGGTTTCGCCGCCGCGCCCGCCCGGGACGTAGCAGCCGGCCGCATCCACCGGGGTGACGATCTGGCCGAGCATGGTGCCGTCGGCAGAGGGCACCCACCAGGATTGTTCCTTCTGGCGTTCGTGGAAGGACCGGATATTGGCGGCGGCTTCCTCGATAATGGCCAGATCTGCGGCCGGGATGGCCTCGCGGCCGGCCAGGATGTCGGCCTCGGCCACGCGCAGGCAGTCGGTGGCAAAGCCTTTGCAGTCGAAATCGCGGGTCAGGTCCACCAGGGCGTCATCACCGCGGGCGGCCACGTCGGCCAGGATGCGCTCGACTTTCTGGGCAGCGTCGCCGGCAGCTTCCTCGCGTGTGGCGAGCAGGGAGCGAAGGGGTCCGAAGTCGCCAGGACCCGTGACGGTAAAACGGGGGCAGGGCATGGGAGTATCCTTGGACTTGGCATTGATTGAAGGTGACGGGTGAAGCGACCCAATTTAGGCCCAAGCGCAGCAAATGTCGAGACACGTCCCGGCCGGGGAAGTGCAAGAAGAGAAGACAGAAGATGCCTCCGGCGGCCGGGGCCTGAGGCCCCCGGACCCCCCAACGGGAAAAGTTTTTAGGGGGTTTGGGCGCTGGGCGGCAATCCGGTCGGCCGTTGGCAGGGACAGCCGAAGCACGCGCTTGGCGGGAACCACCGTTGTTCAGGCTGCTTTCATGATCAACTCCCGGAGGACGCAGGTTCCTCGGGCAACTGACAGCGCTCCCCGCCCGCAGGACGCTCCAGGATGGGAGCGATCGGTTCGCCCCGGGCCAGACGCCTGGCCAGTTCGAGTTGCTCGGCCCGGCACACGGCCTGGCCGTCAATGGCCGCCCCAAGCACCCGGTGCAGGATGTCGGCATAGCGGGGGCCGGCTTCGACGCCGAGCTTCTTGAGGTCGTTGCCCGTCACCTCCACCCGCTTGTGGCGCAGCGTGGTCAGGTGCATGGACACATATTTCTGGAGCGGCTCCCGGGGATTTCGGGCCATGAGATAGAGCGCGCCCTCCAGGGGCAGCGGCTCGAGCAGGAAATAGAGCTCGGACAACGGCCCCTTGTGGTATTCCCAGTTGAAAATACCCTGGGCCGTGTCGCGAATCTGCTGGCGCAGGGCTGCGATGTCGCCGGCCACGCGCTTGGAGAAGTTGAGCCGCCGGGCAATAATGGCGAACTGTTCCGGGTCAAGGCCGGTGCAAAGGGCCAGGAAATAGAGCAGCCAGACTTGCGGCTGGGGCTCGATATAAAGCAGGCGGTACCAGTTGACCACGTTTTCCACTTCCAGGAGCACGGCTTCCTTGGACGGGGTCAGCGCCAGCAGCGGATGGACGGCGGCCAAGAGCTTGTAGTCCTGCATCCGGCGCAGGCAGGACAGCGGGGTCTTCTCTTCGAAAATAATCCGCAATTCATGCATGACCCGGGAACCGGACAGCTTGTGGAAGAAGCTGTGGCGCACGGCGTTTTTGATCAGCCGGTCGGTCTGGCCGCCGATACGGAAGCCGAAGCGCTCGCTGAAGCGGATGGCCCGCACGATGCGGGTCGGGTCTTCGACAAAGCTCAGGGAATGGAGCACCCGCAGCACCCGGTCCTTGATGTCGCGCTGGGCACCGAAGAAATCCACCAGATCGCCGAAAACGGTCCGGGGACAGATGCACGGCCAGGGCATTGACCGTGAAGTCCCGGCGGTAGAGGTCCATCTTGATCGAGGAAAGCTCGACCGTGGGCAACGCGGCCGGGTATTCGTAGTATTCGAGCCGGGCCGTGGCCACGTCCACGCGCTGGCCGTCGGGCAGGATGATGACAGCGGTCTTGAACTTGGGATGGGCCTTGTAGCGGCCGCCGTAGACCCGGGCCATTTCGGCGGCAAAGGCGATGCCGTCACCCTCGACCACCAGATCCACGTCGAAATTGGGGAGCTTGAGCAGCAGGTCCCGGACAAAGCCGCCGACGACATAGACGGCCTGGCCGCGCTCGTGCCCCAGGGCACCGGCCTTCTGGAGGAGTTCCAGAAGTTTTTTGGGCAGCCGTTCGCGCAAAATACCGCCGATATTGCGCTCTTTTTTGCGCTCGGGCAGCAGGGCCTCGGGGATGCGGGCCGGCTCCTTGACCAGGGTGTTGACCAGATCCGTGCGGGTGACGACGCCGGTCAGCTTGCCGTCTTCCACCACCGGGGCCAGGCGCTGGCGGCGGCCGAGGATGATCTCCATGACGGCGTAGAGATCGGTGTCCGGGGTGATCACGGCCGGGTCGCGGATCATGTAGTCGCCGACCGGCACCTCGCCGAGGCCATGGTTGATGGCCTTGTCCATGATGTCATGCTCGATGACCCCGACACAGCGCCGGCTGCCCTTGGCTACCACGGGCAGGGCTTTTAGGCCGTAGCGGGTCATGATCTCCTCGGCCCGGCGCATGGTGGCGGTATCCTCGATGGACACGGCCGGCTTGCTCATGAGCTGTCTGGCGTGGACCTGCGGATTGATCTGGGAATAGAGCAGGCCGAAGAGTTCCTCGCGCACCTGGGTCAGGGTCATATTCTTGATGGAGGCCGAGGCGGCGTAGGGATGGCCGCCGCCGCCGAGCGAGGCGCAAATCTTGCCCACGTCCACGTCCGGGGTGCGCGAGCGGGCGACAAGATGCACCCGGTCGTTCATAAGCCCGATGGCGAAAAGGACGCGCAGGTTTTCCATGTCCAGGAACTTGTGCACGAGCAGGGCGAAATCGCCGATGTACTGATCAGACGTGGCCTCGGCAATGACCACTTCCACGCCGTTTATGTCGTGGGTCTGGGCCGTCTCGATGAGCTGGCTCATGATGGTGATCTGCTCCGAGGACAATTCCCGGGTCATGAGGTCGGCAATGACCCCGACGTCCATGCCCCGGGCCCGCAACCAGGCGGCGGCAGCCAGATCGTGCTCGGTGGTGGAGGCGAAGGTGAACGAGCCCGTGTCCTCATACATGCCAAGGCCGAGGATGGTGGCCTCATCCGGGGTGAGCGTCAGGTCGCGCTCCATGATCTCGGCCATGAGGATGGCCGTGGTGGAGCCCCAGTTCTTGACCACGGAGGTTTCGGCGGCCACGTCCTCGTCGGTGTCGGGATGGTGGTCGTAGCAGTGGATGACAAGCCCCGGGGTGTCAAAGACCGGTTCGATATGGGGCACCCGGGAACGCTGGCGGGTGTCGACCATGACGAGCGTGCGCACACTGTCCGGATCGATTTCCTTGAAGTTCTTGAAATTGAACATGTAGGTGGCGCTTTGGATGAAAAAGTGCCGGAGATTTTTTTCCTGGCTGCCCGGGAAAATCAGGGTCGCGCCGGGGTAGAGCTTGCCGGCGGCGATGATGGCGGCCAGACAGTCGAAATCGGCGTTGGCGTGGCCGGTAATGATCGTGGGCGCAACGAGCAGGTCGGGTTTGGACGGGGAACTCATAGATAAAGTATCGCTTTAACCTTTGTCCCGTTCACGGGACCTGGGGTGATGGGCGCGGTGGACGGCGAGCAGACGGCCGGCCTGGACATGGGTATAGATTTCCGTGGCGCTGATGTCGGCATGGCCAAGGAGCATCTGCACGGTGCGCAGGTCGGCCCCGCCGTCAAGCAGATGGGTGGCAAAGGAATGGCGCAGGCTGTGGGGCGAAATGCGGGTGGAGACGTTTGAGGCCAGGGCGTAGCGTTTGATGCCCTTCCAGACCGCCTGCCGGGTCAGGCCCCGGCCGGAGCGGTTGAGGAATACATGCTGGTCCTTGGGGGAAAACGCGCCGCGCACCGTGGCTATATAGGTGGAAAGAAACTCCATGGCCAGGGCGTGGATGGGGGTCAGGCGTTCCTTGGCCCCCTTGCCGAAGACTCGAAGCAACCCGGCCTGGGCGTCAAAATCGCCCAGGGTCAGGCCAACCAGCTCCGAGACGCGAAGCCCGGCGGCATAGAGCAGCTCAAGCATGGTCCGGTCGCGGTAGCCAAGGGGTGTGGTCGTGTCCGGTGCATCGAGCAGGCGCGCCACTTCCTCGCGGGACAGCACGTCAGGGAGCAGGCGCGGCAGCTTGGGATTCTCGATAAGCGCCGCCGGGGAGCCGGGCAGCCAGGACTCGTCTGCGGCAAAGGCGAAAAAGCCGCGCAGGGCCGAAAGATGCCGGGCCAGGGAACGACTGGCCAGCCCCCGGGACCGCAGATGCATGAGATAGAGCAGCACGGTCTCGTCGCTGGTGCCCTCCAGCGTTCCGGCGTGGTCGTTTAAAAAAGTTAAAAAACCTGTAATGTCGGTTGAATAGGCGAGTATGGAATGTTCGGACAGTCCCTTGGACACCACCAGATGTTCCAGGTAGCGGTCGACCCAGGGATGGGCCGGCCGGGGTGGGACAGGGGGCGTGTCGTGGGTGGTCATGGGAGCGATTAAATACCTTGGCACGGTTTTGCCCGGCCGCAAACGGGCGGCCGGGCCGGGTCAGACGGCTTGACACGGGCTTTTGCTCTTCATTACTGTAACCGGCCTGCCGCCGCAAGGCGGGGACACACGCCCAAAGGAGCCGTCATGATCGAATTTCCCATGGCCGACCGCGTGGCCGCGCTGCCTCCGTATCTGTTTGCCGAGATCGACCGCGTCAAGGCCGAAGTCAGGTCCCGTGGCGTGGATATCATTTCCCTTGGCATCGGCGATCCGGATCTGCCCACCCCGGAATTTATCGTCGAGGCCCTGTGCGCCGGGGCTAAAAAGCCCGAAAACCACCAGTATCCCGACTACGTCGGCCTGCTCGCCTTCCGGGCGGCCGTGGCCGACTGGTACAAGGCCCGCTTTGGCGTGACCCTTGACCCGGCCCGCGAAGTGGTGAGCCTCATTGGTTCCAAGGAAGGCATTGCCCATTTCCCGCTGGCCTTTGTCAACCCCGGCGATCTGGTCATCGTCTGCTCGCCCAACTACCCGGTGTACCCGGTCGCCACCGGCTTTTGCGGCGGCGAGGTCAAGGTGCTGCCGCTGACCGACGCCAACGACTACCTGCCGGATCTCGACAGCCTGACCGAGGCCGAATGGGCCCGGGCCAAGATGATCTTCGTCAACTATCCCAATAATCCCACCTCGGCCGTAGCCCCGCGCGCCTTCTATGAAAAGCTCGTGGCCAAGGCCAGGGCCACCAAGACCATCGTCGTTTCCGATGCCGCCTACACCGAGATGTACTACGACCCGGCGGAAAAGCCCATGTCGATCCTGGAGATCGAGGGCGCGCGCGAGGTGGCCATCGAATTCCACTCCCTGTCCAAGACCTACAACATGACCGGCTGGCGCATCGGCATGGCCGTTGGCAACGAACAACTGGTCAAGGGCTTGGGCAAGATCAAGGAAAACGTGGACTCCGGCATCTTCCAGGCCGTGCAGGAAGCCGGCATCGCCGCCCTGGCCAAGGGCGAACCCTTTGCCGAGCAGTTTCGGGGCATCTACAAGGAGCGCCGGGATGTGGCCGTGGCTGCCCTGGCCAAGATGGGCATTGCCTGCCGCACGCCCAAGGCCTCGTTTTACCTGTGGTGCAAGACTCCGGCCGGCCACACCTCGGCCGCCTTTGTCACCAAGGTCCTCCAGGAGACCGGCGTGGTCCTGACCCCGGGCAACGGCTTCGGCGTGCCCGGCGAAGGCTTTTTCCGCATCGCCATGACGGTCCCGGTGGCCCGTCTGGAGGAGGCCCTGTCACGCATCGCCAAACTGTAGTCGCCCATATCGGTCTCGGCTCCAACCTCGGAGACCGGCTGGCCACTCTTCAAACGGCCCGGGAGCGTCTTGCTGCGCTCCCGGACGCCGTGCTCACGGCCGTAAGCCCCGTCTACGAGACCCCCCCCTGGGGAGATGCCGCCCAGCCGGCCTATTACAATCAAGCCGTGGCCCTGGCTTTGGGGCCGTCCTGGTCGCCACGCCAGCTCCTTTCGGCGCTTTTGGCCATCGAAAGCAGCCTTGGCCGGGTGCGTGACCCGAAACGCCCGTTTGGACCCCGCACGCTCGATCTCGACATCCTGCTTTTCGGCCAACTGCGTCTGGATGAACCGGATCTGGTCATCCCGCATCCCAGGCTGCGCCAGCGCGCCTTTGTGCTGGTCCCTCTGGCCGACATCGGGGCCTTGTTGCCCATCCCGGACGGGCAGGGGGGAAGCGTGGCTGCGGCCCTGGCGGAAATTTCTTCCAAAGAAGCCGGGAAAATTGTAAGAGCAACCGAGTGACCGTTCCCGAATGAGGGACAGGCAAGGAGTGTTATGTACCGTTGGCTCATACTGATCGTGGCCGCGTTTATTCTCTATAAGCTTTTTATTGGCGATCGGGGTCGAAAAAAAGACCAGGAAGCCGAAACCAAAAAGCGTATGGCTGCCACGGGCGAGATGGTCAAAGACCCGGTCTGCGGCACGTATGTTCCGGCCGACGCCGATATCCGTGCCCGGGACGGCAAAAACGTCTACGCCTTTTGCAGCTATGAATGCCGCGACACCTTCGTCAAGCGCCTGGAGGCCAGCCGCACCCAGTCCATGGAGCAGGGCCGGCCGGCCGAGCACGTCAAGGACGGCCGCGCCGACTAAACGCCGCAACCGGCCACATCCCCGGACAGCGCGTCTTGCCGAAGGCCTGACAGGTGCAGTCGCCCCGACGCCTACCCGGTCGTCTGGCGGCGGCATCCTGGCTCTTGCCGACCGTTGCGTCTGCTCCGGGTCCGGCATGAGACACCATGGCCAAGCATCACAATCTGCCCGCGTCAGGCCGGGCCTCTTCCCACGACGCCGCCTGGACATGGCGGCTGGCTCTGGGCTGTATTCTCCTCGTGGCAGCGGCTCTGCGGCTGTACCATCTGGAGACCCCGTCCCAGTGGTGGGACGAAATCCTGGTCCCGCTGACAGCCGCCTTTCCTGTGGCCTATATTCTCGATTTCTCCCGCCACTGCGAGATGCATCCGCCCCTGTACCATCTGTTTATCAAGCTGGTGGAAGGAATGGGGGTGTCGGATTTCGCCTTGCGCCTGCCCTCGGCCGCCTTTGGGCTGGCGACGATCTACGTGGTCTGGCGGCTTTTCAGCCGGCTCTACGATCGGCCGGTGGGCCTTGTGGCTGCCGGGTTTCTGGCCGGCAGCGCCATGCAGGTCTGGCATGTGCGCCAGGTCCGGCCGTATGCCATCCTGATCTTCCTCTTCAGCCTGTCCCTGTTTCATTTCCTGCGCTTCCTGCGGGAACGCAGAAACGCCGACCTGCTGGTCGTTTTGGCCATAAACATCCCGCTTTTTCTCCTGCACTATTTCACGTTCCAGATTGCCCTGGCCGAGGGCGTCATCCTGGCCTTGTGCTGGCGTCCGCACGGCCAGGGGGTCAGCCTGCGCCAACTCGTCGTTTTCAGCCTGGGCACGGCGGTCGTGGCTTTGCCTGTGCTGTTTTTTTTCTTTCTGCCGAGCCAGACAACGCTGTCGATTTTCAGCTTCAAGGCGGGATGGGGCGAAATCGGGCAGCTTATCGTTGCCTACAGCGCCCATGTGCTGTGGAGCCACGACGACTGGCCCATGCGCCTGGGGATCGGGGCGCTTTTGCTGGCCGGCGGGGCAGCCATGGGGAAAAAGACCCCGCGTGAACTGGCCGCCTGCCTGCTGTTGGCCGTCATTCCGGCCTTCATCCTTTTTTGTATGCGCAAAACAGCCTATTTTTCGCCGCGCCATTTCCTGTACATGACCGTGCCGGCAGCCGTGCTCATCGGCCATGTCGGACGCCTGCTGCCGCGTCCGGCCTGGGCCATCCCCCTGGCCCTGATCCTGGCCGCAGGCCAGGCCGGGGTGCTCTATTTCGGACACAGGGCGGCCTATTACGACGAAACGAGCTACCATCATCCGGTCTTTATCACCGATTTCAAGCCCATGGCCAAGGAATTGGCCCAGCGGCTCCATCCCGGAGATATTCTCGTTGCCTCGGACCAGGGAACGGTCAATGCCGTGTCCTGGTATCTCGACCAGTACGTGGCGGCCAATCCCTTTCGCAACCAGTCCCTGGAAGCGGGAAGGGGGGCGTACAGCGTGACTTTTTTTGCACCGTTTATGACCTGGGGCCACCTCGGCCGGACCGAGGAGGCCTTTCGTGAGGCTGTCGGCGCCATCGATTCGGCCGAACCGGTCTTAAACGCCACCCTCTACCAGGTGCCCATTCAACGGGAAGCGCCGCCCAGCTTTGCTTCCGTGCCGTACCATCTGCGCCGGCGCGCGGAATTTCCGGCGTTCTACCGGCAGGTGGAGTCCTTTACGGACATAACGGTGAGCCCGTACTGGGGCGGCGAGGCCATCGCCACCGGCAACAACCGACCGGCCCGGCTGTCCTACCGTCTGGACAATGCGGCCGGTCCCGGTGCCCAGCACCTGCAGTTCGTTTTCGAGTATAAAAACCAGGGGCAGGGCAGCACCATGGCCTTTGCCGCGCGGTTTGACGACGAGCCGTCAGTGCCGCTTTTCACCTCAACCGGTCCGGACCCGGCCGAAGCAAAAACAGTCTCCATCGGACGCGAGGCTCCCTACAAGACCCTGACCCTGACCCTGGAAACGGTCTGCGCCGACCAGACCGCCCGGTATCCCGGCGGCAATCTGGAAACGGCTGCGTTTCGGGGATTCGATCTGGAGATTGTGCCGGCTGGGCGTTTTGACGCCGCGCCGGTGGTTGCCGACCTGCAGGAAATAAATCTCGGCAAGATCGAACACAATGAGGCCAATATCTGGCGCTGGGGCCTTGGCCCCAGCAGCACCCTGACCTTTGCCCTGGCTCAGGCCATGCCGCTTTGGCTGGAGTTCGATTTTGACAACGTCCTTCCCGGGCAAAACGTCGTTGTTGCAGCCAACGGCGCGATCATCACCACCTTAAACGGCCTGGATGCCGGCAGCCAACACAGCCTCAGATTGCCCATCGCCGGCCGGGCCGGCAAAAACGACGTCATCATTGCCTATACCCACTGGAACCATGGCACGGACACCTTTGCCCAGACCGACATCCGGCCCATGAGTCTTTTTATCCGCAAGCTGCGTTTGGTCCCTTAACACGCGAACACTGCCGTCAGACAGACCCAGCCGATCGAAGGAAAGCATGATGCAGTTGCCGCAACATCCTCCAGCACAAGGCCCACCAGGGCCTCGCGGAGGATGGGCATTGACCCTCTTGACCCTGGTCGCCGCTGTGCTTCGTTTATACCAGCTGGAAACCCCTTCCATGTGGTGGGACGAAATACTGGTGCCGCTCAATGCAGCCACACCGATCAGCGACATTCTGGCCAGGGCCGCCATGGAAGACTTTCATCCACCGGCTTTCTACCTGCTGATCAAGCTGGTGATGGAAGCAGGGGATTCGGATTTCGCCTTGCGCCTTCCGTCGGCCTTGGCCGGAATCGCGACGGTCCCACTCCTGTATGCCATGGCTGCTCCACGGGTCGGGCGAACGACCGCCCTCTTTGCCGCCGCCATCCTGGCCGTTGACGGCCCAATGATCCTGTTCGCGCGACAGGTCAGACCCTATGCCCTGATCATCTTTTTTTCGCTCCTTTCCGCCCATTTGCTGCTCCGTTGGTGTGAGCGACCCAAAACAGGTACGGCGGTGGCCCTGACAGCCGCCACGTGCAGCTCTGTTTTTCTGCATTATTTGAGCCTGTTGATCCTGGCGGTGCAGGGCCTTTTCGCCGTCATCGTTTTCGTGCGGCGTCGAGGCGGGCGTCCCTGGGGCCAGTTGGCTGTCTACGTCCTGGGCAGTGCCGGAGCCGTGGCCGCGACCTGGAGCTTTTTCCATTCCAACCCGGACACCCTGACCAAGGGAACTGTGGCCGCCACGGCACTCTCGGGCTTGGACAGGCTGGCCTGGGTATTTTTTGGCAATGGTTCGAGTCTGATCGCCCAAGCGGGCATCGTGCTCCTGGCTCTGGTCGGAACCCTGCTTCTGGCCAGACGCAATCGCCCTCTGGCCATATTGGGCCTGGGCACCGTGGCCGGACCAGTGATCCTGCTCGCCCTGGCCCGCTACAATTCCTATTTCAACGCCTGGCATCTCAGTTTTGCCGTACCGTATCTGTGTCTCATGGCCGGGGCCTGCCTGACCGTCCTGGTCAGGCCGAAGCGTATCGCACCGGTCGTGGCTGTCGTGCTCGGCATGACAGCGGGCGGGGCTGTGTTGTGGTTTGGCCAGACGCGGTATTATGAACCTCAAAGCCACACCGGCAACTATAAGCAGCAGGCCAGGCAACTGTCAGGCCTGCTGCGCCCCGGGGCGCTTATCACCTACAGCGAACTGTCCGAGCTTGATGGCGCCGACTGGTATGCCTCGCGCTATGCCAGCCCCGATCCCTTGCGCCGCCGGACCGTGTCCATCGGCCAGGAGGTCGCCGAGGATTTTGTGTCCTTTGGCAATTTCGGGCATCTGGGCCGAACTGCCGAAGAGTTTTTGGTACATTTCGACACGATCCAGGGAAATACGCCCTTGGCCGGGGGAGCCGTCTACCATGCTGTCATGAAACACGCCCCGCCCCATATGGGACCATCTTTGCCCTGGCGCGACACCCTGGAGATGACCCCCTGGGATGTTGCCAGACAGTGTGATGCCATTGCCGGGGCCAACCTCGTAAATTTGTTCGGGGGCAGTCTGGTTCCTGAAACGGGCGACGGGCCCGGAATCCTGCGCTATGGCATCGAATCCTCACCATCCGACCCTCGTCCCTTGTTTGTGCGTCTGACTGTTCCCTATTGCAATCCTGTGGCCGGCAATATCGTGCGCATGACCTACGCCTTTGATGGAGAACCGCCCATGGTCGCCTTCGAAAGCCAGGGCAACGAGCCCGAAGCCGTGCGTACCGTGATTCTGCGGCCCGATAAGCCCTTTTCCCGTCTGGAATGCCAATTTACCCTTGAACCCCACAGTTCCTGGCCGAATATGACCGGCAATTCGGGCATATTTGTCCGCCTCAAAGCCGTGAGTCTCTATGCCAACGCCATTGCCGCCGAAAGCCTGGGTTCCTCCAGCCTGGACGTGCAGGAAGAAGGGATCGGGCCGGTGGAGCAGGGGGATGCAGGGCAGTGGCGCTGGGCTTTGGGAGCCGAAAGCACGCTGCGCTTCACACTCCCCGAAGCCGACGCCGTGACCGCTGATCTTGCCATCAACAACCCGATTCCCGGCCAGGCAATAACCCTTCTGTTTAACGGCCTGCCTTTGGCTGACATCCGCGATCTGGCCGCAGACAAGTGGCTGTCGCCAACGGTGGAGCGACATCTGCGCCTGGAGGGACGCCAAGGGGAAAACACGGTGACCGTCCGGTTTGCAGCCTGGAACGGCAAGCCGGATGTGCCTAGCGCCACATTTGCGCCGGGTGACGGGCGGCTCCTGGCCGGAGCGTTCACCAGATTGCGTCTGGAACGCGAAAACAAGGCGGCGCGTCTGGTTTATTGATCATTCCCGCCGGGCCGTGGAAATTTTACCGGGCTATAGTCCTGCTTTGGTCTTGTGGTGTGACCGTAGCCCAAGTTGCACGAAAGAGATGGGGACGGTTCGTGTGGCGGGTCGGTTTGGATGGGCGGGAAGAGCCTGCACAGAGCAAAGGCATTCGAGGGCGAAGACCAGGAGATGGGCAGGATTTGCCGTGTTCTTTTTGCTCTTCCGTATCAAAGTTAACATAATTTACATTATGAGACAAAGAAAGAAAGGCTTTGAAAGGGGGCCTTCGCTCCGCATGGCTCCAAAACGAAACGCCGACGACCCTCTTCTCAGGCGTGTCGGCGTTTCGTTTCTGATAGAGATGACAGATTGTATTACGGATCGTGGACTATTCCGTTCTGTGCCCCTGGCCAGCCTTCGAGTCTGCCGGCTGCCAACCGACCCAGCCAACAGTGTGCACAGTCTGCGCTGACCTGCATAAGCCTGACACGCCTGACAGGAAAAACAGCCGGTTGCCTTTGCCAGGCCTGGCTGCAACGACCTGCAGCGACTGCGCCCTGGCATCCGGCCACCGGCCCAGTGTCGTCCCCTTTAATTTGTATCCAGCCGCATCAGACAAACAATGGCACCGGCGCAAAGGCCGTCACGTCCACCAGCCCCTTGTCCGTGAGTTTGAGGCTCGGGATGACCTCCAGGGACAAAAACGACATGGACATGAACGGATGGGCCTCGGCCTGCGGCGACAGGCCGGCAAGCTCGCGGTAGGCCGCGCCAAGGGCTTCAAGGCCCGAAAGCACGACTTCCAGGGGCGCATCGCTCATCAGGCCGGCTACGGCCAGCCGCACCTGCGCCAAGACTTGCCCGTCCCGCACCACGGCAAAGCCGCCGCCGGACACCATGAGCGTTCGGGCAGCCAGGGCCATGTCCGCGTCGTTGACGCCGGCCACAATGATGTTGTGGGCGTCGTGGGCCACCGTGCCGGCAATGGCCCCGGCTTTCAGGCCAAGGCCGTGCACGAAGCCCAGTCCCAGGTTGCCGGTGCCCTTGTGCCGTTCGATGACGGCCAGTTTGGCCAGATCCCGCGACGGATCGGCCACGGCCAGTCCATCGCGCACACTCGGCTCCAGGACCAGGGTTTCGGTGACGATCTGGCCCGGCACGATGCCGATGACCCGCATCCGCCCAGACGTTGCCGGCACGGCCAGACGCGCTTCGGACAGCTCGCCCCCGACCCGCATGGCCCGGGGCGGGGTCAGGCAGGAGCGGTCGGCAAATTCCCAGTCGGCCAGTTTGCGCCCGGCCAACACCACCTCGCAGACACGAAAGGAGGCCAGATCCTCAACCAGCACGGCGTCGGCCCGGTAGCCCGGGGCCACCGCTCCCCGGCGGCGAAGGCCGAAGAAGCGGGCTGGGTTGATGGAGGCCATGGCCACAGCCCGGACCGGCGGCAGGCCGCAGGCCACAGCCTGGCGCACCAGGGCGTTTAAGTGCCCTTCCCGGCTCAAATCCGTGGGATCCCGATCGTCGCTGACCAGGGAAAACTGGCCGGCATTGTCCGGCGTCACCAGACCAATGAGGGATTCCAGATTTTTTTCGGTGCTGCCCTGGCGGATCATGACGTGCAGGCCCCGGCGCAGTTTTTCCCGGGCCTCATCTGGTTCCGTGCATTCATGGTCCGACTCCGGGCCGGCCGTGACATAGGCGTCGAGCGCCCGGCCCGACAGTCCCGGCGCATGGCCGTCGATGACCCGGCCCCGGGCAGCGATGAGCTTTCGCAGCATCCCCTCGTCCCCGGCCACGACCCCGGGGAAATTCATGACTTCGGCCAGCCCCAGGATGCGGTCGGGATGCCGGGCCAGCATGGCGGCCACGTCCATGGCCCCAAGGCGCGCCCCGGAGGTGGCCATGTCGGTGGCCGGCACGCACGACGGCATCATGAAATAGCAGGTGACGGGCAGATCCTGGCTGCAGGCCAGCATGTATTCGATGCCGGGCAGACCCAGGACGTTGGCGATTTCGTGGGGATCGGTCACCACGGCACAGGTGCCGTGCGGGGCCACGGCCCGGGCAAAGACCGGGGGCGAAAGCAAGGTTGATTCAATATGGATGTGGCCGTCAATAAACCCCGGACACAGATAGCGGCCGGCGGCATCGATGGTTTCGGCGGCCTCGCCGCCGGAAAAACCGACAAAAACGCCATCGGCCACGGCCACGTCGGCTTCGTGTATTTCGCCGGAAAGCACATTCACCACCCGGGCGTTTTTGATGACCAGATCGGCCGGGACATCGCCGCGGGCCGCAGCCAGACGGTGTTTGAGGCTGTCGAGACGGTCTGAAGCGGACATGGTCGACCTCTTTCCTTAAAGCGTTACTTTAAAAAATGGGATTGAATCACCGGACGTTTTTCTCTATAGCACGGCCCATGAATGCACCAGGAACATTTACCCTCGGTCCCGCCGACGGCCGTGCCCGCACCGGACGCCTGAGTACCGCCCACGGCGACGTCGAAACCCCGATATTCATGCCCGTCGGCACCCTGGGCACGGTCAAAAGCCTGTGCCCCACCGACCTGCGCGACCTCAAGGCCCAGATTATCCTGGGTAATACCTACCACCTCTACCTGCGTCCGGGCGACGATCTGATCGCCAGACTGGGCGGCCTGCACAAATTCATGGCCTGGGACGGCCCCATCCTGACCGATTCCGGCGGGTTCCAGGTGTTCAGCCTGTCCGGGCTGCGCCAGATCGCCGAGGAAGGCGTGACGTTTGCCTCCCACATAGACGGCTCGCGCCACCTGTTTTCGCCGGAAAAAGTCATCTCCATCCAACGAAACCTGGGGTCGGACATCATGATGGTTCTGGATGAATGCGTCCCCTACGGCGCGGACCGGGCCTATACCGAAAAATCACTCGGTCTGACCACCCGTTGGGCCAGACGTTGTCGGGAGGCCCATCCGGCCGGCGACCGGGGCCAACTGCTGTTCGGCATTGTCCAGGGCGGTTTTTTCAAGGATTTGCGGGCCAAAAGCGCCGAAGAGATCATCGGCGTCGGCTTTGACGGTTACGCCCTGGGTGGTCTGTCCGTGGGCGAAAGCCGCAACGAAATGTATGACATATTGGATGACGCGGCCCCCCTGCTCCCGGCTGAGCGGCCCCGCTACCTCATGGGCGTTGGCGCACCGCGCGATCTGCTCGCCGGCATGGCCGCCGGCATCGACATGTTCGACTGTGTGCTGCCCACGCGAAATGCCCGAAACGGCACGCTTTTTACGAGCCTTGGCCGGGTCAACATCAAGCGGGCCGAGTACCGTGACGACGACACGCCCCTTGACCCCAACTGCCCCTGCTACGCCTGCCGGACCTTTTCCAAGGCCTATCTGCGCCATCTCTACATCGCCAAGGAGCTCCTGTCCTACCGGCTCAACACACTGCACAACCTGACCTTTTTCTCGGTCATGATGGAGCGTGCCAGAGAGGCCATCCGCGAAGGCCGCTTCGCCGTCTTCCGGGCCGAAATGGAAGCCCTCTACCCCGAAACCGACGAAGGCAAGGCGTAATCCTTCGTTTTGTTATTTCTCCCATTGAGGGGTCCGGGGGGATCATCCCCCCGGCCGCCGGAGGCGTTCTTCCTCTTCCCGTACCAGCCTTTACACCCCCAAGAGTTCCAGCATCCTCACCACATCCGCTGTCGGCGGCTGGCAGGAGCCGCCCCGGCAGACATGGGCCGCGGCCCGGCCGTCCAGGGGCAGTTGGTAGCGGGTAAACGGGGCAAGTTCCACGATGTCCGGCTCGGCTTCGTCCGGGCGCAGCACCACCGCCGTTTCCGGCAGATAGCGCGAGAAGACGGCCCGGGCCAGGGCGTGGGTGTCCGGGCTGTCCGGGTCGCCGGCAATGGTCACTTCCGAGGCCTTGGCCAGCATCTGGGACAGGCCGCACAGGAAAAAGGCATGGCCCGAGGCATGGTCGGCCAGACGCGGGGCCATGGCCCGGGCCAGGGCGGCGGCGCTTTCCGTAAAGGCCGTGTGGCCGGTCAGGCGATAGAGCGTGGTCAGGACAAAAAAGGCCACGCTGTTGCCTGAGGGAATGGCGGCGTCGTAAAAGATTTTCTGGCGCAGGAGCAGCGCCTCGCCGTCGTCGGGCGTCAGGAAAAAGCCCCCTTCCCCGGCATCGGCAAAATGATCGAGCAGCGTCCGGGCCAGGATGACGGCCTGCCGCAGATAGGCCGTATCAAAGACCGTCTGATAGAGTTCGGTCAGTCCCCAGGCCAGGAAGGCGTAGTCGTCGAGCATCCCGGGGATGGCGGCCTCGCCGTCGCGCAGGCGGTGGAGCAGCCGCCCTTGCGGCAACCCGAGACGGGCCAGGATGCCGTCGGCGGCCCGGCGTGCCCGGCCGGCCAGTTCCTCGTCGTCAAAAGCCCGGGCCGCCTTGGCCAGGGCGGCGATCATCAGGCCGTTTATGTCGGTGAGCACCTTGTCGTCGCAAAGGGGGCGCACCCGTTTTTCCCGGGCGGCCAGCAGGACCAGCCGGCAACGTTCCAGCCGTTCGGCCAGGGGGGCGGCATCCAGGCCGGCCTTGGCCGCTGTCGATCCGAGGGCAGCCGGCTGAAAGAGGATGTTGCCGCCGGTTTGTTCGCCCGTGGCCTCGTCATGGCTGTTGCCGTCTTCGGTAGCCCCATAGGCGGCCATGAAAAGGGCCGCGTCTTCGCCCAGCAGTTCGCGAAGTTCGGCAGCGCTCCAAAGATAGAATTTCCCCTCGACTCCTTCGCTGTCGGCATCCTCGGCACTGTAAAAAAGACCGTCCGGGCTGGTCAGGTCGCGGCGGACATACTCGAAAATCTCCAGGGCGGTCTCTTTGAAGGACGCCTCACCCGTGGCCAGAAACGCCTCGGTGTAGGCCATGGCGGCCAGGGCCTGGTCGTAGAGCATCTTCTCAAAATGCGGCAGAAACCAGCGGGCGTCGGTGGCGTAGCGGTGCAGCCCAAAGCCCACCTGATCGTAGACTCCGCCCTGGCGCATGGCCTTGAGGCTGGCCCGGACCATGGCCAGACAATCGGGTGCGCCGGTACGGCGGTACTCGCGCAGCAAAAAGAGCAGATTGTGCGGCGAGGGAAATTTCGGCGCCCCGCCAAAGCCGCCGTTTTCGACGTCAAAAATAGCCGTCAACTGGGCTTTGCCCGACTCCAGGTCGCTTTCGGTCGGTTCGGCCGAAGCGCTGCCGGCCCCTGTCATCTGGTCGCGCACGGCCTCGAGAATCTGGGTGGCGTTGCCGATGACCGCCTGCCGGTTGCTCTTCCAGGCCATGTGCACCCGCTGCAGCAACTCCCGCAGCCCGGTGCGGCCGTAGCCAGATTCCTTGGGGAAATAGGTGCCGGCGAAAAAGGGCTGGCCGTCCGGGGTCAGAAATACGGTCAGCGGCCAGCCGCCCCGGCCGGTCAGGGCCTGGCAAAAGGCCATATAGAGCGAGTCGAGGTCCGGGCGCTCCTCGCGGTCCACCTTGACGGCCACCACCGTGGCCCGAAGGAGCGCGGCGATGTCCTCGTCCTCAAAGGATTCACGCTCCATCACATGGCACCAGTGGCAGGTGGAATAGCCGATGGAGAGAAAGATCGGCTTGTCTTCGCTGCGGGCCAGGGCAAAAGCCTCTTCCCCCCACGGATGCCAGTCCACCGGGTTATGGGCGTGCTGCTCAAGATAGGGGCTTTTCTCGTGGATAAGGCGGTTTGGCGTACGGTCCATGGCGTCCTCCGGGTTTCTGTGTACCAGCAGGCGAGGGTTTTGCAACCTGTTCGGCAATTGTTCCTCCCCGGTTGCCATCAGCTGCCATCTGGTGCATAGCCTTGGGCAGCCTCAGACACTTGTGTCAACCGTATCAGACCCCAGGAGAAGCCCATGCAAGCCAAAAAAGCCCTCATCATATCTGCCGACGACTTTGAGGACAGCGAACTGCTCTACCCGCTCTATCGGTTGCGCGAAGCGGGATTTGTCGTGGACATCGCCGCTCCGGCCGCCGGCCCCATCACCGGTAAACACGGCTACGCCGTGACCGCCAATCTGGCCGTGGACGCCGTGGAATCAGCCGGTTCCTGCGGCTACACCCTGCTTGTCCTGCCCGGCGGCAAGGCCCCGGCCACCCTGCGCACCCTGCCCAAGGTCATCGACATCGTGACGGATTTTGCCTCCTCCGGCATCCCCACCGCCGCCATCTGCCATGGTCCGCAGCTCCTGGTCACGGCCCGGCTGCTTCGCGGCAAGCACGCCACCTGCTACAAAACCGTGGCCGACGAACTCAAGGAAGCCGGTGCACTCTATGAAGACGCCCCTGTGGTGGTGGACGGACCGCTTGTCACCTCGCGCATTCCGGACGATCTGCCCGATTTCATGCGCGAAGTCATGAAAATGGTCGGCTAGACGCCCTCCCCGGTTGCTTCCGGCCTCCGGGCACGGTACTGGCTGCCGTGTCCCGGATGCCGGAGGTAGGCCTCGCCATGTCCCACAGTGTTTTCCTTTCCCGCCTTGACCACTACGACGATCCCGGCCTTGACGCCGCCGTGGCTGCCCTGCTGGACCGGGCCGGCTGCCCGGCCGGTCGCGGCAGCCGGGTGCTGGTCAAACCCAATCTGGTCGCTCCGCGCAATACCGCCCTGTCCTGCACCAGCCCGGCCGTGGTGCGGGCCATCTGCCTCTTTCTGCTGGACAAAGGGGCGCAGGTGACCGTGGCCGACTCGCCGGCTTTTGGCACCGGACGCATCATGGCCCGGCTGGCCGGCCTCACCGACGCCCTGGCCGATCTGCCCGTGGCCGTGTGCAACCTGGACAATCCCCGGGCCATCGCATTGGCCGGCGGCGGCAGCATCGGTGTGTCCCGGCTGGCCCTTGAGGCCGACCACATCGTCAACGCCGCCCGGCTCAAATGCCATGACCAGATGGGCCTGACCCTGGCGGTCAAAAACTGTTTCGGCTGTGTCTGCGGTTTTCGCAAATCCGTAGCCCACCAGACCCTTGGCAAGGACGATAGGCGTTTTGCCGGCATGATCCTCGACGTGCTGGCCGCCCTGCCGCCGTCCACCTCCCTTCTGGACGGGGTGGTGGCCATGCACAAGGCCGGCCCGGTCGGCGGCGACTCTTTTGTCCTGGGCCTTCTCGGCGCAGCGGCCAATCCCGTGGCCCTGGACACGGCCATCTACACCCGCCTGGGGCTTGCCCCGGACCGGATTCCCTTGTGGCAGGCGGCCCGGGAGCGCGGCCTGCCCGGGAGCGATGCCGCTACTATCGATTATCCGCTGTGTGCGCCGGGCGATTTTGCAACCGAGGGCTTTGTGGTCAACCCGCGGCTTGCCCCCCTGGCTTTTGAAACCGGCCGGTTTCTCCGGGGACGGTGGCGAAGCCTGTTGGTCACCCTTGGCCGGGGGCGTTGACACGGCGGCAAAGCCCGATACCCTGCCGGACATGCCAAATGTCATGCGATGGCGTCATGTGGTGGCCGGCCAGGTTCAGGGGGTGGGCTTTCGCCCCTTTTGTCTATCGTCTCGCCCGGGAACTGTGTTTGTCCGGCTGGGTGCAAAACGCGCCCGAGGGCGTGGTCATCGAAGTGGAAGGGCCGGCCGGGGCCGTGACGGCTTTCGGACAGCGCCTGCCGGCCGAGATTCCCCCCCTGGCCAGACTCCTCTCGCATTCGGCGATCGAGACGCCGGCTATCGGGGATGCCGGCTTTCATATCCTAAAGAGCGCTCCGGGTGCCGGCCACGAAGTGCTGATCAGCCCGGACACGGCCACCTGCCCGGATTGTCTGGCCGACATGGCTGATCCGCTTGGCCGCCGCTACCGCTACCCGTTCACCAACTGCACCAACTGCGGCCCGCGCTACACCATTACCCGCCGCGTTCCCTACGACCGGGCAACCACCTCCATGGCCTGCTTCCCCCTGTGTCCGGCCTGCGCCGCCGAATACGGCGACCCGGCCGATCGGCGCTTTCATGCCCAGCCCAACGCCTGTGTGGCTTGCGGACCGGCTTTGTGGCTGGTCGACCGGCAAGGCGAGGTCCTGGCCCGGGGTGAGGCGGCCATAACGGCCCTGGCCGGGGCCCTGGCCTGGGGGAAGATTGCCGCGGTCAAGGGCCTGGGCGGCTTTCATCTGGTCGCGAGCGCCACTGACAGCGCCGCCGTGGCCGAACTGCGCCGCCGCAAGCATCGCCCCACCAAGGCCCTGGCCGTCATGGTGGCGGATCTGGCCGGTGCCGCGCGCCTGGGGCGGGTGGAGGCTGCGGCCGGGGAGCTGCTCACCGGGGCGGTGCGGCCCATCTGCCTGCTGCCGGCCCATCCGGACAACGGCCTGGCTCCGGAAATTGCTCCGGATGTCGGGGAAATCGGGGTCATGCTGCCCTATACGCCGCTTCACCATCTTTTACTGGCCGATTATGCCGCAGCCCTTGGCCCGGGCACCCTGCCGGCCCTGGTCATGACCTCGGGTAACCTCGGCGGCGACCCCATTTGCCTGGGCAACCGCGAGGCGCTTTCCCGCTTGGCCGGCATAGCCGATGTCTGGCTGCTCCATACCCGGGACATTTTGGTGCGCACCGACGACTCGGTGGTGCGGCCCTTGGAGGCGGCGGCAGCGGAGCATGTGGGCGCGCCGGCCATGTTCCTTCGCCGGGCGCGGGGCTATGTCCCCTCACCGGTGGCCCTGGCCCGGTCCGGTCCGCCGGTGGTCGGCCTTGGGCCGATGCTCAAGGCCACCGTCTGCCTGACCAAGGGCGACCAGGCCTTTGTCAGCCAGCATATCGGCGACCTGGAAAACCTCAAGACCATGGAGTTTTACCGGGAGACTCTGGAGCATCTCCTCGGCGTGCTTGGCGTCTCGCCCGAGCTTTGCGTGGCCGATCTCCATCCGGATTATCCGAGTACCCAATTCGCCCTGGAGCAGGACCGTTGGCCGGTTGTGCGCCTGCAGCACCATGTCGCCCACATCCACGCCGTCCTGGCCGAGCACCGGATGCACGAACCGGTTCTCGGCCTGGCCCTGGACGGCACCGGCCTTGGGGACGACGGAACGCTGTGGGGCGGCGAATGCCTGCTGGTCGATCCGAGGCAGGGCACCCATCGGCGACTGGCCCATTTTGCGCCCATGGCCTTACCCGGCGGGGATGCGGCTGTACGGGAACCCTGGCGGATCGCCCAGGCCTGTCTGTTCGCCCTGGGCCGCGACACAGAGTCCGGTGCAAACTGGCCGTGGCTTGCGGTGTACGGCAACGCCTCGAAACTGGTCGGACAAATGTTGCGCCAGGGCCTCAACTGCCCGACGACCACCAGTTGCGGCCGGCTCTTTGACGCCGTGGCCGCCGTCATCGGCCTGTGCCCGGCCATCGACTACGAGGGCCAGGCGGCCATCCGGCTGGAGCGCGTCCAGGATCTGGCCGAAACCCGGCCCTATGCCTGCCCGGTCGATTTGACGGCCGATCCGGCCAGGCTGGATACCCTGACCCTGTTTGCCCAGGCGGCCGAAGATGCCGGACGCGGCGTTGCGGCCGGGCGCATTGCCCGCCGCTTCCATCTGGGACTCATTTCCGGCCTTGCGGCCCTGGCCCGGGCCATGGCCAAGGCCACGGGCTGCGCACGGTGGCCCTGAGCGGCGGGGTGTTGCAAAACCGCACCCTGGCTGTTTCCCTGCCACAGGCCCTGCGGGAGAATGGGTTGCATCCGCTCTCCCACCTCCGGCTGCCGTCCAATGACGGCTGTATCAGCCTGGGGCAGGCGGCCTACGGTTCCATTAATATTCGATAGAAAATTTCTATAGAATTCTTGATTTGTAGGGAATATTAAATTCTATTAAAATAGTATAATATCGTTGACAGGCCTGTTGCCGGCGCGTAGGCATCTTCGCGCATGGCAATTTCGCTCTTCTCCGTCGCCTGCGGTCCGCTGTCGCAGGCCGGTCTCGGACGGGACAACGGCAAGGCAAGCCGTACACATCCCGGTCAGCCAGCCTCCATCTCCGACCCATCCTTTTGAAGCGGAGACGACGCTGTCGACAAAAATGTTAATTTTAGCATAAACCGTCTGTTTTCGCTGTCTTGAAGGTGGTTGTGTTGCATCATGCAGTCGGAACGTGCAATACTACAGTTCTAAACTTCAATAAATAGGTTCATGTGAATCATTTCCAATGAAATGACATCTGCTATCATATTATGTTGCCGCGCAATTCTTGACAGCCTTCTGGAAGATGCGTATTCTAAGCCAGTATGATAAGTTGCTTTGTCAGTGCATTGGGTTGATCGCATAGAGTAGAGAGTAAAAATATTCCCGTGCGATCTCTTTCGTGGGGTGAATTTTTTTACATATTGCTTGTGTGTAAATGATTTACTTTTACTACAATTCTCTGGACGGCGACTTATTGACGGCGTTTATTGCCATCACCAATGGTGGCGATCTCCTTCTTCTTCGGGCCAGCATTCCCGAATAAATGCATCGCGTTGGAGGCGACATGAAAAACGAAGAAACGACTCAGGCTATGATCAACCGCTTTGAAGAAGCCTTTGATCGTATCAAGAAAGCGACAGGGATGCGGACCCAGGTCGAGATCGCAAAACTGCTCGATATCCGCCAGTCAAGCATTTCCGATGCCAAGCGTCGCCAGTCCATTCCCGACAGTTGGCTCATCAAGCTGTATCAGATCTACAACCTCAATCCCAATTGGGTCCTTGACGGCGAGGCCCCCCAGTTTCTCGGTGAAAACCGCAGCGGCGCCTTCCTGGTCAAGGAACCCGGCGACGCCTATGGCCGCAAGCCCCGGCACTACCAGATGCCGGTGTGCTCCATGGCCCGGTCCGAGGGCACTGAAGGCCCCTGGCAGGAGCAGGCCGTCGATTCCCTGAGCGTCCCGGAGCAGTTCCATCGCCCTGGCCTTGTAGTTGTTCGCATGGACGAAAGCGATATGGAACCGGTCATCCAACGCGGTGCCTATGTCGGCATCGACAAGGACCGCAAGACCATCCGGTCCGGAGCGCTCTATGCCCTGGACATGCCCATGGAAGGACTCGTCATCAAGAAGATCCTGCACGATGCCGAGAACGCCCGCCTCATTTTGCGCTCGGAAAATCCGAACTTCACGGATCAGATCCTGCCGGCCGAAGGTTCTGCCGAACGCATCATCGGTCGGATCGTCTGGGTGATCCAGGCCATTTGACCATTTTCAGACGCAACACGACGTCTGTAGAGACCCTCCACAATTGGCGCGCGCCTGAGACCCAGGCGTCGCGCCTTTTTGTCATGCAGAAATTGGCATCCCTGCACACGCAGCCCCTTTCCATCCACGGTCCTTCAGGGTATGGATTGACGAAGTCGGTCGCAGATGATATGTAATTATTCAAACACTATAGATAAATATCAATAAATAGGTAAACCTCTGTTTGCCCATCATGCCCGTCCAGGAGGCTGCGTGAAGCCAGATACCTTTGAAGATGCGTACGCCAGGATTCAGACAGCGACCCGAGCCAGGACCCAGACTGAAATCGCCACCATTCTCGGCATCAAGCAATCCAGCATCTCCGACGCCAAAAAGAAAAACACCATCCCCGACGGCTGGCTGGTCACGCTCTACCGCGCCTTTGCCTTGGAACCGGACTGGATTCTCTACGGCCAGATGCCTGCTTCCCGGCGTGAAGGAGCCGCCCTGCCCGCAGGCGTGCGCGAGAGCGCCGGCGGCTATGCCTCCCCTCCCAGCCGGGTCACCGTCTACGCCATGGCCCGCACCGACCCCGAGCGCGGCTGCTGGATACGCGAAGGACAGGAAACCATTCCCCTGCTCGAATCGCTCAACCGTCCCAATCTGCTCGTGGTCAAAATGGACAACACCAGCATGGAACCCGTCATCCGCCGCAATGCCTACGTCGGCCTGGACTGTGATGACACCCGTCTGCGCAGCGGCGAAATCTATGCCCTCGATGTTCCCGGCGAAGGCCTAGTCGTCAAGCGCGTCATCCGGGATCTCGAAAAGCAACGCTTGGCCATGTTGGCCGAAAATCCTGCCCATCAGGGCCTGTATCTGCCGCTGGACAACCCCGGGGTCACGACTGTCGGCAAGGCCGTCTGGGTCATCCAGGAACTCTAAACGCGCTTCGCCACCTGCTCCACCACCAAGCCGGCCTCTTCCCTGGGCTTCCTGACAGGCCGGGATTTCACGGGTGTACTGGTGGGTAATACAACTGTTTTATAAATAAATTTATTTACAATTAAATATAGACATCGTACTCCCTGCACTGTCTTCGCACCCGCTGACGATCCCGCGTCAGAGGAGATTCATATGCAGCCAGGCTCAGGGATACGACCATGTGTACATCGCTTTCGCCCGACCACGTCCCAGACCCCATTTCCGACGGACACCGCGTTCTCGTCCATGCAACCCATCGGACCGACCCGGTCTCTGGAGCTTGGTTGCCAAGCCCCATGGAAACCGTCACAATCCCTGATCGTCTGCACTTCCCCGGACTCTTGGTGGTCAGGATGGAAGACGCCAGCATGGAACCGGTCATCCGCCGCCATGCCTTTGTCGGCATCGACCGCCGGCGCACCACACTTGCCAGCGGCGAACTCTACGCCCTGGACATTGTGCCGGAAGGACTTGTCCTTATCCGGGTCATGGTGGATACGGAAAACCGACGGTACGTGTTGCAGTCCGAAAATGGCCAACCGCCTCGGCACTATCCTTTTGCTGCGCCCGGCCTGACCAGCCTTGGCCGGGTCGTCTGGGTGATCCAGGAACTGTAACGCCGGACCCGATCACACCATACCGCCACGTCCGAAGACCCTGTGGCGCCTCAGGGAACTCCATGGGACAGGCAGGCGAATCACGTATCATCAAGCGGTTGGGCCAGGCCCTGACGGCCCAGGGCGCGTATGCCGCGGCCCGCCGGCTGGCCGATGTCCAGCCTCTTTTGCAATTTCACGATGACGACGCCATCCGGTCCCTGGCCCTTCGCCACTGTCGGGAATACAGTCTGGACCCGGCCTGGGTGCTGCTTGGCCGAGGCAACCCGCCCGCCTCCCCGCCAGAACTGACGCCGGTCTTTGCCATGTCGCGCATCCATCCGGCCAGCGGTCGCTGGCAGATCGCCGAGATCGAACGGATTGCCCTGGCCCCCGGCATTCTCGCCTCCGGCCGGTTCGTGACCCGCATGGAAGGGACGGCTCTGGAACCGCGCATCCGCCACGGAGCCTATCTGGTGGTGGACACCCGGGATGACCAGGTGCCTGAAGCGTGCGACAAGCCGGCCCTTTTTGCCGTGGCCATGCGCGGCGAAGGCTTGGTCGTGCGGCTGGCCCATTGGGACAAGGAGGCCGGCCGGGTGGTATTGTCCGACCTCAGCCCGCAGAGCCTGCCGTTTTTTGTACCCAGGGACGGGGTGGAGAGCCGGGTGGTGGGCCGGGTGGTCTGGGTGGCCCAGTCCGTGTAAGCCGGCCTATTCCCGGTCGTAACGCCGGACAGACGGATCGAAACAGAACTTGCATCCCGGCGGCAAAAAGACCCGGACCAGGGCCAGGCCGACGGCAAAACCGCCCACATGGGCCCAAAAGGCCACGCTGGCCGCCTGCCCCGCGCTGACCGTTCCGGCCAGACCGGAAAGAAGCTGCATCAGAAACCAGATGCCCAGAAAGACGACCGCCGGCAGTTCCACAATCCAGGGAATAATGATGATGGGAATAAGCGTCACCACCCGGGCTTTGGGAAACAACCGGAAATAGCCGCCCATGACCCCGGCGATGGCCCCGGATGCCCCGATGACCGGCATCGGGGCGTTGGGGTTGAAAAGGACATGGGCCAGGGCTGCCCCAAGGCCGCACAGCAGATAAAAAACAATGAACCGCAAAGACCCCAGGGCTTCCTCCACATTGTCGGCGAAGATCCACAGCACCCACATATTGAGCAGATAGTGCAGCCAGCCGCCGTGCAGGAACATGTAGGTCAGAAACGAGGCATAGCCGCCTTCCGGATAGCCGATGCGGGCGGCAAAGGTCGGATTGGTGAATCGGGCCGGTACCACGCCGTACAGATGCACGAATTCAAGCAGCACCCGGTCCGGCAGGAGCTGCTGGTAGAGAAAGGCGGCCGTGCAAAGCCCGATCAGGGTCCAGGTCACCAGCGGCGGCCGGGTGCTTGGCACATTGTCCCGAAGCGGAATCATGGCCTCGGTTTCCCCTCCCCCGCTTCCGGGGCGTAGCCGGCGGCGGCCAGCGCGGCCAGACGCCGCCGCATGTCCTGCCGGCGCAGGTCGGCCATGGTGGCGAGTACCCGGTCCCCGGCCGCAGCCAGGTCCCCGGCCGTGCCGGCGTTGTCCACCACGAACCGGCATTTGGCCAGTTTCTTGTCTTGGGGCCATTGCCAGCCGTCCATGCGGCTGGTCAATTCCGCAGACCAGCCGCGTCCGTCAGCCAGCCGCGCGGCCCGGACCGCATCATCGCAACGAACTCCAACAACCATGTCCACCATCTCGCCCGGAAGCCAGCCCGCTTCAAAGAGCAGCGGCACTTCGGCAAAAATAGCCCGCTTTTCGGCCTGGGCAGCGGTAAAACCAGCCAGCTCGCCCTTGACCAGGGGATGGATCAGTTCGCACACCTCGCGGCGAAAACGGTCGCTTTCGGCCATGTTGCGGGCCAGCCAGGCCTTGTCCACCGAACCATCGGCCATAAGTGCCTGTTCGCCGTAGCGCCGCGACAGCATATGTGCGCCGTCGCCCCCCGGAGCATAAAGCTGTGCCACGGCCGCATCCGCCGAAAAGACCGGGAAGCCGGCGGCAGCGAAATGGCCAAGCAGGGTCGACTTGCCGCAGCCCGGCATTCCCACCACGCCCACACGTTGGCAGCGCCGGCCGAGGATAAGCAGCAACCGCCAGAAATCCCGGGGCAGCGGCAGGCGAAAGGCCATGGTTTCGCCGGTGGCCGGATGGGTGAAGGACAGCTTCCAGGCGTGGAGCATCTGCCGGGTGGCCAGTCCGGCCACGGCCCCGCCGCGCCGCGTCCATTCGGCCTGCTGGCGCGCGCCGTAGACCACGTCGCCAATGATGGGATGGCCCATAGAGGCCATGTGGACACGGATCTGGTGGGTGCGGCCGGTGGCGATGGCCACTTCCAGCAGGCTGGCCGAGGCGTCCGGGGCGCTCCAGACCAGTTTCCAGGAACTGTTGGCCGGACGTCCGCCCTTTTCCACCACCGCCATGCGGGTCGGGTGCTTGGGATCGCGGCCGACGGGCAGCTCGATGGTCCCTTCGGGCCGGGCCGGGCGGCCGTGGACCAGGGCCAGATAGGTCTTGGACACCTCTCTGGCGGCAAAGTCAGCGGCCAGGGCCAGCCGGGCGGATTCGGTCAGGGCCACCAGCAGCAGGCCGCTGGTATCCTTGTCCAGGCGGTGGACAATACCGGGGCGGTGGCCGGCCATCTGGCGCATGTCCGGGAAATGGTGGAGCAGCCGGTTGACCAGGGTGCCGTCGGGCAGGCCCGGGGCAGGGTGAATGGTCAGGTGGGGCGGTTTGTTGAGAACGAGTATATGCTCGTCGTGAAAGACCACGCCAAGTGCCCCCTCCTCGGCCACGGCTTCGCTCGGGGTCGGGGCCAGGGTCAGGGTCAGGGTTTCGCCGCCGCGCAGCTTCTGGCCCGGCTTGCGGCACACCGTGCCGTCAATGGCGGCCAGTCCGGCCTCAATGGCCGTGCGAATCTTGCCTCGGGAAATGTCCGCAGCCGCCAATCGGGTGCTCCAGAACACATCCAGGCGCGCTCCGGTTCCATCGGCTGCGGCATCGTAAACAGCCTCAAAGGGCGTCGTGGCATCCGTATCGTTCATGGTACCTCTATACTTGAGTTGCATGGGCCAATTAGCCCGTCCGGTCAAGGTGCAAGGACGGAAGCGTTTGATGAAGTCCTGTCCGTGGGCTATGCTCGGGCCACACTCTTCGCCCCAAAGGAGCGCCCATGCAGGCTGTGATCTTCGAAAATGGTTCCGTGCGCCTGTCGGACAGGCCGCAGCCGACGCCTGGCCCGGACGATGTGCTCATCGAGGTGCATCTGGCCGGCATCTGCAACACCGATCTGGAACTGCTGCGCGGCTACATGGGTTTTGCCGGCATCCCGGGCCATGAGTTCGTCGGCCGGGTCATTGCTGCCCCCGGAAACCCGCAGTTGCTTGGCCGGCGGGTTGCCGCCGACATCAATATCGGCTGCGGCACCTGCCCGGTCTGCCGCAAGGCCGACGCCCGACACTGCCCCAACCGCACGACCCTTGGCATTGCCGGCAAGGACGGGGCCTTTGCCCAATTCCTGGCCATGCCGGCCCGGACCATCCAGATCGTGCCAGACAGCGTGTCCGATGCCCAGGCCGTGTTTCTGGAGCCGTTGGCCGCTGCCCTGGAACCGGGACAGCAACTGCATCTGACCGCCCGGCAAACGGTGCTGGTCCTTGGCGACGGCAAGCTCGGCATCCTTACTGCCTGCGCCCTGCGCCGGCTTGTGCCGGACATTGTCCTGGCCGGCAAGCACGAAGGCAAACTGGCCCTTGCCGCGGCCCAGGGCGTGGCCGTGCGCCAGGGAAACGACCCTGCCGCCATCGTGGCCGCCCTTCGCCGGGAATACGGCCTCTTTGACGTGGTGATCGAGGCCACCGGCCGGCCCCAGGGGCTGGAAACGGCCCTGGCCCTGGTGCGGCCGGAAGGGACCGTTGTCCTTAAAACCACGACGTTTGCCCCGACCACGGTGGCCATGGCCCAGGTGGTGGTGGACGAAATCAGTCTGGTCGGCTCCCGTTGCGGCGATTTGCATCTGGCCGCCGCCTATCTCAAAGACGGGCTGGTCGATGTTTTGCCCCTGGTCGAGGCGGCCTACCCCTTCACGGCGGTTGCCGAGGCCCTGGACCATGCCGCCCGGCCCGGAGCCATGAAGGTGCTGCTGGATTTCCGTTCGCCCTAGGCTTGTCCAACGGTTTCGGTCGGGATCACGGGTCGAGCAGGGATTTGCGCGTCCGGGTCTCCACGTGCAGTTCGGCCAGCATGGCGGCGAACTGCTCCGGCGACAGCACGGTGACGCCAAGGGCTTGCGCCTTGGCCAGCTTGGAGCCGGGGTCAGCCCCGGCCACCAGATAGTCGAGCTTTTTGGACACCGACCCGACCACCTTGCCGCCTGCCCCTTCCACCAGGGTTTGGGCCTTGTCACGGGCCATGTCCGGCAGCGCGCCGGTAAAGAGGAACCGCTTGCCGGTAAATGGCGTTGCCGCCGCCGGGCTGACCGGCTTGACGACGCTGACCGGCCACAGGCCGATCTCCCGGAAGCGCTCCAGCAGGCGGCGGTTCTCGGCATTGTCGAAAAATTCCCGTATCGCGCCAGCCACTTCCGGGCCGATATCCGGCAGAGCGGTCAGTTCTTCGACCGTGGCCGCACCCAGGGCGTCAAGGTCGGTGAAATGCTCGGCCAGGGTGCGGGCCGTGCGCGTGCCCACCTGCCGGATGCCCAGGGCGGCAATCAGCCGGGGCAAGGTGGCGGCATGCTTGGCCGCTTCCACGGCAGCCACGAAATTGGCCGCCGATTTCTCGGCCATCCGCTCCAGGGGGAGGAGATTTGCCTCAGTCAAATCGAAAAGATCGGCCGGGGTTTTGACCAGCCCCTGGTCAATAAGCGCCTGGACCCATTTGGCCCCCAGGCCCTCGATGTCCAGGCCCGACTTGGACACGAAATAGCTGATGCCGCGGCGCAGCATGGCCGGGCAGGCCAAATTGACGCACCGCCAGGCCGCCTCGCCCTCGCCGCGCACGGCCGGCGAGTGGCAGGACGGGCAGACATGCGGAAAATCGAAGGGTTCGGCATTGGGCAGGCGTTTGTCTTCGACCACCCGCACCACTTCCGGGATGACGTCCCCGGCCCGGCGCACCACCACCGTGTCGCCCACCCGCAAATCCTTGGCCTTGATCTCATCCTCGTTGTGCAGCGTGGCCCGGGCAACGGTGACCCCGGCCAGACTGACCGGCTCCAGGATGGCCACCGGCGTGAGCACCCCGGTGCGGCCGACCTGGACGTCGATCTGGCGCAACACGGTTTCGCCTTCATGGGCTGGAAATTTGAGGGCAATGGCAAAGCGCGGAGCCCGGTCGGTGAAATCCAGGGCGGTCTGCAGGGCCAGACTATCGACCTTGACCACCACCCCGTCGATCTCAAAGGGCAGCTCCTGGCGGCCCATGCCCATGGCCTCGAAATAGGGATAGACCCCGTCGGCCGCAACCACCTTGCCCTGGCTGGCGACCGGCAGCCCAAGCCCGGCCAGCCCGGCCATGACCTCGCTGTGCCGGGTCCAGCCGGGACCGGCGGATGCGCCCCAGTCCTGGCTGCCGACGCCGTAGGTGAAAAAGGTCAGGGGGCGGGCGGCGGAAATTTTGGAATCGAGCTGGCGCACCGAGCCGGCGGCAGCGTTTCGGGGGTTGGCGAAAATTTTGCCCCCCTGTTCCCGCTGGTGCTCGTTTAATTCGTAAAAATCCTGGCGCGTCATGACCACCTCACCCCGCACTTCGAGGAGCGCCGGCACAGGCAGCCCGGTCCGGGCGGCGTGGGGGCGCAAATCCAGGGGCACGTTTCGCACCGTGCGCACGTTTTCCGTCACATCCTCGCCCGTAACCCCGTCGCCACGGGTCAGCGCCCCGGCATAGACCCCGTTTTCGTAAATGATTTCCAGGGCCAGTCCGTCAAATTTGGGATCGACCCAGAAGGTCGGAGCCTCGAAGGGCACGCCGTCGCGTTCGAGCTTGTTGGCCGCCCGGGTCAGAAAATCCTGCCACTCTGCCTCGCTCATGGCGTTGTCCAGGCTGTACATGCGCAGCCGGTGCGGGCGCGAGGCAAACCCGTCGAGCACCGCCCCGCCCACCCGCCGGGTGGGGGAATTGGCGTCGGCCAGCTCGGGATGGGCGGCCTCAAGGGCTTTGAGCTCCCGGTAGAGGACGTCGTAGGCGGCATCCTCGATCCGGGGATCGTCAAGGACATAGTAGCGGTAATCATGGTCATGAATCAGCTGGCGCAGTTCGCGCAAACGGTCGGCAACGCTCGTCTCGGACACGGTCCTATCCTCTCTTCCCTATTTCCTGGCTGGCTGGTCAGGGGCTTTCCCGCTGGCAAGGGGCGCTGTGCCCGGCCGTCCTGACTCGGTGCGGTTAAGCCGCGTGTCGCCGTTAAAAATGATCTGCCACAGCCGCTCAAAGGCGTGGCCGGTGTTGCCGGCGTCATCGGGATCGGCGGTGACGATTTCCAGGGCACGCCGGTAAAAAGCCAGGGGCCGGGCCAGGACGCGCTCCCTGGCCACAAAAAACATGCCGGCCGGGGCCGTGACCAGAAAGGTCTCCGGCACCGGACCGGCAAAAAGCTGTGCGTACACCGCCCCGACCGGAATGTCCCGGCCAAAGCCGGGGCGATGGCCGTGGAGCGCGGCGTCACCCAGGGCATGGGGCTGGCCCAACCGGTCGCACTTGAGCTTGAAAAAGGCAAATCCGGTAAAGGCCAGCCCCAGGCGGACGTTTTGGCGAATGCGTTCGGCCAGGCCCTCGGGCGTGGTCCCTGGCGGCATGTGGTCAAAGGGCGAACCCTGGACAAAGATGGTATGCCCGGCCAGCATGTCGTAGCGCCGCACGATATGGGTCAAATAGGAGTGGCTCTCCCGGCCGATGTTGGGCAGGGCCAGCTCACCGGGGTCGCCGGACTTGTCGTAGATTGCAACCGGCAGGCCCAGGCGTGCGGTCCAGGACACATCCTCGCGGTAGCGGGCCACCACCACCTCGACCTCGGGCGCGTTCACAAAATGGCCCGCAACCCGTCCAGGCCTTCGTTCTTGCCAACCAGGATCATGGTGTCCCCGGCCTCCAGGACTTCCTGAGGCTGGGGATTAAAAATCATGTCGCCGGCCGTCTTTTTGATGGCGATGATGATAAGATTGAAGCGGGGGCGGATTTTCGATTCGATAAGATTGCACCCGGCGATTTCCGATGAAGCGGTCACCCGCAACTCTTCCATCTGCAGATCAATGGCCCCGCTGCGGCCGGCCAGCTCCAGAAAGCTCGTGACCGTCGGGCGCAGCACCGACTGGGCCATGCGCACCCCGCCGTACATGTGCGGCACCAGCACCTGATCGGCCCCGGCCCGTTGCAGGCGCTGGGTATGGCTCTGGGCGTCGGCCCGGGCCACGATGCGGATGGCCGGGTTGAGCTGGCGGGCGGTCAGGGTCACGTAGACATTGGCCGCTTCCTGGGTGAGGGCAGCCACCAGCGTCCTGGCCCGGTCCAGGCCCGCAGCCAACAGCACCTCGTCAGCCGTGGCATCGCCAGCCACGTAGGGAATGCCTTGCTCATCAAGCAATCGAATGACTTCGGGGTTGCTCTCCACAATGACGGCCGCGACGTTTTCGGCCAGGATCTCGCGGGCCACGATGGAACCGATGCGGCCATAACCGCAGATGATGACGTGGTCGCTGAGTCGGTCGATGATCTTTTGCATACGCCGTCTCCCGAAATATTTTTGCAACCGGCCCTCCACCAGCACCTGGGTGAAGGAACCGACCAGATAGGCAAACGATCCCACGCCGGACACAATGAGCACCATGGTCAGGATGCGGCCGTTGCGGGACAAGGGGTAGACTTCCTGGAAGCCGACCGTGGAGAGGGTGATGACGACCTGATAGAGGCTGTCGAAAAAGCTCCAGCCTTCCACCTTCATGTAGCCGATCAGTCCGCAGACAAAGACCAGGGACAGGGCCATGAAGCCGCCGATGAGCGGTCCCCAGGTCCCGAGGCGATGGGTGATGCGTGCGGCTTTGCTGCGAAAACGCAGGGAACGGTGGGGCATGTCAGCCCAACTCCAGCAGGCGCTGGCGTAAAAGCGCCACCTGATCGCGGCATTGGGCCGCTTTCTCAAATTCCAGGGCCTTGGCCGCCTCGCGCATTTCCCGTTCCAGCATCTTGATTTTCCGTTCCATGCCCTTTTTCGACAGGCCGCCGTAGGCCTCGGCCTCTTCCCGCACCGAAGTCCCGGCCGCCAGCCCCTTGCCGCCGGTGGCGTAGCCGCCCCCGCCGCTTCCCGAGGAGGCATACGTCGTCCCGGATTGTCCGCCCTGGTACAGGCTGTCGAGTACGCTGTCCATGGTCTTGACAATGGACCGGGGCACCACGCCGGTTTCGAGGTTTGACGCCTCCTGCATTTCCCGACGCCGGGCCGTCTCGTCCATGGCCGCGCGCATGGATCGGGTGATGGTGTCGGCATAGAGGATGACCCGGCCGTCGACATTGCGCGAGGCCCGGCCAAAGGTCTGGATGAGCGAGCGGACCGAGCGCAAAAAGCCCTCCTTGTCCGCATCCAGTATGGCCACCAGCGACACTTCCGGGATGTCCAGACCTTCGCGCAGGAGGTTGATGCCGACGAGCACCGAGAATTCCCCCTGGCGCAGTGCCTTGATGATGGCCACCCGCTCCAGAGTCTCGATGTCGGAATGGAGGTAGCGGGAGGTCACACCCATGGAATTGAAATATTCGTTTAATTCCTCGGCCATACGTTTGGTCAGGGTGGTGACCAGCACCCGCTCGCCGGCCTCCATGCGCTGCCGGCACTCGGCCATGAGGTCGTCCACCTGCCCCTTGGTCGGCCGCACTTCCACGATGGGATCAAGCAGGCCGGTTGGCCGGATGATCTGCTCCACCACCACGCCTTCGCTGCGCTGCACCTCCCAGTCGCCGGGCGTGGCCGAGACGTAGACGGCTTGGCCGATGCGGCCGAGGAATTCCTCGAAGTGCAGCGGCCGGTTGTCGAGGGCCGAGGGCAGGCGGAAGCCGTAGTTGACCAGGGTCTGCTTGCGCGAGCGGTCGCCGGCATACATGCCGCCGACTTGGGGCACGGTGATGTGGGATTCATCCACGAACAGGATGAAATCCTTGGGGAAGTAATCGAGCAGCGTGTAGGGCGGATCACCGGCCCGGCGGCCGTCGAGGTGGCGGGAATAGTTCTCGATGCCGTTGCAGTAGCCCAGTTCCTCGATCATTTCGAGGTCCTGCATGGTACGCATTTCCAGGCGCTGGGCCGAGAGCAGGTCGCCCGCCTCGCGCAGTTCGGTCAGGCGCAGGCGCAGTTCCTCGCGTATGTCGGACACGGCCCGGTTTAAGTTGGTGCGGTCCGAGACATAGTGGCTGGCCGGGAAGATGATGGCCTTTTCCATGGACCCGACCACCTCGCCGGTCAGCGGATCGGTCTCCAAGATGGCTTCGAGGTCGTCGTCGAAAAATTCCAGACGCAGCGCCCGGTCCCGGCTATAGGCCGGGATCAGCTCGATGACGTCGCCGCGCACCCGAAAGACACCCCGGTGGAAATCGTAGTCATTGCGCTCGTACTGGATTTCCACCAGCCGGGCGAGGACCTTTTCCATGCCGACTTTTTCGCCCACAGTCAGCGTCAGCACCATCCGCTCGTAATAATCCCGCGACCCCAGGCCGTAGATGCAGGACACCGAGGCCACGATGAGCACGTCGCTCCGGGTCAGGAGCGAATGGGTGGCGGCATGGCGCAGCTTGTCGATATCATCGTTGATCGAGGCGTCTTTCTCGATATAGGTGTCCGTGCGCGGCAGATAGGCTTCGGGCTGGTAGTAGTCGTAATAACTGACGAAATATTCCACTGCGTTATGCGGGAAAAGGCCCTTGAACTCGCTGTAGAGCTGGGCGGCCAGAGTTTTGTTGGGGGCCATGACCAGGGCCGGGCGGTTGAGCCGGGACACCACCTGGGCCATGGTGAAGGTTTTGCCGGTGCCGGTGGCGCCGAGCAGCACCTGGCTCGGCACGCCCTGGTCGAGATTGACCGCCAATTCGTCGATGGCCCGGGGCTGGTCGCCGCGCGGGACGTATTCGGATTCAAGCTGGAAATGCATGGTGTTTTCTTTTACAATCCTTGTCGACCCAATAAAAGCAAAAAACCCCCACGGCGTCCGGGCCGGCGGCCGCACAGCCGGACCGGGGACAGCCTATCCGTGCAAGGAGACGCCTCATGGAGATCGATGTCGTTCCGGCAGATTTCAACCTGCCTGTGGACCGGGCCTGGACCGTGTCCATTGTCATCAAAAGCTTCAAGGGCCGCAAGGACGTCAACGTCCATTTGTTTCGGCCCGAGTGGGACCCGGAAGAGGTCGAAATTTACGATTGGAACGTGCTGATCGGCGACCCCGTGGACCCGGATCTGCCGGTCAGCTTTGAAAGCAGCCGGCGCATTCTGCTCGAGTCCTTCACCGAAGAGGAGCGCGACGCCCTTATCGAGTATATCAGGACCCGCTACCAGGACAAGGTGTCCGAGGTGCACGCCTGCGCGCTCAATATCCCGGTGCCTCTGGGCCTGACCGCTCTTTCCGAGCTGGCCGAAGGCAAGGATATCGGGTTTATCCATTTCGACAAGATCCCCAATTACACCCTGCCCTTCCCGGTGCGCGGCTATTTCGACCTGAGCCAGCACAAGCCCATCATCGCGGGCCTGGAGTAGCTCTTTTCGGTTGTTTCACCGTTGCCTGAGTCTTTAGCAAGGGGGCTGCCCAGGCGGCCCCCTGTTGCGGAGTTGTTTGATGCAAAGCGTATGCGTGTTCTGCGGTTCATCGTCCGGGGCCGATCCGGCCTATGTGGAAGCGGCCAATGCCCTGGGCCGGCTCCTGGCGGCCGAGGGCCTGACCCTTGTCTACGGCGGGGCCTGCGTCGGGCTTATGGGCGCTGTGGCCGATGCCACGCTGGCCGCCGGCGGCAAGGCTGTTGGCGTGTTGCCGGATTTTCTGCGCCGCAAGGAACTGGCCCATCCGCGCTTGACCGAGCTGCACGTGGTGTCCTCGATGCACGAACGCAAGGCGCGCATGGCCGAACTGGCCGACGGCTTTATCGCCCTGCCCGGCGGCATGGGCACCCTTGAGGAATTTTGCGAGATCATCACCTGGGCCCAGCTTGGGCTGCACGAGAAACCCTGCGGCCTGCTCAACATCCAGGAATACTACGCCCCGCTTTTGCAGTTCGTGGATCGCATGGCCGGCGAAGGATTTTTGAAGGAAACGCAAAAGGGGTTGGTGCTGTCGTCGGACACGCCCGAAGGGTTGCTTGCTGCCATGCGGTCCTTTGAGCCGATCCGCGTGGCCAAGTGGGTGGACAGTCGGGCGAAGGCTTGATTCCGGCCAGTTGCCCTGTACCTAACAGACTTTGCAAACGCTCTCCAAGGATGCAAGCCATGACCGACGATTCGCAACACCAAAAGCCGAAGCAAATCCGGTCAACGCAGAAGGATTTCACCGGCCTGGATTCGTATGCCAGCCCTGAGGATGAGTTGGCGTATTACAAAAGTGAGTATGGGCGGTTGAAGGCGATTATTGCCTTGCAGAAGCAGAAGATACGGAAATTTGTTGCCGCAAAGAGAGGGTAGCGGGGAAATCCCGCATCTTTCGGCGTACAAGCGCGACGAAACGATGTTTCGCCCGACCCGGCCGTATGGGCCTGCCGAAGGAATGTTGCAAGTGCAACACCAGAACACACGCTGGATGCAGGAAAAGTCTTACGGCACTGCGAAACGTCCAGCGCAATGCCACCCGTCGCTTCGGTTTGGCGACGGCATGGGCCGGCGACGGAAAACTACAATCAACCACCCACAGAAACCCAAGTAACGCCACTGCCAATTTTCCTGACCGTATCCGAGAAACCGGATTTCCAAGCGCATTACTTGATTTTACAGCCTACAAATTGCTCAACTATCGGTTTTAATTGCTCAGAATGGGCTGGGATTTCCAGCAGCACATCGACTCCTGTCGTATCAAGCAAGGAAGCACTTTCACTAAAACTTTTTGCGAGGACAATAAAAGGGACTCTTTTCTTTAAGATATCTTCGACACCTTTTATGACGCCTTGAACAGCCGCCAGGGCATTTTTCTCCGGAGCGACATCCAAAAATATCAAATCAAACTGCTCTCTATGGAAGATAGCAATCGCTTCATCAACAGAATGCACAAAAACGATTTCCTGCGAACTGGTCTTCAAAATGTCCGCTATCATATTGCCTTGGGAAACGTCTCTGTCGATGAGTAATACCTTTGACATTGCCCTACTCCTTTGGTGAAGTTGTTTGACCTACCAACTGACTTGAATGCAACAATTTATTCAGATTCTTCACCATTACCTGATTTATACATTTGTTTTGCTTGAACAGCAAGGGAAAATCGTCTCGGTTCCTCTCGTCGCCACACCCCCGCATCCGCCCCCACCTGCTCTTCCAACTCCCACGTCCCCACCATCCCCGCTTCTTCCCGCGCCACTTCGAGCCGCTTTAAAAACTCGTTGCGCGTCACTTCCAGCGCCCCAAAACGGCATAAATGCCCGGTGGTTTGCTGGCAGTCGATGAAGTGGAAATGCTGCCGCTCCAGAAACTGCGCCAGGGTCACAAAGGCCACCTTGGATGCGTCCGTGGCCAGATGGAACATGGATTCGCCGAAAAAGGCCTTGCCGATGGCCACACCGTAGGCCCCACCCACCAATTCGCCGTCCTGCCAGGCTTCCACGCTGTGGGCGTAGCCGGCGCAGTGCAAACGCTCATAGGCCTCGATCATCTCCGGCACAATCCAGGTGCCGTCGCCGGCGTCGCGCATCATGGCGGCGCAGCCGCGAATGACGCCGCTGAAATCCGTGTCCAGGGTCACCCGGAATTTGCCGGAGCGAATGGTGCGCGAAAGCCGCCGCGACACATGCACCTGGCCGGGGATGAGGATGGGGCGGGGGTCCGGCGACCACCAGAGGATGGGGCTTTGGTCGTCATACCACGGAAAAATGCCCCGGCGATAGGCGGCCAGCAGCCGCTCCAGGCTCAGGTCGCCGCCAACAGCGAGCAACCCACCCGGCTCGGCCAGGGTCGGCTTGGGGAAGATCGGTTCGTCGATCAGGGCAAATACAGGCATGGGTCTCCATAGGCCGTCCAAGGCCCCGGGGCAAGGCCGGACGCCGGATGGCGCGCAATCCAGACGCCGGCTCGACGCCATAAAAAACCAGGACCGCCGGCTGGCGGCGATCCTGGTTTCAGGCTGGTGCAACAAAGTCTTCCCACTGGAACAAAACGCATCACTTGAGGATGATTCCTCCACTACCCCCTTTCGGGAGGGTCCGGGAGGGGCTGAGCCCCTCCCGGCCGCCGGAGCAACTGTGGTTCCCGTCAAGTTCAAAAAGCAATTACGCGTCTCGACTTGGCAACGCACCCGGTCAAATCAAACTTCCCCCAGGTGGGATTCCAAAGGGCTCAGCCCTTTGGCCGCCGGAGGCCTCTTCCTCTTCTCTCACGACCCCGGCCGGAGGCTTCTTACTTCGTAATCGCTTCTCGCTTTCCCGCACCCTAGCCGGCGTCGGCCGCATCGGCTGCTTCGGCCACGGCCTTTCGCGGCGCGCGGCTGGAGAAGGTGAAGCTGAACAGCTCCGGTGCACCCTCGGGCGCGGCGTCCACAACCGCCTCTCCGCCCTTTTGCAGCTTGCCGAAGAGCATCTCCTGAGCCAGCGTGTCCTTGATCTCCACCTGGATGACCCGGGACAAGGGGCGCGCGCCGTAGTCGGCGTCAAAACCCTTTTCAGACAACCTGGCCGCAGCCGCCGGGGTCAGGCGCACGAACACGCGCTTTTCCGCCATCTGGGCGTTGAGTTCCCGGATGAACTTGTGGACGATGCGGTCCATGACCTCAGGCACCAGGGGCTTGAAGCTGATGATGTCGTCCAGGCGGTTGCGAAACTCGGGACTAAACAGCCGCTCAATGGCCTTCTTGCCCTTGTCCGCCGCCTCGCCGGGCTTGTTGGCTCCAAAGCCGATGCTCTTGGCTGCCATCTCACGCGCTCCGGCGTTGGTGGTCATAAGCAGGATAACATGGCCGAAGTCCGCCTTGCGCCCGCTGTTGTCGGTCAGTGTCGCGTAGTCCATCACCTGGAGCAGGATGCTGAACATATCCGGGTGCGCCTTCTCGATTTCGTCGAGGAGCAGCACGGAATAGGGATGCTTGCGGATGGCGTCGGTCAAAAGACCGCCCTGCTCGAAGCCGACATAGCCCGGAGGCGAGCCGATGAGCCGGGCCACCGCGTGCTTTTCCATGTATTCGCTCATGTCGAAACGCACGAAGTTGATGCCGAGCACCGCAGCCAGCTGCTTGGCCAGTTCGGTCTTGCCAACGCCGGTCGGACCGGCCAGCAGGAACGACCCGGTGGGCTTGCCGGCATTGGCCAGTCCGGCCCGGGAGCGCAGGATGGCCTTGGCAATGCCGTCTACGGCCTCGTTTTGGCCAAAGACGAGGTTTTTGAGCTCCCCTTCCAGGTTCTCCAGGCGAATCTTGTCCGAAGACGTGACCCGGGCGGCCGGAATCTTGGCCATGGCCGCCA